>JAIYAJ010000185.1 GCA_027489105.1 Zymomonas sp. | reverse complement strand
CGAGCATGGCGGCGACCCCGCGTCGATCGCCTTCTGCGAGCAGATCGGCCTCGATTATGTCTCGGCCTCGCCCTATCGCGTGCCGATCGCTCGCCTCGCTGCTGCCCAGGCAGCGCTCAAGGCGCGGAAGTAAGCGGGCACGGAGGGCGGGAGCGGCCCGGTCCTCCCGCCGTTCATCTGCGGCATGCGGTGAGGTGACGCCTCTCTTCGGAGGCGCTACCACCGGGACATGCTTCCGCTCCGACCCGTCGCCGCATCGAGCCGGCTAGGCCTGCTCGACGCGCTTCGCGGCTTCGCTCTCTGCGGCATCTTGTTCGTCAACATCATCGACATGGGCGGGCCGATCGCGATGAACCGGCCGCTCGGCGATCCGTCGCTGGCCAATCCCGACTGGCAGATCTGGACGATCAGCCAGCTTTTCCTGACCGGCACGATGCGCGGCCTGTTCTCGATCCTTTTCGGAGTCGGCCTGCTTCTGTTCCTGGGCGGCGGGAGCGGGGAGGAGCGGCTGCCGGCGATGCTCCGCCGGCTTTCTCTGATCCTGCTGTTCGGCATCGTCGACGCTACGTTGCTTTTGTGGCCGGGCGACATATTGGTCACCTATGCGCTGGCCGGTGCGATAGCGCTTTGCTTTCGGCGTCTGCCCCCGGCCCGTCTGCTGGGGCTGGCCGGGATCGTCATGCTGCTCCTTTCGACCTGGGGCGCGGTCGAGGCGCCGGGAATCCGGCCGGTGGACATGGTCTACTCGGCGCCGATGCTGACCCGTGAAGGGGCTGCCCGGCTGGGCAGCTATGGCGACAGTCTCGCCTATATGACGCTCGTCAGCTGGATCTGGGCGAAGAGCGGTTTTCTCTATTTCTGGATCGGCGATGCGCTGATGTTCGTCCTGCTCGGCATGGCGTTCCACAAGCTCGACTGGTTCCGCGGCGAAGGCCGAGCGATGCCCCTCCTACGGATATTGGCGATCTGCTACGGCGGCGGGCTTTCGCTGCGGCTATTGCAACTGCTCTTGATCTGGCCCGGTGGAAGCGCGCCCACGACTTTCTCGGCTTTCGTCGACCAGCCGGCGCGATTGCTGATGACGTTCGGGCATCTCTCGCTCTTCCTGTCGATCTGGCGGCTCGGGACAATAGCTGGCGCGATGGCTGTGCTGGAGCGGATGGGCCGCATGCCGCTGACCCTCTATCTCGGCCAGAGCTTAGCCGGCGCCTGCATCTTTGCAGGCTTCGGGCTCGGCTATTGGAACAGCCTCACTTGGCCGGAACTCTGGCTGGTTGCGATCGCCATCCTGATCGCCGAAGCGGCCTTCGCCTGGATCTGGTTCCGCAGTTTCGCCTATGGCCCGCTCGAATGGCTATGGCGATGGGGGACCTATGGCAGGCGCGCCGCGCTCACGCGCTGAGCGGATGCCGCTTCAAGCGAAGCGGCGCGCATGTTCGTCAAATTCGCCCCGGCGCAGCATGTCGGCCTGCTCGCGCCAGCGCTCTTCGGCGATGGTCCCTGGTGCCATGCCAAGCCAGCCTTCGAGCGAGGCTTCGTCGTTGGGCGACATCTGGATGACGTCGACATAGCGGTGAAGTCCGAGCTCGTTGAGCCGCACCTCGCCATTGCGCCCGACGCCGTAGATGCGGGCAAGGTCGTCCCGCTTGCCCGAGGCGGCGGCGGCGATGGTGCCGGCCGTCCGGCTGCCGATCGCGGGGCTATATTTTTCCAGTTCGGCGATACGCTCATTGGCGGCAGCGCTGCGGGCCAGAAGCGCGTCGCGCTCCTTCTCCACCGCCAGTCTCTGATCGCGCTCGGCGGACAGCCGCTCCACCTCGTTGGAGAGCCGGACGACCTCGCCATCGGCGGTCACCCGCGCGGCGCGCTCGTTCTGGAAGGCCTTTTTCCATTTGCGGCTGCCCGACAGGGTCAGCAGGCCGAGCAGCCAGCCCAGAAGCAAGACCAGCGCGACGATGATCCATTGGTTGGTGGTGAATGCCGGCATCGACTGCCCTCCTATCAGTGAGGGTTAGAACCGCCGGGCACCTCATCCGTTCCGCGCGCGTCCCGATCGGACGCCGTCTATTTCATCACATTGTCGCTGATCGAACAGGCGGCCGGCCCCAGAATGACGACGAACAGCACGGGCAGGATGAAGACGATCAGCGGCACCGTCATGATCGCCGGCAGGCGCGCGGCTTTCTCTTCGGCGCGCATCATCCGGTCGTGGCGGAACTCGGCCGACAGGATGCGCAGCGCGGCGGCGAGGGGGGTGCCGTATTTCTCGGTCTGGATCATCGTCGTGACGACGCCCTTGATCGAGTCGAGATTGACCCGGTTGTCGAGATTCTCGAACGCTTGCCGCCGGTCGGTCAGGAAGCCGAGCTCGATCGCGGTGAGCGCGAACTCGTCGCCAAGTTCGGGATAGGCCTTGGACAGTTCGCGCGCGACGCGGTTGAACGCCAGATCGACCGACAGCCCCGCCTCGGCGCAGCTGACGAGCAGATCGAGCGCGTCGGGCAGCGCCTTGCGGATCGCGGTCTGCCGTTTGGAGATCAGGTTCTTCACATAGATATCGGGCGCCTTGTAGCTGGCGATCAGCGACCCGGCGACGATCAGGTAGCGCTTGAGCGCGCTCGCTTCGGGAAACCAGTTGAGCAGATAGACGCCGATCGCCGCCGTGCCGCCGATCAGGATCGGCGCGACCAGCCGGAAGAAGATGATGGTGATCGCCGAGTCCTTGGACCGGATGCCGGCCCGCGCGAGGTTCAGCGTCGCCGTCTTGAGCTGCGAATCCTGCAGCATCTTCATGCTGCCCAGGATGACGCGCATGCGGTCGACCGAAACGCTGCTCTTCTTCTCCATCTTGGCGCGGCGGCGCGTCTTTGAGGCAGCGACGCCGGCCTTGAGCTGCTCGCGCCGATCGTTGAGCGCGCGGACGCGGCGCGCCATCGGATCGCGCGCAAAGGAGCGGACGAGATGGTGTCCGACGATCAGCATGACCACGGCGGTCGCGAGCGCGATGCCGATCGAGAGCAGCGTGCTGAAGAAATGGGGGCTGACGCTGTGCTCCATCATGCCCTCAGATCTCGAAATTGATCATCTGGCGCATGATGAACGCGCCGATGCTCATCCAGCCCAGCCCGGCGATGCCCGCGATCACCAGCCGCTGGTCGGTGAAGAAGCTCCCCATATAGGTCGGGCTGATGAAGCTGATCAGGCCGAATACGATGAAGGGCAGAACGCCGATGATATAGGCCGATGCCTTGGATTCGGACGACATCGCCGCGATCTTCAGCTTCATCTGCATGCGCTTGCGCAGCACCTCGGACAGGTTCGACAGCGTCTCCGCCAGATTACCGCCGGTCTCGCGCTGGATGGCGAGGGTGATGACGAAAAACTGGAACTCGGGCGTGCCGAGGCGATCGGCAGTTTCCTGCAGCGCGGCCTCCAGCGTTCGGCCGATCTTCATCCGGTCGCTGACCGCCTGGAACTCGCTGCCGACGGGGCCTTCGATTTCGGACGCGATCGCAGCCATCGTCTCCGCCACGGGCAGACCGGCGCGCAGCCCGCGTACCAGCAGGTCGATCGCATCGGGGAAGCGCTGCGTGAACTGGTCGAGGCGCCGCTTGGCGAGCATGTCGAGCAGCATCGGCGGCAGGCCGAGCCCCGCCGCGATCGCCACGATCGCCGCCATCCACACCGGCAGGCCGGCAATGGTCAGGCCGAACAGAGGCAGGGCGAATGCGATGCCCGAGCCGATGAAGTATTGGCGGAGCGTCCATTTCTTGCCCGCCGCTTCCATCTTCCGGATGATCTCGGCGGGGTCGGGGAGGAAGCGGTTGACCAGCGTCCTGGGGCGCTGCTGCACGGTCGCGCGGCTGGCGAGGAGCTTGCGGACCTGCTCGTTGACCGGCGGCTCGCCCGACACATTGTAGCGGCCGCGCACGGTCGACAGCCGCCGCGCAAGCGCGCGCTGCGCCGGCGGCCGGGCCAGCACATAGAAGAAGACCGTCATGACGACCGCCATGACCATCAGGAAGAGGATCGTCAGCATGTGACGTTCATCCCCGGCACGTCATTTCCGGGCAATCTTCGACTTGGGCTGGAAGATCGCCATGAACTCGTCGAGGAGCGAGGACTTGGGCGAGCGGTTCTCTGCGTCGGGATCGTCGTTCGAGAGCGCGATCAGCTTGTCGGCCATCTGCTGATAGGCCTGGCCGAGCTTGG
>JAIYAJ010000567.1 GCA_027489105.1 Zymomonas sp. | reverse complement strand
TCGACCGGAAAGACCTGCCGACTGATCGCGGTGCAGATGTCGAACACGTTGTAATCATATTCGGTCGTATCGACGCCCAGTGCGGCGTGAAACACAGGCCGGTTGTGGTCGCGCACATACATCGTCGCATAGACCGACAGGATGAAGAAGCGGATCCACAGGCGGTTGATCCCCTGCGTCATCTTCGGGTCGGCGCGGATCAGCAGCGCCAGCGCCTCGCCATGGCGGAACTCGTCGTTGCACCAGCTCTCGAACCATTCGAAGATCGGGTGAAAGCGCTGTTCGGGATGCTTTTCGAGGTGGCGAAAGATCCGGATGTAGCGCGCATAGCCGATCTTCTCGGACAGATAGGTCGCGTAGATGATGAACTTGGGCTGGAAATAGGTGTATTTCTTGGCCTTGCTCAGGAAGGACAGGTCGATCCCGATCCCGGCGTCCTTCAGGCTGTCGTTGATGAAGCCCGCATGCCGGCTCTCGTCGCGCGCGAGGAACTTCATCAGCCGCTTCATGTCGGGGTTCTTCGTGCGCTTCGCGATCTCGGCGTAGAGCAGACAGCCCGAAAATTCGGAGGTCATCGACGAAATCAGGAAGTCGATGAAGTCGCGGCGCAATTCCGGCGGCATCCGCTCGATCACGCCGTCGAAGGATGAATCCTTCTTGAAATGGGTCTTGTTGGGATCCGATTCCATCTCGGCCATGAGCCCGTCCCACTCGGCGCGCACACGCGAGACGTCGATCGCGTCGAGCGCCTTGAAGTCGGTGGTGTAGAAGCGCGGGCTGAGCACCGTCTCGTTCGACACCTCGCGCTTCAGTTCCTCGACGCTCGGCATCGGCAGATCGTGCTGCGGCGCCGCGACGACAGGCGCTGCCGATTTGAGGGCCATGGTGCTCATCGATGATCTCCCGGCGAGAAGCCAATTTCATAAAGCTCAGTCAGTGCCAGCCGCGCCTTGATGCGGGTCAAGGCCCGCTCCCATGGCCGCGCGCGCGTCACGGTCGCGGTGCGCCGCTCTGTCAGCGATCCGCCGAAGGGGACGATGATGCGCGCGCCATGGACGATCACGCGGTCGCCCGCATCGAGTTGGACATCGCTGTCGAGCGTCACATGGGCATGGAGATGCTCGAAGCTGTGCGCCACCTCGACGGTGCAGCCGATGTCGAACCGGCGGCTCATTTGAGCAGCGCCGCGAAGGTTGCGCGATTGGTCGCGCCGAAGCTCGAAAGTTCGATCGTGCGCCCGGTGGCGGTGTCGGTCAGCGACAGTTGCCCGTTCGCCCAGGCGGTCAGGCGGAACGGGGGCTCCGCGCCGATGCCGCGCATATGGCGGTCGCGGGCCAGCCCGCGCATCACGCCGCGGGTGAAGCCGGTCTGTTCGCCGGGGGCGATCACCGAAGCGGTCCGTCCTGTGCGGACGTCGTCGATCACCACGGCGCCGTCGGCGCGGTCGCTGAAGCGCAGCACGCGCTCGGCGAGCGGCGCGACCTTCTGCTCTGCGCGCTCGGCAACCGGCGAGGCGGCCGGCGGCATGCCGGTGATCCGGACCAGGGTGGTTGCGGCCAGCGCGAACGCCACCATGGCGCCCGCGATGACCAGCGTGCCGCGCGGCAGCATATTGGCGTGATCATGTGCGGTGCTCATGCGACCTGCGCCATGGCCGGCATCGGCTGCGTCTGAACCTCGACGGCCGCAATCTGCCCGCCGGGATTGGCCGCGAGGCAGGCCCGCGCGACCAGCGCCGCGACATTCGCCGCATCGGGTACCGCACGCAGCATCGGCCGGGGCGTGCCGACCGTCCAGGGGCGGACATGCGGCCAGAAGGCGAGATAGCCCATGCGCGGGCTGCCCAGCAGGGTCAGCGGCAGATCGCCGGTGCCGTCAGGGCGGCAGGCGAGGTCGACCGAGGCGATCTGGCTGAGCGGCAGATTGATGCACTTGGGCACCGCCACGCCGATGCGGAACACGATGCGCCGGTTGGTGAGCGTGTACAGCGTCGTCCGTGCCGAAGCGCGGGCGAGCAGATGGAGCAGGCCCAGCGCAACGCTGCCGAGAGCGGCTGTCATCACGACACCGGTGATGCTTCCGAAAGCCAGCGAGACGGCGATGAGCAGGCCGAAATAGCCAGCGATCCCCCGCGTGTGAAAAGCAGATCGAGCCAGAACGCGCCACTCGGGCGAACCTTGCCACAATATCCGCTCGCCCGGCGGCAGCTGTCCCGGCAGGCCGGGGATCGGCTCGATCTCATGCTCGGTCATATGATCGGCTCCTGACGGCCGGCATTGGCGTAGAGATAGCCACCGCCATAATAGGAGGCGACGCGCTCCTCCTCGTAGAGGGTGATCTGGTCGGCGGCGGAGAGGCGGGGCACGCCCGCGAACTGCACAGCGTTGATCGCGTCGATCACGACACAGCGCTGCCGGCGGTTGACCTTCGCCATCATCATCGGCGCCAGGATGCCGTCTTCCAGCTGGATATAGCGGACCAGACGATCGGCGGTGTCGATCCACAGGTCGGTGACATGGCCTGCGACCGCGCCGTCGGCACCGATCACCGGCCAGCCACTCAGGTCCGAATCCTCGCGCGCGATGCTGAAGCCATTGGCCTTGCTGAGCGGCAGGATGCGCGGATGGCCCTCCATGTCGAGATCGGGGTGCTTGGCGCGCTCGGCCCAGGCGGCCGGGCCGATGCCGTCGGCGAGCGGATTGCCGGTGGGCTCGTATGGCGCGCCGGCGAAGCGGTCGGTGCGACGCGCGGCGATGTCCACCGGCTCGCGGCCCTTGGTCGGCGCCGTGACGAAGCCGTGGCCGAAGGGCAGGCGGAACGCCTTGGTCGAGGCGGTGCTGAGCGGGCCGCCGGGCGTTTCGACCCGACCGGTGAACTCATCCTCGAGCGGATAGCCTTCGCGCCGGTCTTCGCGGCGCAGGTAGAAGACCAGGCAGACGAAGAAGAGGACGAACGACCAGAAGACCAATAGGGCTACATCGATGCCGGGCGTGAGTTCCAGGTTCATGGCAGGACCTTTCAGATCGGAAATTCGCTGAGGCCGAAGCCGCGGGTTGAGGACGGGGTGGACCGATAATTGCGGACGAGCGGTCCAAGGGCGATCAGCGCTGCGACAAGCAGCAATATCTCGATGGCGTAGACCAGAGCATAGCCGGTCGTCGGCGCGGCCAAGGTCGCTCCGAAGCGGTTTTCGACCGCTGCAGACGACACCGCGTCGCGGACGATCGCGCCGATCGCGATGGCGAGGCCTGCGGCCGTCGCCTGCACCGCGCCCCAGGCGCCCAGCGCCAGGCCGGTCCGCTCCGCATCGCTCAGCGCCATCGCCGCCGTCAGCGTGCCGACAGAGAACAGCCCAGCGCCGACCCCGATGAAGGTCGCGCCGATACCCAGAAGCACCGGCAAGTGGAGCGGTCCTGCGAAGATGACGCAAAGGAAGGCGCCGATGCCTGCCACGCTGCCGAACCCGGCCAGCCGGTGCGGGTCGGCTCCGGCGGAGAGCGCGCGGGCGGCATAAGTGAAACCGGCGAGCATGCCGACCGCCCAGAGCGCGGTGAGCGACGTCGTCGCCCCGACCGAGAGGCCCAGGATCTGCCCGCCATAAGGCTCGAGCAGCACGTCCTGCATGCTGAATGCCGCAGCGCCCAGCCCGACGGCGACCAGCAGTCGCCGCGTCCGCGCACTGGCGATGAACGGGGCCCAGACCGCACCAAAGGCAGGACGCGGCACCGCCGGCATGGTCGAGCGCGGCATGCGGGCTTCCTGCTTCCACAGCGCGACGACGTTGAGCACCATCGTCAGCATCGCCGCACCCTGGACGATCTGGACCAGCTTGGTCGGTGTGAAGTCCGCCAGCAGACGGCCGATGACGAGCGCGCTGACCAATGTGCCGACGAGCAGCATGACATAGAGCAAAGCGACCACGCGCGGCCGGCTATCTTCGGTGGCGAGGTCGGTCGCAAGTGCAAGGCCTGCAGTCTGCGTCGTATGCATCCCCGCGCCCACCAGCAGGAAGGCCAGGGCGGCACCGATCTGCCCGACGATCGCGGGCCCCGTTCCGCCGCCGGTCATCACCAGCAGCCCGAATGGCAGCAACGCCAGCCCGCCGAACTGCAGAAGCGTCCCGAACCAGATATAGGGTACCCGCTTCCAGCCGAGCACCGAACGGTGCGTGTCGGAGCGGAAGCCGATCAGCGCGCGCAGTGGTGCGAACAGCAACGGCAGAGAAACCATGGCAGCGACGATCGACGCCGACATGCCGAGCTCGACGATCATCACCCGGTTGAGCGTACCGGTCAGCAGTACCGCGGCCATGCCGACCGACATCTGGAACAGCGACAGCCGCAGCAGGCGGCCGAGCGGGAGGTCGGCCGTCGCGGCATCGGCAAAGGGCAGGAACCGCGTACCCACGCGGTTCCAGAACGCACCGTTCCGCAAGGCGGCCACGCGGCTCATCCCGGCAGCACCTCCAGCGCATGGCTGGTGTAGAAGCCGCTGCCTATGCGCTCGCTGCGGCCGATCCGGGCAGACGGCATCGCGCCGCCGATCAACGTGTGCAGCAGCCGCTCGCGCACCGGCTCGATCGCCGGCGCGCGGTCGCCGCGCGGGAACAGCTTGCCGATCGCGTGCATGACGACGAGCGGCCGCGTCGACGGCGCGAAGGTGAACAGCAGCGATCCGTCGGTGCGCTCCGCCAGACCCGACAGCACGTCGACGATATCGAACGCGCGGTAATGGATCAGCGAGTCCATCGCCACGATATGGTCGAAGCGGCCAAGCGCGGGATCGAGCAGATCGCCGACCCGCCAGTCGATCTTCAGGCCCTGCGGCGTACGATGATGGGCGACCTCGACCAGGCTGCGCGCCACGTCGATCGCCACCACCGATGCCCCGCGCCGTGCGGCTTCGACCGCCAGCGCGCCGGTGCCGCAGCCCGCGTCAAGCAGCCGGAGCCCTTTCATGTCGGCCGGCAGCCACGACAGCAGGGTGTCGCGCATCCGGTTGCGGCCTGCACGAACTGTAGCGCGGATGCCGCTGACCGGTGCGTCCGATGTCAGTTGCTCCCAGGTCTTCGACGCGGTGCGATCGAAATAGGTTTCGAGCGACGTGCGGCGATCCGAATAGGAGGAGGAGGGCGCAGCGCTGGCCATCACTCGAACCCCAGGAATTCGAAGATGTCGCGATCCTTCATCGGCTCGGCATCGAGCGGGTCGACACCGGCCCACAGCATCGCTGCCAGCCGCTTATATTCATCGCAGGCCGCCGCGACCTCGGGCGTCTGCTCCATCTCGAACAGGGTGCATTTCTTGAGGCGCGAGCGCCGGATGGCGTCGAGATCGGGGAAATGCGCGAGGCGCTTCAGGCCGGTGGCGTCGTTGAAACGGTCGATCTCGTCGGTCGCGGCAGAGCGGTTGGCGATGACGCCCGCCATGCGCACGTCATAGTTTTTCGACTTGGCCTTGATGGCGGCGACGATGCGATTCATCGCGAAAATGCTGTCGAAATCGTTCGACGCCACGACCACGGCGCGCTCGGCATGCTGGAGCGGGGCGGCGAAGCCCCCACACACCACGTCGCCCAGGACGTCGAACAGGACGACGTCGGTGTCCTCGAGCAGGTGGTGCTGCTTGAGCAGCTTGACCGTCTGG
>JAIYAJ010000597.1 GCA_027489105.1 Zymomonas sp. | reverse complement strand
GTCCGGCAGATCCGCCATTTGTTGACTGCGGCTGGCGCGTTTGATCCGGGCTTGCCGGCCTCATCGACGGCGCGCCTGACCTGCATCTGCGCCGCGATTTGGCCAAGCGTCGCCTGCCGCCGTCCGAAGGACGTCGTTGGGATTTGTGCTTCCATGGCTTTTGCCTTCATCAGGCAAAAGAAACCTACCCGCCAAACAGCGGCCGACTCTTGACAGTGATTCGCGGAAATGGTCTCTTCTCAGTCGCCAAACAAAGATGAGAACGCTTCCGGACGGAGACGTCTGGGGGCGTTTTTCTTTTGCGGATGTCCTCTCTCTAGGGGTTGGAACGAACGCAACAATCAGGTTTTCCGGCGCAAGAACGCGGCGTGGATAGACGGCAGCTCCTGAACTAGAAACGCAGCAAACTCAGGGGTTCGCCGATCATCGACGACAACCCGGAATTTGCCTTGACTTCGGGTGACTGTGGCGATGTCCTCGCCCTTGGTTCCAACAATCTGCTCCATTTTTGGCGTTGGCGTGCTCAGCGCCGAAAACACAGCGGCGAACCGCTGATCGGAGCGCAACTGCGAGACGCCCGGTCTGCTCAGGATCTGGCGCCATCGCTCAGCGTCATCCTGCAGCAAGTTGGCAATCGCCTCCCATCGGGGACGGCCGGCTTTTGGCGCGGCTCCAATCCATTCGATCATATCCGCCGGGATTCGCCTCACGACGGAGATCATGGTCGACAGATTTCCCTTGTGCACCGCGAAGACAGCCATGAGCGTTTCGCGCGCGACGCCACGATCCTCGAGATTCTTGGCAAACAGCGCGCGCTCAATGAACGACAGGTCCTGTCGCTCGAGATTCTCTTTGCCTTGAGCGACGAAGAGCTCCTCATCAGTCAACGGCCTGACGATCGCCTTCACCTTCCGACCGAGCTTGCGAAGCGCCGCCACGCGGCGATGTCCGTAAGCAATCTGATAGCGCCCCTCCCCTGTCGGATCTGGACGAAGAAGAACGGGTACCTGTTGGCCGTGCGCTGCGATGCTCTCGATCAGAGCCTCATCGCTTTCCCCTGAGACATCGGCGAGCCTATCCCGGACAAACGACGGGACCACGACCGAGGGATCAACTTCAATGACGACTTCGCCTTGTGCGATCTGCTCGCGCAAGGTCTGGACCTCCGCTGCGTCGTCGGAAAGGCTCTTCAAGGATAGCCCCATCGACTTAAGTGAACCAGCCTTCAAAGGCGACATACCGGCCTGAGTACCAGTATCGGCCTCAGTGCGAGTGGGCGCAGCCACTGGTTCCATCATGGCCTTCAGGGCGTCACGGCGCTTGATCATTTGGCACGTCCCCAGGCTTCGCGGACAAGTTGCTCGATCTCGTTATGGACCGCTTCAAGCGACTCCATCGCGCGATCATAGGTACTGCGCGTGAAGTTCTCTCGCCCGACCTCGTACAGCGTCTGTTTCGTCAGCCCGGCGTCAGAGATCGCGGTGGACTTCACGATGGATGACGGCAGCACGCGTTCGCCGAACAGGCTCCGCATCAATCCGACGATCTGGCCTTGAGGTCCGTCGCTCGGCTCGTAGCGCGTTACAACGTAGCGGAAAAAGTCATAGTTGGCGTTGCCGCCGGCCCCTTCCACCACCTCCATCAATCCCGCCGTCATGTGCAAGAACTGGCTCATAGAGGCCACGTCCAGCATCTGCGGATGTACAGTGACAAGCACGCTCCGGGCGGCGCAGAGCGCGGAGAGCGTCAGAAACCCGAGCGAAGGAGGACAATCCATGACGATGACATCGTAGCGATCCCCGACGCTCTCCAGCGCCGTCGCGATTCTAGAAAAGAACATACGGTCGCTCGACCGATCGCCCGCCGCCAATGCCTTCGGCGTGTCGTGTTCGAACTCTTGGAGCTCGAGATTTCCCGGAACGATATCGAGTCCACTGAAGTAGGTGCTTCTTGCGATTTCGTTCAATGGCCGCCGCGCGTCGTCGTATCGGATCGCGCCGTACATCGTCTCGTTGTCCTTGAGATCGAGCTCTGGTTGCACGCCAAACAGCGCCGAAAGGGACGCTTGCGGATCCAGATCGACGGCCAACGTCCTATAGCCGCGCATGCAGAAATACTGTGCGAGATGGGCGGCAGTTGTCGTCTTCCCCGAACCACCTTTAAAGTTTGTCACGGCGATAATCTGCAAATGCTCGTTCTTTCGCCGCTCCTGCGAATAGGTCGGCTTGCTCGCGGCTAGCCTGCGGCGGATTTCGTGCACCTGCTCGAGCGAGAACATCCGTCGTCCACTGGCCGATTTCTCGACCTCAGGAACTTCGCCGGCAAGAGTAAGGTGGCGAACATACGCATCGGTAATGCCGATCAACTTTGCGACTTCACCTGAAGAAAAAGTCCGCAGACGTTTTGCCGCCGAGGGCGGAAAGGCTCGCTCTCGCAACGCCTGAAGCTGCGCGGAAAGGAGATCCGCATCGGCAGAGACCAAGGCAGACAGCGACGTCAGGCCCTTGCCTGTCCGCCGCGCATCGTCTTTATCGGGATCTGCCGCCATAAACGCTTCCAAGCCGAATTCATTAACTTGAGCGTAAATTCTCGCATGCGACCGAGTCGGTCAAGCGATATTAGGTTAATGCAAATTAAGGATTGTGGCAGTGCAGTTCTCAGGTGAGAACGGGTCTGCAGATCGTGGCGACGCTGGTTCTCACTTGAGAACTGTCGCCCAACCCGCAACTCCTATGTTGGGCCCACAGTATTGGTCAATCTTCAGCATCCATCGTTTGAGCGAGAGGAAGTTTGTGATCTCCCTCTCGGTCGCGGTCAGAAAGATAGCTCGAACCCGTCCGGCTCGATCATCGCGGCGTAGGCTTCGAGCATTGCGAAGTAGCGCTGCTCCGTCTCGATCCGGTCAAACTCATCCGGGATGCCCAACTCGTCTTGCAGCTGGCGCAGCTGTTGGCGAGCGATCCGCTGCTCGCCGCGTTGCAGGGCCGGATACTCGCGCTCGATCTCTGCGATCCAGAAAGCGATGTTCTCGGCAGGTAGGGTGCAGCAGCCAAAATCCCGCGCGACGGTTCGATACGTCAAGCGTGAGCGCCCACGGCGAGACGCAATCGGAAATCTAACACAAGGGAGATTGTTGAAACTGCCGTGGTGCGCTTGAACGGCTTCACGCACACTCGCGCCCTCAACGTGAGCCAGACAATGATCCCATCGCGCCCAAAGGCCATCAGAAACGCAGGATCACCCAGCGCTTGCTTTCAACCACGCCGCGATGTCGACAACCGAGCGAAAGAGAATCGACGGGTCATCGATGGCCGGAATGAAGCCATTCGACCGCCAGTATGTCTCCGCCTCGTGGTCGATAGCCCTCACAACGACGGCGCGGCCGCCAATCGCCGCGGCGCCATCGACGCACCGCTGCAACGCATGGCGCAGAAGAGAAGATCCGATGCCCTTGCCATTGTGGGCAGCGTCTACCGCGAGTTGCCCGAACAGAATGCAGGGGATCGGATCAGGCGCCTGACCGGTGCGGATCGATCGCGGTATGGATGGACCTGGCACGCCCGTCGGCGCAAGGCCGTAGTAGCCGATGACCCAGGTTCCTTCGCAAACGACCATGACCCGGGTGAAGCCCTTCTCGTCGTTGCGGCGGGCGTGATTCTTCAGCCAATTGTTGAGTTGCGTCTTGCCACAGTCGAATCCTGAAAGATCGTGATGAGGCGCCAACGGCTCCGGCGCACTGATCGGCATCAGCGTTCCACAGTCCAGACAGCGGGTCGCGCAAGGCGTTCCTTTGCTTT
>JAIYAJ010000596.1 GCA_027489105.1 Zymomonas sp. | reverse complement strand
GCGCGCGCGGCCTCGCTCTACGGGCTCACACATCTGGCGGGGCTCATCAGGCTCTTGCCCGAGCGCGACCCGTATGAGGGGCTTTACGACGCGCTGAGGGTCGTGCTGGAGCATCTCGAGGAGCCGGCGGTGGCCGCCGCCCTCGTCATCCGCTTCGAACTCGAAATGCTGCGCGAGCTCGGCTTCGGGCTCGATCTTTCGGCCTGCGCCGTGACGGGCGCGACGCAGGAACTCGTGCACGTGTCGCCCAAGAGCGGCCGCGCCGTCTCGGCGCAGGCGGGCGCCCCCTATGCGGATCGCCTGCTGGCCTTGCCCCGCTTCGTGCGCGACGGCTACGCGCTCGACGGCATCGGGACGACCGAACTGGCGGCAGGCTTCGCGCTGACCGGACATTTCCTGCGCCGGCACATCTACGAGCCGCGGGGGCTGGGGCCGCCGGACGAGCGGGCCGCCTTCATAGCGGCCGTGGCCCGCGATGCCGGCAAGGACGCTGCTGCATCCTGACAGTGCTCCCCGAGGCGTCAGTTGCCGATGCGGGTGGTCAGCGAGAAACCGAGATCGACTCGGTCGCGGTTCTGGATCTGGCCCATGCCGGGTTGGCCGCGCTGGGCCTCGACGCGCGCGTAATCGGCGAACATCCGCGCCACGGTGCGGTCGCTGATGCGGGTCTCGATGGCCGTGGCGAGGCCGAAGGCGCCGAGCTGGGCGCGGTCCGGATTGAGGCTCGCTCCGCCCGACGCGACCGAGACCGAACGTGAGGCCTGCTCATAGCCGAAGCGCTCGAAGGAGCCGAGCGAGATGGTCGGTCCGATGTCGAGCGAGACGTTGTCGTTGAGCTTGAAGGAGCGCGTCGCCTTGAGGTCCAGCCCGCCGAGGCGGCCCGTGGTCAGCGCGAGCCTGCCGATCTCGACGCCGGAATCGGTATAAGCGAGGAAGGCGCCGTAGCGCGCGGCGCGCTGATCGATGAGATCGGAGGCGAGCGGGCGGCTGGAAAGCGACAACTGCCGGTCGATCGCGATGAGCGGGCCGGCGGAGAAGGAGCCGACGCGGGCGGCGGTGAGCCAGGCGCCGCGCACCGCGCTTGCGGCCTGGGCGTTCTCGTAATTGAGGCCGACCATGGGGGTCAGCGTGGGCGCGAATTGCGGAAGCCGGAAACCGCGGAGGCTGATTCCGGCGGTCGCGCCCTGATCGAGCGTGAAGCGGTCCCAGATGGAGGCCGGCGTCGATGCCTCGAACGCATGGGCAGCGCCCGCCGCCAGCAGCGGCAGCGCGACAAGTCCCAGCCTTCCGAGGGTTTTTGCCGTCATCCGAACCTTTCGAGCATCCTGGCAGCGCGCGCGTGTCGCCTGCGGGACAAGGCGCCAGCCGGCGACGAGGCCGGCGCAGCGCAGTACGATCACAATCCCTAAAGGTCCTTAACCTGTGGCGAGATTGTGGCGAAGCGCAGTTTCGCACAATTTCCAGCGACCTCGCGACGCAAGCGCGGCGCGGCGATGCGCGCCGCATCCGCGTCTCCTGCCGCGAGAGTGTAAGATGCGGCTCGCGAATCAGCGCCGCGTGCCGCGGCTGCCGGAGTATCCCCATGGGCAAGCCTGTCGATCCGCCCTCGCCCGAGGATGTGGAAAGCGTCGACCTGAAGTCGGCGCTGGAAGAGCGCTACCTTGCCTATGCCCTCTCCACCATCATGCACCGAGCGCTGCCCGACGCCCGGGACGGGCTGAAGCCCGTACACCGGCGCATCCTGTACGGCATGCGGCTGCTCAGGCTCGACCCGACCTCGGGCTTCAAGAAATGCGCCAAGATCGTCGGCGACGTGATGGGTTCGTTCCATCCCCATGGCGACCAGGCCATCTACGACGCGCTGGTGCGCCTCGCGCAGGGCTTCGCGCAGCGCTACCCGCTGGTCGACGGGCAGGGCAATTTCGGCAACATCGACGGGGATAACGCCGCCGCCTACCGCTACACCGAGGCGCGGATGACGGCGGTGGCGCAGCTCATCATCGACGGCATCGACGAGGACGCGGTCGATTTCCGCCCCAATTATGACGGCCAGTCGGAAGAGCCGTCCGTGATGCCGGCGGCCTTCCCCAATCTGCTGGCCAATGGCGCCCAGGGCATCGCGGTGGGGATGGCGACCTCGATCCCGCCCCACAACGCGGCGGAGCTCTGCGACGCGGCGCTCTACCTCATCCAGAACCCCGGCGCGACGCCCGACCAGCTGATGACCTTCGTGCCGGGGCCGGACTTCCCGACCGGCGGCATCATCGTCGAGCCGCGCGCCTCGATAGCAGAGGCCTACCGCACGGGGCGCGGGGCCTTCCGCACGCGGGCGCGCTGGGAGAGGGAAGAGACGGGGCGCGGCGGCTGGGTCGTCGTCGTGACGGAAATCCCCTATCTCGTCTCGAAAGGCCCGATGATCGAGAAGATCGCGGAGCTGCTGCAGGAGCGCAAGCTGCCCCTGGTGGCCGACATGCGGGACGAATCGGCCGAGGACATCCGCCTCGTCTTTGAGCCGCGGGCGCGGAACGTCGACCCGGCCTTGATGATGGAGACGCTGTTCAGGCTGACCGCGCTCGAGACGCGCGTTCCGCTGAACCTCAACGTGCTGACCGGCGGCATCGCGCCGCGCGTGCTCAACCTCGCCGAGGCGCTGC
>JAIYAJ010000538.1 GCA_027489105.1 Zymomonas sp. | reverse complement strand
GCCGTCCATCACGACGTGGAGGTCCGCATCCAGCGCGACTTCGAGACATTTCCAGTCCTCGATCGCCATGCGGCTGAGCGCTATGGTCTGTTCGGCCTGTCGGGCGAGCGCATCACCCTGTTCGAGGAAGCGGCGCTCGATCTGGAAGTGGAGCGATCCGGCATTCTGGCCCGACGCACCCAGGCCGAAATCGGCGGCGTCGACGACCGCGACGCTCGCTCCGGCAGCGGCGAGATGCCAGGCGGCGGCGCAGCCGACGAGGCCGCCTCCCACCACCAGGACATCGCACCGCTCCATCGGCTAGAGCCGCCCGGCAGCGACCAGAGTCTCCCGGATCGTGGCGATATGCTCTTCGGCGACATCGCGCAGAGGACGCCGGACAAAACCGCCCGGCAGACCCTGCACGTTGAGCCCCGCCTTGAGCACGGCAGGACCGGAGCCGAAGCGGCCGACCAGTTCGCGGGTATACCAGTGATCGAGGATCATGCGGTCCTTTACGCCGCAAGCGCGGGCCGCGTCTATCTCCCCTGCCCAAAGGTGATTGTAGAAGTCCGGATGAACGCGGCCGAGAACCGCGCCGGCCCCCATCGTCCCGTCGCCGCCGCGCGCCTGCAGCAGCGCCAGGCCGTGTTCGTCCATCGAATGGCCGAACACACGAACCTTGTCGTTCAGAGCGAAGAATGTGTCGGTAAAACTCCGCAAACTGCTGGTCGACTGCTTGATGGCCACGACATTCTCGATGTCCGCAAGCCGCTCCAGCAATTCGACCGGCATGTCGATCGCGGTGCCCGGCGGCCAGTTGTACACGCAGATCGGCAGCGGCGTATGCTTGGAAATCTCGCTGTAGAAGTCGACGATCTCGTCGGCGTTCGGGCGCAGATAAGGCGGCGGCGTCACCAGCACGCCCTCGAAATGATGCGCGGCGGCAGATTCGGCGAAGTCGATGACCTCGGGCGCGGTGAAGGCGCTGCACCCGGCGATCAGCGGCAGCCGCTTGCCCATCTGGTCGCCGGCAGCCGCGAACAGCTGCTTGCGCTCGGCCGGTCTCAGGCTGGTCCACTCACCGGTGGTCCCGGCAAGGACGAGGCCATGCATGCCCTCTGCCTCGAGCCACTCGAGCAGCCGCCCCAGACCGGCCAGGTCGAGCTGCCGATCGGCGTCGAAAGGTGTCGTGATCGCAGGGATATAGCCCCGCCAGTTGACGCGAGATCGCTTGCTCAAACCATGGCCCCCTTTGGCGCTCGTAACGGCTTTGCCAAACCGTCTCTAGCTGTTGCGACGAAGCCGCCTTCGCAGCAATAGCAATGAATCCCCATGTTCGTTGCGCTACGTGCAAAGTTTTCAGTTGCGTTACGCGCCGCTTTCCTGTTGCATCGCGTCACAAAAAACGGAGCGGGGACATGTGGGACAACGCTTTCCATTATTTTTATGAGGCCGCGTCGCTCGGATCGATGCGCCTCGCGAGCGAGAAGATCGGCGTCGCGGTATCGTCGATCAGCCGCCAGATCAGCCAGCTGGAAAGCGCGATGGGGGTGTCCCTGATCGAGCGAGGCCGGCGCTCCATCCGGCTGACCGACGCAGGCCGGCTGGTGTTCGACTTTCACCGTGAACAGCTGGCCGACCGCGAGGGGCTGATGAACCGGCTCCAGGAGCTGCGCGAGGTGAAGGCCGGGCATATCGTGCTGGCGATCGGCGAGGGCTTCATCGGCAACGCCTTTGCCAAGACGATCGACCAGTTCCAGCGCCGCAACCCCGGCATCGCCATAACCGTCCACAGCTGCGCCAGTTCAGAAATCGTCCGCATGGTGCTCGAGGACGAGGTTCATATCGGCATGATCCTGCACGTGCCCGACGAACCCAAGATCCGGACGCGCCTGTCGGTCAGCCAGCCGCTGACTGTCCTGTGTGCCCCCAGCCATCCGGCCGCAGCGCTGAGCGCGATCACGCTCGAGGATCTGAACCGCTTCGACCTGTGCCTGCCGCCCAAGGGCTTCCGCATCCGATCCAGCCTGCTCCACGCCGAACGACGCGCACGGATCATGCTCGAACCGATGCTGGTGACGACCTCGATCCAGATGATGCGCGACGTCGCCAAGGCCGGGCGCGCGGTGACGGTCCTGCCGCGCATCTCGGCACTGACCGAACTGGCCGAGGGCAGCCTGGTCGCGCGGCCGCTGCTCGACCCCGAGCTCGAACATAGCTCGGTCAGTCTGATCCACCGGCTCGGTCGCCAGCTCGACGGCGCTCCGGCCCGGCTGCTGTCGCAGCTGGAGAACAGCCTTAAGAACTGGGCGCCGGCGCAGGCGATGACGCCCCATGCCGAGAATGACCTAGTCCCGGCGACGTGACGGGACCGCGATCGAGACCAGCGCCGCCACGGCGGCGTTGACGATCATCGCGACCAGGCCGGTATCCCAATGCGGCAGCAGGCCGTTCCAGAAGGGCTGCATCTGCGGCAGAAGCGCCGCATAGCCGACGACGATGCCAGCCATGATGCCGACCGCATTGGCCCGCTTCCAGGTGAAGGCGAAATAGACGCCGGGCGCGAGCATGCCGATTGCGGCATAGGCCGACAGGCCGATCTCGACCAGCGAGCGCGACGCGCCGAGCGTCAGCCATACCGCCGTGCCGGCGAACAGCAGCATCGACAGGCGCGACGCGAGCAGCGCAGCGCGATCGGTCATCGAGGGCAGCATCGGCTTCAGGACGTTGCGGCTGAACAGCGATCCCGCCGTCAGCAAGAGCACCGATCCGGGTACGAGTGCCAGCAGGCAGGCCGTCCCCGCGAACAGGCCCACGGCCCAGGGCGGGTAATGGCCCGCCACGAAGGTGATCAGCGCCGCATTGCTGTCGCCTTCGGGCGGCTGGGTGCCCGCCAGCAACGCCGCGAAACCGAGCAGGATGATGAAGAAATAGGAGAGCGAATAGATCGGCTGGAGCACTGCGTTGCGCCGGATCGTCTTGCGGCTGCCCGCAGAGAAGCAGAGCTGAAACAGATGCGGCAGGATCCAGTTGCCGATCGCGACGTTGAGCGCCGAGGTCATCAGCCAGACGCTGTCGAGCCCGGCTTCGGGCTTCAGACCGGGGAAACTGCCGACGGCGGGAAAGCTGTCCTGCACCCGGGTGTAGATGTCGAGCATCGACGACGCCCCGACCGCCGTCGCCGCGCTGCCGCACAGCACGACGACCACGACCAGCATCAGGATGTCCTTCACACCCGCCGCAAAGGCCGCCGAGCGCAGCCCGGCCAGAAAGACGAAGGCGACCATCACGACCGCCGCAAGGCTCGCCGCCAGCGCGGGCGACACATCCTGCCCCAGGGTCAGGCGCAGGATCAGGCCGAGCGCGGTGATCTGGATCTGCACATAGACGATCAGCGCGGCGATGCCGGCCAGGCCGACCACGACACCGAGCCAGGTCGCGCGATAATGGGCGGCGAAGAAGTCCGCCTGGGTGACCAGATTGTCCTTGTGGCCCGCCGCCCAGATGCGCGGCATGAGCCAATAGCCGATCAACGCCGCCAGCGAGACCGACGTCAGCGCGAGATAGGCGGGCGCACCATAGGCCCAGGCGAAGCCCGAAATGCCAAGCACCGCGAAGGTGGTGTAGATCTCACCGGCGTTGAGAAACCAGAAGATGAGGATGCCGAAGCGCCGCCCGCCGACGGCCCATTCGGCCATCGTCTTCGCGCGCGCCTGCCGGCGGCTGTAGAGCACCGCACCGATCACGGTGCCCAGCACGATCGCCAATGTCAGAGCGAGGATCATGCGTGATGGTCCCCGCCCTGAAGCCCTTCGCCGTCAACCCCGTCCTCGTCGCCATCGATCCGCTCATCGAGACGGAAAACGATGGCGATGATGATCGTCGTCAGGACGATGCCGACCATCTGCCACGCCATCGGAAAGGGCAGCGACAGCGGCCGCCACGCGACGTCGTTGACCAGCGGGACTGCCGCGACCTGCCAGAGGAAAGGGATCAGGAACAGCCAGCGGTGCCCATAGCGTCCGGTCGTCATGCCTTCGTCTTTCCCCCGCCCGCGGCGATCCAGCCATCGACCTTCGCTTCGAGCACATCCATGGGCAGGCTGCCCGTCTCCAGCGCCTGCTGGTGATAGTCGCGGATATCGAAGCGACTTCCAAGCTTGGCGGTCGCGCGGTTGCGCAGCTCGCGGAACTTCAGCTCGCCGATCTTGTAGGCGCAGGCCTGGCCCGGATAGGCGATGTAGCGATCGATCTCGACCGCGACGTCGCGCGGCGCCATCGAGGTATTGTCGAGCATATAGTCGATCGCCTTCTGCCGATCCCAGCGCCTGGCGTGGATTCCGGTATCGACCACGAGCCGCACGGCGCGCAGCATCTCCATGTCGAGATGCCCGAACAGCTGCATCGGATCGCCGAACATGCCGAGTTCCGGCCCGAGCGATTCCGCATAGAGCCCCCAGCCCTCGCTATAGGCGGTCGAGGAGCCATAGCGGAGCAGCGGCGGCAAGGCCTCGTTCTCGCGCACCAGGGTGATCTGGAAATGGTGGCCCGGGATGCCCTCGTGCAGCGTCAGCGTCTCCAGCGTCGGGATCGGCCGGGTGTTGAGCATCGACATGTTGAAGAACAATATGCCGGGGCTCTTCCCGTCCGGCGGGCCCGGCCGATAATAGCCGGTGCCGCGCTGATCGCCGAGTGCGGGCAGCGGCGCAACCTTGAACGGCGCCCTGGGCCGGCTGTGGAACAGCTCGGGAATGCGCAACCAGATGCGGTCTTCGATCGCCTTGAAGCGGCCCAGAAGCTCGTCCGGAGTCTTGCAGTAGAATTTCGGATCAGTCCGAACATATTCGAAGAAAGCCCTGAGATCGCCCGAGAAACCGACCTTCTCGCGCACCCGGTCCATCTCGGCGCGAATCCGGGACACTTCGGACAGGCCGAGCGCGTGGATCTCGTCGGGAGTCTTGCGGGTCGTCGTGTGGCGGGCGAGTTCCCAGGCATAGAGCCGGTCACCGTCCTTCATCGCCCAGCGGCCGGGCTCGGGCGTCGCGACCGGAAGATATGTGTCGCGCAGGAAGCTCTGCCACAGACGATAGCCCGGATAGACCTTCTCCTCGATCGCCCTGCGATAGGCGGCGGCAAGGCGCGCCTTGTCTGCTGCCGGGAAGCCGGCGGGGAGACGATCGATCGCCGACCAGAAGGGGCTCTTTTCGACCGGCGTCGCGAGCATCGCGTCGACCTGCTTCAGCAGATTGTCGACGACGATGCGGGGTTGCTTATACCCCTCGGCGAGGCCGCGCTTCGCCTGGGCGACCGAATTGCCGAGATAGCCGACGAAGCCATCGAGCCGCTCGAGCCCGGCTTCATAATCCTGCACCGTCGCGAAGGGCGCCGGGCCGCCGGACACGAAGTCGGGAAACTCGACCTGCAAGCCGAAGGACGGATTGAACGGCGCCTTGCGCTGCACCTCGAACAGGCCGCTCTCGAACAGATCGAGGGTCTGGCGCGTCTTGTAGGCGAACACGTCATAGGCGATGCGGTCGACCGGCGAGAGCGCGGCGCGCTCGATCGCCTGCAGTTCCTGCCATTCGGCCAGCTTGTTCGCCTTCGTCTTCGTTGCAAAAAAATCGCCCAGCGGGTCGACGAAGACCGGCCCGGTGATTGCCTTGGCCTTGCGCGATTCCGAAATGGGGTCGAGCTGCGCTTCCGCTTCGTCGCTCTGTTCGAGCAGCGCGCGCAACCGGCGTCCGGCATCGTTCTCGCCAGCAGCCCAACCAGGCATTGCTGCAATGGCAGCGCCCGCGCCAAGCAGGCCGAGCACTCCCCGGCGCGACGCTTCTATTGTCTCGAAAGCGGTCATTTTCTTCCCCCCGTGCAGGATGCGGTCGGAACCCTGCGCGCAGAATGCAAATCCCCGCCAGCACGGCAAGCGGCGGGCCCGTCTGCCCGATGACCGAAATATGCCGGATTTCCTTGTCTTCCGTGGCATTGCGGCATGCAATTTGCGGATACCGCAACGAACAATCGCAGTTCGATGCATTGTTTGCACAGTTACATCACGCATGCTGCCAGCGGGTGGAGGCGGCTCCCGGATGGCGCCTCCGGAACAGAGGGAAGCAAGACCGATGAAGCCACGCATGGGAGCGATCTGCCTTATCGCCAGCCTCGGGCTCGCCACGCCCGCTATCGCAGAGACGGTCGCGCTGACCGGTGCCAATGTCGTCGACCTCGACGGCAAGCCGGCGGTCCGCAACGCCGTGGTGCTGATCGACGGCGAGCGGATCAAGGCGATCGGGCCCGCCGTGACGACGCCCGTTCCAGCCGGAGCACGCACCATTCCGCTGGATGGCAAATGGCTGATCCCCGGCCTGATGAACATGCATGTCCACCTGGCGCTCAATCTGCCGGGGGCCGCACGCATCCATAATGAGGGCAAGGATTCGATCGCGCTCCGGATGCTCGACAATGCGCAGAAGTCGCTCCGCTCGGGCGTGACCACGATCCGCCTGACGGGTGCGCAGGATGGCGTCGACTTCACCGTCAAGAATATGATCGACGGCGGCACCTTCGACGGTCCCCGCATTCACACCGCCGGCTCGTCGATCGTCGCCACCGGCGGACATGGCTCGACCGAGGTCAATGGCCCGGCCGAATTCTCGCGCGCGGTGCGCGAGCAGGTCAAGCGGGGCGCGACCTGGATCAAGCTCGGCATTTCGGGCGGCATCTCCGACACCCATGGCGACATCGCAGCCTCCCCGTTCACCGACGACGAACTCAAGACCGCGATCGAGGTTGCCCATCGCAACGGGGTTAAGGTCACCGGCCACAATGGTTCGCCTCTGGCGGCCGAGGCGGCGATCGACGCCGGGATCGACGGTTTCGAGCATGGCTATTTCCTGACGCCGCCCGTGCTGACGAAGATGAAGCAGAAGGGCGTCTGGCTGGTCCCGACCATTGTCGTGAGCCAGCAGGGCGCCAAGGAATTCTACCGCAAGATCGGTTCGCCCGACTGGTATCTGGCGCGCGTGGATTCGGTCGGCAAGGCGCACTGGGAAACGCTGCGCAACGCGATCCGGATCGGCACGCCGATCGCGCTCGGCAGCGATCAATATCCGTGGGAACCGAACGAAGGCACCACGGCGACGATCCGGGAGGCCGAGCTTTATGTCGATGCCGGCATGACCCCGCTGCAGTCGCTCCGCGCCGCGACGATCGAACCCGCGCGCATGCTCGGCATCGACAAGGAGGTCGGCGTGCTCAAGCCAGGCTATCTTGCCGATATCGTTGCGGTCGACAGCGATCCGACCGGCGATATTCGCGCGCTGCGAACGATCAGTTTCGTGATGAAGGGCGGCAAGCCGGTGACTGGAGTGTCCGCAAAGGATTGAGAATGTCTAATTTGCACATGCCGCAACAAACGAGCCTATTCGGTGCCATTGCAACAACTTTGTAACTGACGGACAACTCAACCAGCAGTTTGGTCAGGTATCGGCGGCCGAAGGGGGAAACAGGTGAAGAGAAGGACGATCCTCGGATCTCTGACGGCACTGCTGGTCGCCGCTGCCACGCCGCTCGCGGCGGCAGCTCCGACGACCGACAAGCTGTCTCAGATGTTCGTCTGGTGGAACCAGGCCTTCACCACGCCCGGCGCCTACACTGCCGAGAATTTCGCCCGCTACTTCACGACCGACGCCACCCTGACGCTGAACGGCGAAACGGTGATCCACGGTCTCGACGACTGGGAAAAGCATTTCCAGGCGATCCAGGCGAGCGGTGCGCTGGTCGAGATCGTCGTGCCGTTCAAGGACGCGTTCGAGAAAGACGGGCGGATCTACACCTATCATGTCATCCGCTCGCGCCGGAACGGCAAGGTCGGCTGCATGCTCGCAGCCGGACATGCCGACCTGCGCGGGGACAAGATCGCCGCCATCACCTTGGTGCGCGTACCGGTCGACACGACGAAGCCATCGGTCGACCCGCAATGCTGGACGAGTTGAACTGAGCTTTAGCCGGGCGTGGGGCCCGGTCAGAGGGGATTTCTACCAAGGATCGGAGCACCGTAGATCAAAGATCGCGGGCTCATCAAAAAGGGGTAAGATGATGGACGCTTCTTTCTACTCGAAGATCAATCGACGCATTTGCGGCTGCACCGCTTTGGTGTCGGTCGCCATGGCGATGGGTGCCGCACCGGCCTATGCGCAGGCCGCCGCGGACGCTGCTGCGTCCGAAGGCGACATCATCGTGACGGCACAGCGCCGCGCGGAATCGATCCAGAGCGTTCCGATCTCGATCACCGCCGTCACCGCCGAGCAGCTGAAGAGTCAGAATGTTCAGGGCGTCGAAGATTTCTTCGCAATGACCCCGAACGTCTCCTTCCAGAGCAACGGTTCGCGCGACCGCAAGGACCTCGCGATCCGCGGCATCTCGAACCAGCTCAACCCCTATGCCGACGTCCGCCAGTCGAGCTACGCCTTCTACATCGACGATTTCAACGTTGTCGCCGGCACCAGCAACCCGCAGATCGTCGACCTTGAGCGCATCGAAGTGCTGCGCGGTCCGCAGGGCACCTATTTCGGTCGCAACGCCGTGGGCGGCGCCATCAACGTCACCACCAAGAAGCCGGTCGACCGCTGGGAAGGCGAAGTGGAGGTCGGCTATTCGAGCTTCGACACCAAGCGCGCCCAGGCCGTGATCAACGTGCCGATCTCGCCGGGTCTGTTCGCGATCCGCGCCGCCGGCCAGTATGAAAAGTCGGACGGCTATATCAAGAATATCAACCCGATCGGCGGCGGCAACGACAGCAAATATTACACCGGCCGTATCCAGGGCCGCTTCACGCCCAGCGAGAACTTCACCTGGGACCTGATGTACAGCTATTCGAACGAGGCGACCGGCATGCGCAACGGCGTGCCGACCGGCTTCGTCACGCGCACCTGGGCATCGGTCTATTATCGCACGACCGCAGGCGTGATCGGCAATCCGGATGGCGTCGGCTTCTACCCGAACAACATCAACCGCGTGAACTTCAACCGTCCGCAGAAGGTCGGCACCAAGTTCGACTATATCAGCTCGCGCGCGGTTTG
>JAIYAJ010000499.1 GCA_027489105.1 Zymomonas sp. | reverse complement strand
CGGATCGAGGCGCGCCGCGACGACGGCTGCGCGCTCGACCTGCAGCTGATGGCGCTCTCGGCGCTGCTCGACCGCGACGCGCAGGCCTTCCTGCAGAGGGGCGCGGCATGAAAGAGCTGGAATTCCATCCCTTCGCGAACATCTTCCCGCTGATCGAAGGTCCCGCGTTCGACGAGCTGGTCGCCGACATCAAGGCGAACGGCATCCGCGAGCCGATCATGCTGCTCGACGGCAAGATCTTGGATGGTCGCAACCGTTACCGCGCCGGCCGGGCCGGCGGGGTGCTGGCGCCCGATGGCTGGTATGCCGATCTGAACACACGCCGGCCCGCGCCGATCATCGATTTCAATATCGACTGGAATGGCGATCCCCTCGCCTTTGTCGTCTCCGCCAATCTCCACCGCCGCCATCTCGACGACGGGCAGCGCGCCATGGTGGCGACGCGGCTGGCGACGCTGGGCCATGGCGGGGCGCGCGTGCCGAAGGGCGAAAGCCAGCCCGCTGGCAAGGCGCCGATCGGCGCCTTGGACGAGCCGTCGCTGCCGCTCCCGGCGATGACGCAGGCGGCGGCGGCGTCCGCTCTCAACGTCTCGGAACGGCAGGTCGAGCGCGCACGCGTCATCGTCAGCAAGGGCGCGCCCGAGCTGGTAGCGGCGGCTGATGCCGGCCAGGTCGCGGTCACGGTCGCGGCCGAGCTGGCGAAACTGCCGGTCGAGGCGCAGCGCGAAGTGCTGCGCAGCGCCAGCCCTTCAGCGCTCTACCGCGTGATCAAAGACCAGCGCGACGCGCTCACGGCGCAGAAGAAGACGAAGCGGGCCGAGAAGGTGAAGACGCTGGGCGCCAAGCAGCGCGCCCTGCCGGCCAAGAAATTCGGCGTGATCCATGCCGACCCGGAATGGCAACAGGAAACATGGTCGGAGTCCGGCCAGGGCCGCAGCGCCTCGAACCATTACCCGGTGTCGTCGACCGCCGTGATCAAGTCCAGGGCCGTTGCGGAGATCGCGGCTGATGATTGCGTCCTGTTCCTGTGGGTGACGGTGCCGCACCTGCAGCAGGGCCTCGACGTCATGGGCGCGTGGGGCTTCGCCTACAAGTCCAGCTGCGTCTGGGAAAAGGAGTATCCCGGCGAGCAGCAGGGCATGGGCTACTGGTTCCGCGTCAACCACGAGATCCTGCTCGTCGGCACGCGCGGCAACATCCCCGCGCCCGCGCCCGGCACGCAATGGCCGTCGGTGATCAAGGCGCCCGTCGGCGCCCATAGCGAGAAGCCGGAGATCTTCGCGCAGCTGATCGAGAGCTATTTCGGCGACCTGCCGAAGATCGAGCTCAACGCCCGCAAGGCCCGGCCGGGCTGGGATGTGTGGGGGCTCGAAGCTCCGGAGGCGGAGGGCGATTTCCCCGATGCGCCCGCCGAGGGCGAGACGGTCGAGGTTCCCGCCTTCCTGCGCCGCGCGCCGGCGGCGCTTCACGATGCGGAGGCCTGAACGATGTCTCAGCGACCGATCACCACAGACGGATTCTCCGAAGCCGACGAGCGCCAGAACCTCGACGCCTGCGGCGCCGCCCCGCAACTGATGTGGATCAACATCGCTCAGCTCGTCGTCGACACGAGCTACCAGCGCGAGATCACCGCGCAGGGCAAACGCAATGTGCGCGCCATCGCGCGCGCCTTCACCTGGTGCTATTTCTCGCCGGTGATCGTCGCGCCGCTGAGCGGCGGGCTCTATGCGATCGTCGACGGGCAGCACCGCACGACGGCGGCTGCGCTGGTCGGGCACCCGGCCGTTCCCTGTCAGGTCATTCTGGCGGCGCCGCACGAGCAGGCAAAAGCCTTCACGGCGGTCAACGGCTCCGTCACCCGCGTGCATACGCTGGCGATGCACAAGGCAGCCGTCGCTGCCGGCGACGCCGCCGCCCGCGAAATCGAGCGCGTGGTCGCAGCCGGTGGGGCGCAGGTTCTGGCCTATCCCGTTCCCGAATTGAAGCAGCGCCCGGGCCAGACCATGGCCATCGGCGCGCTGCGCGACATGATCCGCGAATTTGGCTCCGAGGCCGTTACGCTGGGCCTGCGCAGCATCACGCAGACCAGCAACGCCGTCGCCGGCGGTCTGACGGCAACGATCCTTCGCGGTGTCTGCACCTGCGCGGCGCTGTGGCTGGTTCAGGGCCGCGATCCTGACGCTTTCATCGCGGCCGTCGGCGAAATCGTGCTGATCCGCGAGGCCGACAAGGCCGCGCGCGGCGAACGCCCCAAAGGCCAGAGCGCGGCGAGCGCCCTGATCGAGCGGCTGCGTCCGCGACTGGGCCTCGCCCGATGAGCAACGTCTCGATCGCCACCATCCGGCAGATGCTGCAGGACCGGGTCGACCAGCTGGTGCGCGATCTCGTGCCCGGCGGCTTCATGCGATCGGGCTTGTACGAGGCGCCGAACCCGACGCGGGGCGACCGCAAGGCGGGTTCGTTCAAGATCTACATGCGCGGGGCGACCGCCGGGAAATGGGTCGACTATGCCGGCTTCAACGCGCCCTTCGTCGATGGCGGCGACCGCGGCGACATCATCGACCTGATCGCCTATGTCGCCTGCGGCCGCGACCGCAAGAAGGCGATCGCCTGGGCCAAGGGATGGCTCGGCCTGGCGACCCTGCCCATGGCCGAGCGCGAGCGGCTGCAGCGCCTGGCGCATGCGCGCAAGGTGGCGGCCGCCAAGAAGGACAGCGACGAGCGCGAGCGCCGGATGCGCCGGGCCTTCGACCTGTTCCTCGCGGCGCGCGTCGGTCTCGCGGGCACGCCGGCCGCGGTCTATCTGCTCAATCGCGGCATCGACCTGGTCGACGTGCCCGGCTTCAATGCACCCGACATCCGCTTTCACCCCGGCCTCGAATACACGCAAGGCCGGGTCTATGACGAGATCGGCGGGCGGCGCGTCATCGCGCAGCCGGGGCCGACCCTGCCGGCGATCATCAGCGCCATCCGCGTCAAGACGGGCGCGATCACCGGCATCCACATCACCTATCTCGACGGCGAGGACCCCGGCGACCGGGCGCGCGCCAAGATCATGCTGGGCAGCGTCGCCGGCGGCGTGATCCGCATCGCCCATGGCGCCGGCGGCGTGCCGCCCGAGGACGTGAAAGAGCAGCGGCACCTGGCCGAGCTGCCGCCGACGATCCTGTGCGAGGGGCTGGAAGACGGGCTGACGCTGGCCATGGCCGTGCCGGAAGCGCGCGT
>JAIYAJ010000012.1 GCA_027489105.1 Zymomonas sp. | reverse complement strand
GGCCGCCTATGAGAATGATCCCCGGCAGCGTGTAGATGCTCCACGGCGCCGATCCGAAAATGCTCTTGAAGGCGATGGTGACGAAACCGGAAGGCCCGACCGAGACGGTGTAGCCGAAAGCCAGGACGATCGAGGACAGGAACATGGGCACGAGCACGATCGGCTCGAGCCATTTGCGTCCCTTCAGATCCGTCCTGGTGATGAGGAACGCGAGAATGCCCCCAAGCGGCACCGCAACCAGCACCATCCCGAACGCGTAGAGCGTCGTCGTCCAGAATGCCCGGTAGAATTCGGGATCAGTCAGGACGAAGCGGAACGCCTCAAGGCTGAAGTGGACGTTGTCATCGAAGAAGGGTGCGTCGAGGACGCTCTGATAGATTACGAGCAGCGCTGGGGCTGCCACCATCACGAACAGGGCGAGAATGACTCCCGCCCTGAAACGCGGTGCGTCGTTAGCAAGCGACATGGCGATGCTTTCAGACTGGGCGGCGTCAGCCGCGCAGCGCCTGCTTCCATTTCTGGAAGAACTCGGCACGGTTCTTCGGATCGGAGGCTTCAAGGAGTGCCGCCGAGACGGGGATCGGCTTCAGCTTGCCACCAGCCATATCGTTAAGCTTGGCGATGTTGAGGCCTTCGGTGACGTCTGTCCGGATCGCGGGAGCTCCGCTTCCGGCCATCGCGGTCTGGCCCTTCTGCGACAAGAGGAAGTCCAGGAAGACGCGTGCGGCCGCCGGGTGAGGAGCACCCTTCGAGATGTTGGCGACGCGCGAGAATGCAGCAGCATGATCCGGTGTGAGGACCACGCCGAGATTGCTGTTCTTCTTCGCCCACTCGATGGCGTAGGAGCCGATCACGTTGAACGCGATCCAATGCTCGCCGGAAGAGATCTTCTCGCGCATGGCGCCGGAGCTGCCATACACTTTGGGATCAGTCCCGCCGAAGGCTTTCACCAGGTCCCAGGTGTCCGTGGTCGTCCGGGCATCGTTGTTGAAGAACAGGAATCCGGTTCCGCTCTTCTCCGGATCGAATGAGGCGACCTTGCCCTTCAGCGCGTCCTTGTTGGCGTTCAGGAACGCGATCAGTTCCGCCCGCGTCTGCGGCGGCTTCAACGCGCCCAGTTGGCTCTTGTTGTACATGATCGCGACCGGCTCGACCGACGTCGCGTAGAGAGAGTCGTTGTAATTGGCCCAAGCCGGCAGATGCGCGATCTCTGGTGACTTGTAGGTTTCTGCCTGGCCCTTCGAGACGAGGACCATCTGGAGATCCATCGCGGAGGTCCAGACGATATCCGACCCGACCTGCTTTGCAGCCGACTCGGAGATGACGCGGTTGTAGGCACCGTTGGTGCCGAGATCGTTGTAGTCGACCCGAATACCGGGGAATGCCGCCTTGAAGGCTTCGATCAACGGCCTCCCCTGCACGTCGTCTGTCGACGTGTAGATCGAGACGGCACCTTCCTTCACGGCCTTCTCGACAAGGTCCTTGTAGTCGGCCGGGTAGCCCGCGGGCACGCCCTGTGACCAGGACGGCGCAACGCCTGCCGCCGTTGCGGAAACCACGGCACCGGTGGTGGCGAGAAAATGCCTACGTGTGAGCATCGTAACCTCCCAAGATGTTGTTCTTGGGAGGGACGCTAATCCGTTAAAATGGATTTGGCAACCTATAAAACCAAAGCGACCAATGCTCGGGCTTCGGCAGAGCAGAAACTCAAAGCTGCCAACTCACCCCTTTGGGTGGACCACTGGCGACTTTACGGCGAGCGCGCCGCTGAGGTGCCGGCGCATGAAATGAGCTGCTTCCAGGTTGTCGCCGCGTTCGAGCAGATTGAGCATCGCGAGGTGTTCCGTGCTCTGGGCGATGATCCGCTCAGGGTTCACCTTCAGGCGATATTCGACGAGGCGCCTGAGTTGGTTGGCGCGCTCTAAGGCGAACAGGAACATTGGATTTTCCGACATTCTGATGAGCTCTTCATGGAAGACCACGCCTGCACCCGTCAGGGCGTCTGGTGAAAAGCCCGAAAGCTGCCCCTTTGCCAGTCGCTCCTGCGTTCGGCGCAGTGCAGCGGCGGCCGCCTTGTTGAACCGGAATGTCGGCTCCATGATCGCTGCGGGTTCGATGATCGCCCTGAAGCGATAGATCTGCTCGAACGACTCCGACGTTTTAGCAACCGGGCGCAAACGCCAGCCATAGCCTGGCTTTGGCTCAGCCCATCCCTCCCGCGCCGCGCGGATGAAGAGTTCCTGAGTTTGAGATCGCGTAAGGCCGTAGCGATCCCTCACTGCCTGTTCGGTCAATTCGCCCTCTATCCGATCATGGAGCCAGTCCTCGGCGAAGGTGAAATAGGGGTCGGCGTCCTCAGCCCTGCCAACGAGCGCCGGAATGGCGCCGCCGGTCGCGTCGGCGTCAATTCGAACGTAAAAGCCTCGGTTCGGACGGTTCTCGATAACGCCATCGCCAGCGAGCACGCTCAACGCTTCACGCACGGGTGAACGGGAGACCTGATACTGCTTGGCCAAGGCTTCCGTGGCGAGGCGAACACCAGCCGTCAGGTCACCCGAATTGATCCGCGTGACGATGTCGCCTGCGATACGGAGTGCGAGCGGACTGTTAGACATACCTTGATCTCACGGCCTGTACGGGAACTTGGAAACGAAGAGATATCACGGCGCGCCCGGATTTTTTCACGTTAAGCGACCTTGACCTGCGTTTGGTTTTATAAGATGGAATAACCAAAGTTTCAAACGGCTTTGGTCCCGGCTTCGGGGACTCCTGGGCGATACGCCATGAAATTGCTGGTCCTGCCTTGCGACGGCATCGGTCCTGAGATCATTTCCGCCTCCATTGAAGTCCTCGAGGCTGCGAGCGGCCGGTTCGGTCTCGATCTCTCCTTCGATTATGACGACGTGGGGTTCGTGAGCCTCGACAAGCACGGCACGACCTTGCGGGACAGCGTGCTGGAGAAGGCGCGTCAGGACTACGATGGCGTGATTCTTGGGACGCAGTCACATGCCGACTACCCAGCACCCGAGAAGGGCGGCAGGAACGTTTCGGCCGGGTTCCGCATCGGTCTGGACCTCTATGCGAACGTTCGCCCGGCTCGCACCCGCTCGTTCATTCCCTCGAATATGAAGCCCGGGAAGACCATGGATCTCGTCATCATGCGCGAGGCCACGGAAGGGTTCTACCCTGACCGGAACATGCATCTCGGTTGGGCGGAACTCATGCCCTCCCCCGACATGGCGATCTCGCTGCGCAAGATCACGGCGCACTGCTCGAACCGCATCGCGCGCCGCGCCTTCGAATTGGCGATGAAGCGCCG
>JAIYAJ010000469.1 GCA_027489105.1 Zymomonas sp. | reverse complement strand
GGGAGCGCCCTGAGCCCCTGCGGGCCATGACGGCAGTGTCGTTCTGGACCTTGAATGTTCCACCGACCTCGCGGGCAATGCGCTCGCCAAACGCAAGGAAGCTCTCGCGGTCCTGAGACCAGTAGTCGCGCTGGATCGAACGCAAGGATTGATCGACCCGAATGTTCGTGATGCCTGCGGCCTCGCCAGCCTTCTTGAGCGCGTCCTCAAGGGTCGCGTTGTCGATGTGCCGGGTCTGCGGCTCCTTGGCCGTCTTGGTCGTGTCCACGCCCTTGCCGCCAAGCCGAAGCGTTCTGCCCCCGCCCCGGTTGCCGCTTGAGCGGACCTCGTCAATCGTCCCCCGGAATACCTCAGCGGAGCCGCTCTGATCGGAGCCAAGGCGAATGACGATCTGGGCACCAATAGGAGGCATCCTGATCTGGCCGTTCGCGTCATCAAGCTCTAGCTGGCAGGTGTCGGAAGTCGAGCCCGCCTTGTCGGTCACGGTGAGCGAGATGAGCACGCTATCTAGAGCGCTTGTTATGCCCTGCCCGTTCACGTCGATCTCGCAGAAGCTGCGATCAGCCACGGCTTAGGTCCAAAGCGAGATGACGGCGACGGGCTTAGGAGCCGTCTCTGCCGGATCAATCGGAATGAAGAACGTCGTCCCCACGGGCAGCACGATACCGACAGAGCCAAGGCCCGGATTAAGCGCGAGGATACGCTCGACGAGGCCGGGGCGCGGCGCACGAAAGCGCCGCCAGACCACAGCCGACAGGGTGAGGCCCTGCTGCTGGATGGTGGCACGCTCCATGGGTATCGACATCGACTAAAGCTCCCTGCCGACGCGCGGCTCAAAGCGAACGTCGCCGCCGCTGAAAACGGTAGCGCTCGAGCCCGGCCTAGCGGGCGGGGTAGGAATGGATGCGCGGCTCACCGAGGCAGCCGGTCGCGGCGCGGATGACGCGCTAGACGGTGCCGGGGAAACGGTCTCCTCCCCGAATAGATCGGAAAGGAAAGAGCCAATGTCGCCGGGCGCTGGCGGGTCGCTGCGCTTGAGCTTGATGTCGAAGTCAACGATCTGGCCGACGCCTTGCTGGTCCAGCTTGGTGTGCTTTGCGGTCATGGCCGTGATGACAAAGAAGCCGAGGGGCACCCCGTCGCCACGAAGCACATGCACGGCTTGCTGCGCCTGCCGCTGCGCCTGTAGCGCCTCGACCTCCGTCAGCCCCCCAAACTTGCGCGGGAACAATCGCCCGGACAGGGAGAGCGTCTCAGGCCCCTCGCCTACCGCCTCAAGGACGGGGCGACGACCGACGACTGCTTTCTCAGCGAAGCTAGCCTCGAAAGACGCATCGCTCTCCGTCACGTTAAACCCGACGACCTCGATGACGACGCCGCCCACAATGTAAAGCATGGCCGCTCCTCGCTACCCCATAGAGAGGCCAGCATCGGCCTGAATGCCCCGGAACAATTCGCGAGCCTCGGAACGCAGGACCTCGCGCACGCGGTTCACGATGTCCTCGCCCCCGCCACTCACATTGATCGTGGGAGAGAAGTTGATTGTGCTGCCACCGCCGCCAAGGTTGCGCGCTGCGCCGCCCCGGCTGTCCGGTAGGATGGAGCCGCTGCGGTCAGGGACGAACACCTCGGGGCGAAGCTCGCCCACAAGGTACGGCGTGCCAGCGTTGACGCTTCCGCCGCCAGCGCGGCGCTGTAGGGGCTGGGAGAAGTTTCGTGCCGGGCCGCTGCTTGATCCGGGCACCGCAGTATTGCGGCCACCGGGAGCGCCAATGCTCGACATGATCCGACCGGGGATTGATGACACCCAATCGAGGAGCTCCGAGAACTTAGCCTTCATGCCCTCCCAAAGCTGGGTCATGAGGTTTACGCCCGCCGAGTAAAGCGCTGACGCAGCGCCCGAGACCGCCGCGCTGATCTGGCCCGGAAGGCCAGTGACCCACGTCACCAGTTCAACGGTCTTGACGATGGCCTCGCCTATCGCACGCCCGACGCTTATGCCGAACTGCGCGAACGCCACGCCAGCGCCCTCAATAGGGCCGAGCAGCGACAAGACGTTGCTGACCAGCCCGCCGATAGCGCCGCCCGCGCTGTCCAGTATAGGGCGGATGGGCTCGATGGCGTTGGTGAACCCGATCTTGAAGCCTTCAAAGGCGGCGGTCAGGTTCGTCCAGTTATTGTAAATCCAAAGCCCGGCTGCGGCGATTGTCGCCAGCACCCCGGAGGCCATGACGGCAGTGCCCGCTACCCGCAAAGCGGTCATCGCACCGCCAGCGCTGAGGACAGCGCCAGCGACGCCCAGAGCCGCGCCCTTGAGGGTCAGCAGCGCAAAGCCTACGGCAGTCGCCACGACGCGGAACGCGATCAGGCCAGCGACCGCAATCGTCGCCGCCGCCGCCACGCGCGGATAGGCGCTGATAAGCTCGCCAAGCTGGCGCACCATCGGCGTCAGTAATTCAAGGATGCGGGTCATCGCCGGGGCGAGAGCGCCACCAAGCGCGATGTTGAACTCTTGCGCCGCAGCCCGGAGACGGTCCATCGCTGCCGCACCCGTCTGGATGCGCCGTGCAAAGTCGCCATCGACAACGCCAGACGCGCTCATAGCGCGATCACGAACGCGCCGGTACTCGTCAAGGTTCGCGATCAGCGGGCGCAGCATGCTCTGCACCTGAGCGTCTTCGAACAGGTCGCCGAGCTTTGCCATGTCGCCGGCAAGCGTCTTGTTGACGAGGTTTGCGATCCACTCGAAAACGTCGCCGCCCTCTTGCTGGACCCGCTTTAGCTCGGCGCGGATGTCAACGCCGAACGCTTGGAACTTGCCAACCGTTGTCGGGGAGACAATCTTCTGGATCAGGTTCGCGGCATTGGTCGCTGCCGAGGAAGCGTCCCCCGCGCCGCGCCTTGCGATCTGCAAGGCAGCGGAAAGCTGGGCGACGCCTTGCACCCCACGGATGCCCAGCGCGTCAGCACCAGCCGTCAGCATGGGGAAGTATTGGGCCATATCCCGAAGCTCGAATGAGCCTTCCTTGCCCGCCTGCGCCATCGCATCGAGAGCGCGACCAAAGTCCTCGGTCTGCAAGCGCAGGTTCGACAGCACCGAGAACCCGGCCTTGGACAGGTCTTCAATCGACGCGCGATAGGCGGTCGCGGTCCTGCCGATCATCGGGAGGACTGCCTCAGCGCGCGACGGGTCAAGACCCGCCCCGAGCAGGAAGTCAAAGCCTTGCCCCATCTCCGTAGCAGTGCGGTTGACCGCTGGACCCATGGCCCGGATGCGGTCGCCAAGAGCCCGCATGTTCTGATCGGAGAGGTCGGCCTTCTGGGCAATGTCGAGGAGTAGCGTCTCGAAATCCATGCCCGCACGCAGCGGAGCGCGGAGCGCCGCCGCCAGCCCATAGCCTGTAGCAGCCGCATCAACCATGCGACCGCGAAGCTGGTCGAGCCGCTGCTCGTTGATCCGCGACGCTATCGCCACCTGCTCACGCAGACGACCAATTGACCCTTGCTGACCGAGCAGGTTCCGGAGCGCCGCGCCCGCACGGGATGCGGGACCGGAGACCCCGTCAACCAGTCGGACGATAAGCTGCGAAACGCGGGAGGTCATGAGCGGACGGGCACCGTTGCTTTGAGAATGCGGACGGCCTCCTCATGCCACGCGAGGAGCTCGTCCCAATCCATTTCGATGAGTACCGGGAGCGGCGTGTTCAGGACGTGCGCGACTTCGGAGACGACCGACCGCCACTGCCCCCCACCGCTTCGAGAAAAGGGACGAGAGCCTCGGTGATGCGCTCAATATCGGAGGCGTCGATCTCCTCGACTACGGAGGCCGGGAGGTCATTGAGCGACGCGACGATGGCGACGATTGCCGCGATCTCTCCACGCTCTTTTGCCGCTTCCAGCGCAGCCACTTCACGGACACGCAGACGCTTGAGGACGACGCGCGTGAGGGGCTCTTGACCCTCACGCTCCACGGGGTAGCTGAGTTCGACCGTGACCATCACGCGATCCGAAGAATGGCGTTGTCATCACGAAGCTGGTCGACGCCATCGACGCGCCACACGCTGGACATATAGTCCCAGACGATCTTCTCCGTTTTGTCGAAGTAGAGCTCGTAGCGCATGATTTCGTTGATGGCGTAGTCGGTGCTCATCAGGTTGCCCCGCTGGTTGGCGTCCTGCTCGACCTTGCCGAGGCGACCTTCCATGATGGCCCGGTGCTCTATCTTCCGACCAGTCCGCTTGTCCACGATGACCTGATAGGCCGTGTAGACCATGCGCTGGCGGGAGTTGAGGCCGAACTCAGACAGGAGAGCCGGGTCGAAGCCCATCAGCTTGAAGGTTGCTTCCAGCTTTTGGATGCCGACCTCGACCTCGATCTGGGTGCTTGCACCGCCCGCGTGGTGGTCCTGATACATGCCCTGCAGCACGGGCAGCTTGAGCTCGCTGATCGTGAGGTGCTTGGACGCGGATGCGCCCACGCCAGCGATCAGGTTGGCTTTCTCGAATACAAAAACGTCGGACATTGACGTGATCCTCTATTGAATGGTGGGGGAAGCGGGGAGGCCGTTAGGCCACCACATCGACCTGAGCGAGCAGGTCGTCGAGGAGCGCGTCCAGCGCCGGGCGGTAGCGCATAGAGCGGATGTTGAGGCGACGCAGAACCGGTGCTTCCTCGGCAGCGAAGTCGACGGTAAAGCGCCCGAGGCGAAGCTGCTCGGGTGAGTTCTGATTGCGCGAGAAGCCCACCCGGAAGTCGAGGATCGCCTCGTCTGCCTTGAGGTCGCGGAGGAACATTTTCATCGTCTCAAGGATCGCGTCGATGGTGCGGGTCGTGATGTTCTCCCGGCCAAGGAACGTCCGCAGCGTGCGCAGGAACGCGAGGTGGATGTAGTCGCGACCGCGCGTGACGTTGTAGAAGCGCCACAGTTCATCGTCGCCAGCGTTGTCGGTGCCGACATAGATGAAGCCGCCCGAGGAGATGGCTGCCTCGACCCCGGCTTCGCCGCGCAGGATGACGCCACCGTTCTGCAGCAAAATCTGCTGCCCCTCGGTTGCGCCGTCCGTAAGCGAGAAGCGGATAGGACGCTGCGGACCAACGATGCCGAAAAGCGGCTGATTGGCTGCGGACCAGAAAGGCAGGCCGCGCTTCTGGTAGTCGCGACGAACCATGGTCCCGATCACGCGAGGCGATGCGTCGCGCAGCGTCGCGGAGACGCCGACGAGGACACCGCCCTCAAGCGGGATGATGCGCTGCGAGTTGATGGTCGTGCGCCATGCGGTGTAGGCGGCGAGCGATGTGCCCGGCCCCTCAACCACGGCGTGCGCCAGAAGCTGCGAGAGGACAGGCGGGAGAGCCGCCACGACCGGGTTAGCCAGCGGGGCGATTGTGGCCGTAGCCGTTGCGCCAGAGCCAGCGCCACCAGTGAAGCCAATCGTCGGGGCTGAGGTGTAGCCAGTGCCCCGGTTCGTGATCGTGATGGCCGTGACGAGACCGCCAGCAACCGTTGCGGTCGCTGCCGCGCCCGTGCCGCCGCCGCCTGTGAACGTGACGGTCGGTGCGGAGGTGTAACCCGTTCCAGCGTTGCCGATGACGATTGTGTTGATGCCGGTCGCTTGCACGTCGGTCATGCCGGGGGCGGCGATCAGGCGGGGGATAATCCCAAGGACCGGGCCAGCTTCAGGAAGCGCCCAGATGCCAGTCTTGGCAGACGAGGAGCCGATGACGTTGGTCATCGTTTCCTGAATGTTCGCCCCTTCGACCACGCGCACAATCACGATCTTTGCGGCGACCTGAAAGTCACCAAGCTGATCGTGGACACCCGCGACGGCGTCAGCCAGCGTGCCCGTGAGGCCAAGCGCGGTGCGCGCCACGGCGTCGTCGGAAAAAATCTGCACAGGCGTATTGAGCGGGTAGCGACCCGCATCAGCAAGCGGCGCTGTGCCGACGAGACCCACGACCGAAAGGTCGGAGGTAACAGCCGGGCGTGCGCCTTCGCTGATCTGCGTAAACGTCAGGCCAAAGACGGGCTCGGACATCGTGGTGGTATCCTTCTAGCAGGGTTGAGCATGCGGGATTGATCGCGGCGGGCTTGCGCCCAGCGCGAGGTGTTAGTTCTTGCTTCTGGTGTAGGGCGCGCGGGCGGGCTTAGCCGATGCGCTGCATGAACACCCGCGATCCAGCGGCGAGGCCGTTCGCGGAAGTGATGTTTAGAAACCGGGCATCAACGATGGCCCCGTTGACGATGCGCCGCGAGAAAAGCGTACCAGACACAATGCTCGCACCGTCAGTGGTGATGTAGCCTGAACTGGCGTTCATCGTGGCCTGCCGCGACGCGCTGCCGGTGTAGAGCGTAAACCGGACCAGTGGCGCAACGGCTGCAGAACCGGCATCAATGGTGCCCATCTGACCGTGCGCGTTGTTGGTCGCGACGATGCTGCTCGTCGTTCCAAAACCTACGTTGACCTGCGAATTGTAGTCGGAAGCGCCAGCGTCCCACGCCCCGCCCGAGGTCGTGCGGGACTGCCAGCCAACGGCTCCGTCAAGCGCAGCCACGAACAGCGCGACGCCATCGTAGGCAGTGTCAGGGTCGAGCCCGTTGACGATCATGTCCGTGCCCGTCGTCGTGCGCGACGTGCCCAGCCAGCCTCGGCCTCCGTCTGGGTCGAAGATAGCCGAGCGCGGCGCGAGGCCAACGGCTTGAAGCTGGCGAGCGAACGACGCGAGGTTCGTGGCGATACCCATCAGGAGTCCTTAGAGCGCCGCTGCGGCGCGGAAGAAGTCGTCGATCTCGGCTTGGTTGGTCATAGCGCAGCGATCTCCGCTTTGATCTCGTCAACGACGAGCAGCAAGTCGTCTGGCGTCTTGGCCCCGGCGATGCGGCTGTCCGAGGTCACGGCGCGGAGTGCGTTCGCACGGGCGCGCACGGCGTCCATTCCGGCTTCGGTTTCCGTCGCCACGTTGCGCGCCGCGTCAATGCGCGGCCACGCAGCCGAGCGGGCTTGGCGCAGCATGTCCTTGGCGATCTCGCGGGCAGCGGGCATGTCGATGACGATGCGCTTGCCGTCGGTTGATTTGCGGAATGCGCCCTGCAAGTCGGACTGAGGCGGCTGAAGGTTGGCGGGCATGAGATCCCCGCCGACGCTGATGAATGTCTCGGTCATGCTGCGATCCTCCAAGCATTGCGGAATACACGGGAGGCGGGAAGCTCTGCCGTGGTTATGATGTGAACGTTGTTGCATCCGCGCGGGACATCGCGCCACTGGATGAACTGGATGGCTTCGTATTCAGTCATGGCGGGCAGAAGCTCGCCCGTGCCCTCGAAGACCGGACGGCCAGTTTCGGGATCGTCGCGAACAACGCGCGCGTGACGAACCACGCCCCCCGCCATGAGCATGTAAAGGAACCGGGGGGATGGCGTGAGCACCTTGGCCGGGCCGTCGCCATGCTCGTACAAGATGCGATAGGAGACGGGACCACCATGCTCGGGGTGCGTGGCGTCGTTGTAGCGCTTGAGGTCTGCGCCCTGAATGTCGGGGTCGTAGGCTTCATGTGCGTTCGCCATGCGAAGCCAGTCCGCAGCGAGTTCGTCTTTCGTGGCGATCCACTCAAGCATCAGTGCGGGTCTCCGTGGATGGCGGACAGGGCTATCAGCATATCGGCGAAGCTGAACGCCGAGCCAGTCCAGTTGAATGTAGACACACGGTACGCGGAGGTCGTCGGTGCGACGTAGTTGACTGCGTTGGTTGTGTATAGAGAGACCAGCGTCAAGTTGACACTGTTCGCCACACAATTTGCGTCGGCTTTGTAATTCGCGTTCGGGCGTGCAGTCGAGAACGTCGCGGTATAGTCACCGACACCGTTGTCCGTGTAGGACGAGATATTGAAATCATCCCGTGCTGCAATTGTGCCCGTACCGTTCAAGTTAAACCAACACTTGGCGGTCCCTTGGACAGCAAAGCTCATCGGGATCGAGCCGCCGGTGCCGTTCGAAGAGGTCAGATTATCTGTGCGGAGAGTGCTCATGGTCAGTCTCCGAGCGTAACTACGGTCATGACGGGCGGGTCGTTTGCAACACCAGCTATGCCATGAACAAAACGAAATTGGGCTGTGGTAGGAAACACCCCGATAGCTCTTGCAAGAGCCGCGCAGTTACCTCCAGGCCCGTTAGCATCTTCGGCTACTTTACAGGTAGCGGACAGCGCATAGTTCGCGTTCGGAAGCGCCGCTGTAAAATTACTAGTGTAATCGCCCAAACCATTATCGACATGGCTTGCTGTGTTGAAGCTGTCTCGTTCAGCAATCGTCCCTGTCCCGTTGAGATTGAACCATGCTTTTGCCCGGCCCTGCTGTATCTGCGCGGCAGTGGACGAGTTGTTCCCCGCCGCGTCCGTGAGCGTGTTCGCGCGGATCGTGCTCATGGGCGGTCTCCGAACAAGGCCATCTGGAAGTGCGTACCGTCTGTTGAAGTGGAGCCGCCTACAAAGTCAGCGATTATGCCCATATTACAGCGGATAGCGCTCGTTGTTTGTGATGAGCCGCCTCCTGTAAGAAACCGTGGAACAAGTTGCTGCCCGCCACCCCCGGTAGTGTTGCTGAATGTGTAGTTCGCGTTTGGAAATGCGGTCGAGAAATTACCAGTGTAATCGCCCGCTCCGTTGTCCACATAGCTTGCGATGTTGAACGAACCACGTTCCGCGATGGTCCCGGTCCCGTTGAGATTGAACCTTGCGCGGGACAGCTCACCGCCCGTGATCGCTGGCGATCCAGTCCCGGCTGAGTTCGAGAGGGTGTTTGCCCTGAGTGTGCTCATGCGATCACCAGTGTCCCACCCGATGTGACGGTCAGTGTGCGACCGCTGTCCACGGTCAGCGGCCCGACCGCGATTGCGTTCTCGGTCGCGCCGATGGTAACGTCCTGCGTTGCGAGGTTTTGTTTGTGGATGCGGAAGATGTCGTTACCGGGGGCGGTGCCAATAAGACCGTTATCGCCTCGGAATGTGCCGCCGACACCTAAGTTCGCGCGTGCTGCGGACAGGCTCGCTAGGTCCGCAAGGTTTTGCGCCGGGCGCAGCGTATCTGCGACCACGAGGCCCGTGAGAACCTCAATCAGAAGCTCGTCGTTTGCCGAGCCCGTCCATCCGACGAACGTGATCGTCGTGCCGTTGGTTGCGGTATACTCAATGCCCGGCGTCAGGCGCGCGCCGTTGAGGAACACGCGCACAAGGCCTTGGTTCGCATAAGCAAGCACGCGCCCGAGGCTGTCAGCACCCGAGACAGACGCCGCTCCTCCGGTCAGGATATAGAGGAACTCCTGCCCCTGAGCGGCTGGTATGCTGCCAAAATAGCCCCTCACGGCGTGACCTCAAGCAGCGAAAGGATCGCGTCGATAGAGGTTGCTGCAGATGACCGGACCATGATCCGGTCTCCCGGCTCCATCACGATCTTGAAGTCAGGGGCGAGAGCGCCGCCGACCGGGACCGGGGCCGCAAGAACGATGCGCGTGTCAACGCCGCCAGACGTGCGGAGCACAAGGTCAGCCGTCACCTGCGCGCCGGAGACGTTGGCAAGCGTTGCGCCGATTAGCGTGGCTGAGCCGCCAGCCGGAACGGAATAGCCGCCGACCTGCACGAGCGTTGTCCCGACGTTCTGCGAGCGTGGGGAGCGGAATGTATTCGGCATGATGATCTACCCCAGAGCGATTGACAGAGCGAGCACGTCGGAAATCCCGGCCTTGGCGTCGAGCGCCGCCTGTAGCCCGCTGATCGTGCCGATTGAGACAGTCACGGCTTGCCACTGACCGGCGACGAGCCCGAGGAACTGGCCGTTCGCCGCCCCCGTCGTGTTGACATCAGTCAGCTCGTCGAGAGCGGGACGCCATGTGTTCGGGTGCTTGGCGTCCAGCTCGGCTTGGAGACCCGTGACGTTGGCTATCGTGTGCGTGTGCGAGGCGTTTGCCTTGCCCGCGACCGAAACCAAGATCGCCGCAACGTCGGTGTCGATGCCGTTCAGCGCGGCGATGAGCCGCGTCAAGTCTTCCGAGACCGTGTTATCAACGTGAGGCCGAGGATAATTTCGGTTCGTGGTTCGGCTGTCAGTTGGCATTGGTCAGCCCTCCCTAGAACGCATAGGCGCGGAGACGAGCAAGCGCGAGACGCGCGCTGGCTCCCCCATTGAGCGTGACCCGCACGCGGCCATTGGCTGCCGTGTAGGCGTTCCGCGTGTAGGTTGTCTGGTTCCACCCACCGCCCAGAGCCGTCGATGACCCTGCGGTCATCGAGACCCATGTGCCGTTACCGGCATCAACATCGAGTGAGATTGACGAGCCAGCGGGAAGCAGCGTCATGAGAACCGCGCGAACGGTGACGGCAGAGCCCATCGTCCATAGGCGAGAGATATACGTTCCAGTGGAGCGGATGCGGCCCGTCACCAGAAGCGAGCCCGGATAGAGCACGGGGGCGAGGAGCGCGCTGCCGGTAAAGACCGCGCGAACCGTGATCGTCTCCGTGATCGACGCTGAAAGCTGAATTTTCTGACCGGGCTGCGCACGGATGACCGAGCTATCGGCCCGGACAATTTCATAGCGAAAGCGCGTCTCGTCAGACGGCAGGTCGATCACGCCCCGGATGAGCAGGTCAGTGATGTTCGTGACCGCGCCGGTCCAGAGGTTCAGCGTTCGGGTTGTCGCCGTGAAGTTGGCGGCGACGATCTCGAACCACATATCGGCGTCCTGCTGGGCAGTCCACGCGCGGTTGTTCGACGACGTGAACAGCACGCCCGTAACCCACGGCTGGGCCGACACGCGCTGCTGCGTGGCCGGGTCAACGTCGCCCATGCGAGCGATTGAGACCGCGTGGGTGAGGTCATCGGTCAGCACGACAAAGCAGTATTCGGTTGCGGCGCGGACATGAACCGGCGCAGCAAACCGCGCCTGCAACGTGTCTCCTACGTTCGCCGTCGCGAGAGGTATCATCCCCTCGCCGAAAACCTGCGGGCCGGGGAACCCGTTGACGACATTGCGCAGTTGAATACGGATGGGCTTGATCCTATCCCCAAGCGCTGCGAGTCGAATATTGATGCCAACGACCATGCGGTCGCGGGAAAGCGCGAATGTCTGCGCCACCGGGTCATCGCCACGTCCGCCCTCACCCGCAGCGCCGCCTACGTTGGGATTGCCCCACGCGGTCTGCTCAGGAGGAGCCCACTGAATAGGAGGCTCAGGAGGAGGCTCAGCCCGGACGATGAGCGTGCGCTGAATATCTTGCGCGATAACGTCGCCTTGGCCGACAAAGATAGCACCAGCCCAAGAACCACCCGCACCCGTCGCGCGGACCGGGACGCGGCCCGCAGGGACACCCGAGGGGACCGTCACGTTCACGACGATCTGCCCGTTGCTGTCCGCTGTCTGCGTGCCGACAGGCTTGATGTTGAGGCCCGCGAAGGTAAGCGTCGCAAGGTTCTCGCTCGCGGCAAAGCCGCCAAGCGTGATTGTCAAAGCAATCGGGCGGATGGTTTCAGCGATAGACTGCCGGAGACCGCGCACCTCATCGACGACCGTCGTCCCACCCGGAATACCGCGCTGGCCCGCAAGCTGCTGCGTCACGACGGATGTGAACGAAGTGCCCGCGTCCGTCCAGTAGTAGGCAGGCGGCTCAAGGCGCATCGAGCCGGGCAGGATGCGGTAGGTCATATACGGGTTGATGAGGATCGATGATGTCGCCTGCCGCTGCGCGACGACGACTTCCTCGGTATACGGCAACGTCTCGACCGTGTTCCCGAGGGTGATCCGGTCCACGTCGTCGATGGCAAGCTCAAGCGTGCTGAAATTGACAGCGGCGGTCTGGCTTGCGCCTTGGTCGCGGAAGGTGTCGTCGAGGAAGCTGTCCGTGAAGACGCCAGACTTCGCAACCGGCTCACGAGCGGCGATGTCGCGCTCTTGATTGGAGCGGTCGAACTCATCTGCCATGCGGATCAGCAAGTCGAAGAAACGGCGCTGATCGTCGAACTGGTAGCGGCGGGTGCCGGAATTGCGGACCGCAGGCAGGCCCGACCAAGTGTTCTCAACGTCAGCGACCCGGAGAAGATTTGTCGGGATCGGCGGGGGAAGCCGGTTCTGGCGGGCACTTGTGCCCTTAACCATCACGGTGTTGCCGATCTGGTCGAGGCACAGGCTATCAATGCGGGCGAGCTTGGAGCGATAGGTGATCTGGGCAAGCTGGCCGTTCACGCCACCGTCAGCCACGGTCACGGTCGTATCAGTGACAGCGGTCGGGGTCGTCGCGGAGTTAAACAGGTACGTCACCGAATAGGTGCTTGCACCGGCTGGTTCTGCGCCAGCGGGAGCCCACGAAACAGAGCCCGAGGAGAGGACATAGTCCGTCGTCGGAACGTACGTGGTCCCGCCCTGCACGACGGTTTCAATCGCCACGACGGATGCGTTCGAAAGCGGGTCCGCGCCTCCGGGGACAGCGCCACGGGTCACGACCTCAGTCACGCGCTTGACGATAACCGCAGCGACGACATCGTTGATCGGCGGGCGGGAGACCGTCAGGACGTGAGGCCCACCGGTAGAGCCGGTCATGGTGATCGGCTCGGCAGTGATTGTCTCAAGGTCCGGGTCTTCGATCTCCTCGTGGAGGAGAGCCGCGTTCCGCACGCGTTTGAACCCGAAGATGTTCGCCGTGCCAGCGCTGATCGAGAACCGCTGCGCATTGCCGAACTTGCCGAGGGCCTGAACTTCGCAGCCGTCGACGACGTAGTTCCCAAGGGCCTCGCGGTCATAGACCGCGATCTGTGCCTGAATGCCAGACAGGGAGGGCGGGGGCCGGTTGTCGATGACCACGCGGTCGCGGATCAGGTAGACCGGATAGTAGTCGCCCGGCTGCCCGTCTGAGGCTGTTGCCCACGCAAGGGTTTCGCGCTCGCGCGCTGCGCCCGGCTCGCCCTCGGCCTCTGTGCCGGGCTGAAGACCGAGGAGCGTTGGGTCATCCACGGACGTGACGAGCAGGCGGCGAAGGCGCACGCCAATCGTCATCTCGCCAGAGGCGGGAATGCCTGTGATCGTTTGGGCAGGAACCGCGCGCACATCGCCAGCGACGTAGAGCAGGCCGGGGGCCAGCGACGCGATGCCGGTCGAGTAGTCGAGGTAGATGTCAGCGCCCTCGATCTTGTCGCCGTCCGCAGCCGTCATGTTGCCGACGCGACGACGAGCGCGCTCCTGAAGCGTCTGCATCTCGTTCAGGTCAGCGCCCTGCAAGAATACTCCCTCGGGCATGACAAGACGCGCACGGGCAGCGTCCGGGCTTGTGGAGCCCGAGACGCGGTCGTATGCGGCAGGCAGGCCGGATGGGTGCTCAAAAGCCATTATTTGTTACCTCAAGCTGCCGAGTGACCGGTGACTGCAACGGTCATGGCGGTCGCGCCGCCGTCGATCATTGCGTAAAGGCCCTGCCCTGACGGAAAGGCGAAAATCTGAGGCCCGGTTACGCTATCGACCACCTCATAGGCAGTCGCGGTAGGGGCGGGCAGGGAGGCAGCAACAGCGAAGCGGACGCGCCCAATGGAGCGGAAGCCCACGCGCACGGTCGCCGCCCCGCTCCGAACCAGCGTGTAGGCGGTGTCTGTGAGATTGACCGTCGCGGTTGCGCTCATCAGGTGATCCTCAGAAGGAAGCGGGCGCGTTCGCGCACCGTCTCGCCAAATTCAATCGAGACCGGCGTGCTCGCGATTTCCGCGCCGCCGATCAGTGTGTCGTTAAAGCCCGTCAGGCGAGGCGTGGGAGCCGTCATCGCTGAGGGGTATGAAGGTAGCGGCTCGACCCAGAGCTTGCCGGGAGGCGTGCCTGAGCCCAGCCTAGCCCCTATGACCACGGACATTGACGCCGCGACCTTTCCAAGCCCGTCGCCAAAGCCCGATGTCGCCTGAACGACGACGCCCGTGCATTCGTCTAGGTCAGCGTCGCAGTGCAGCCCGCCGACAACGTAGTCCCCACCGGAGATGACAGGCTTGACGGGGCGCACGACAGCGCGGGCATTGCCGATGACCGCGCCCGATGCGTCGCGGAACCGGACATAAGCGGACTGAGACGCAAGCGCTGAGGCGATGGCCGTGCGACGCCCTTGGATAGCAGGCTGGGACCACAGAACGTTTTGATTGACCCAGAGCACGTTCTGCGTTGCCCAGAGGTCGCTTGGCACCGGAGCGACCCACGCGCCGCAGCGGGTAATGTCTTCCTGCGTCAAGTCCCGAATGTGCTCGTAGGTTCGCCCGAAGCTCCACTTGGCGGGGATTTGGTCGATGCGGACACCGCTATGGTCTGACGTGAGCGATCCGCTGGTCTTCTGATAGCTCGTCTCGCAAGCGCGAATGTCGTAGCCACGAAAGCCGCGCGTGAACTTCGACCGGATCGGAGGCGACAGACTGACGACGCCATAGATGCGGGCAAGGTCTGGGCGGTCCTCATCACGAACGCGGTCGAGATGAATTTGGAACCCGTTCCAGCGCACGCGCCGGGCTGAGTTCTCTTCGATCTGCCCGGCGTAGCCAAGCCAGCCAAGACCCATCTCGATAGCGCGAGGCGTGCCGCGCACGCGCTGCCACCGAACGCCTTCGTCGATAAGCTGGTTGAGGGAAGGAACGTACGGGGTGAGCTCCCCGAGACCGAACTGCCAGATGACCCACGGCAGGAACTGCGGCGGGTAGATTGCGTCGGCGTCGCGAACGTCTTCGTAGAGCTCACCGACCTTGTCGAGCGGGTCGATCACTTCCGACATCACGCGCGCCCATGGCGGCGCTACGCCGGGCAGAAGGCAGTCGTGGCCAATCGACATTAGAAGTCCCTGCCTGCGACCGTCAGCACCACGCTAGAGATACGGACAGCCTGAAAAGGCTGCATGATAACGTCGGCCACCGGTGCCGTGACGTTCACGCGCTGGACGCCCTCGACCATCAGCCGGGCTGTGATCCACGAGCGTGTCAGGTCGCGGCCTAGCCCGCCGACGCTCGCCCATGAGGCCGCAAGCGTGGATTGAAGCTGCGTGACAATGGACAGGTCAGCGTTCGGCAGGAGCCACATCTGCGCCGTCACGGGCACGGTCTGAACGACTGCCGACCGGATATTGAGCCGGTCATTGACCATGCGGACGGTCGGCGCGTTGAGCGCAGCGGACACAATCGCGACAAGGCCAGCATCAGCGACGCCGTTATTGTCAGCGGCGAACACCGCGACATTAACCTGCGGAGAGACGCCCTCGGTGTAGACTATGGCGTCAGACACCCGAAGCGATGACGCCAGCGCCACGCTGCGATAGCGCGGGGCCGTGCCGCCCGTGGAGCGACCGCGAATGCTTTCGATGATCCGGACTTTGTAGCGCGCGTCAGTCTCCCCCGTGAGCCGGAGGGTGTCGTAGAACGCGCCCAGATGATCGACCTCAGAGCCGCGCGCATAGTAGAGGTATCGAGCGCGGGCGATGTCGTTGCCGCGAGCCCGGAGGCTGATTTCTTTCGACGCGGCCTCTTGGACAAGGATGCGCCCCGGCTCGCTCTCGAGACCGGCTGTGTCGTAGACAAAGCCAGCAGCGTTGCCCAGCGCGACAAGCTCGTTCATGCGCTCGGCAAGAATAGCCTCATAGTCGAGCGTCTGGATGATCTGCGGAACCGGGAGAGCGGCGAGGTCATCGAGCGTAAAGTCGGACATGCTCGCTCCCCTCAAACCGGTTCAAAATTGACGCCGCTGCGGTCTGCAGAAGCGCCCATGACAAGGCGGCGCGGGCCTTCCGCGCGAAAGTCGCCAAGGTGTGCGCGCGGGCGGTAGATGCCCCCAAGCTCAAGGCCATAGCGACCGTCACGGCCAACGGACAGCGAGCGAATGCGCGTTATCCGGAAGCGAGGTTCCCACGTTTCAATCGCGACGATGATCGCCTGCTTGGTGCGGAGCACCGTCCCGACCGTCAGGTTCTCGCCCAGAAGGACGGGGACCAGCGAGCCGAACCATTCGCGACGCTCGCGCTCGCCAAAGCGCGTGCCGAATAGGATTTCGAGGGACTGAACAGTGTGCGTCCATCCGTCGATGAGGCGACCGGTGCGCCAGTTAAAGCCCGTCCCGATCTCGCTCACGACATGATCTCCGCAGGCGGTGGCCCGACTTCAACAGGGGCATTGGCAAGAGGAGCCCCGGATGCTGGCACGTAAAGCCACGAGCCCCCGGTCCGCATAGCCACGTTGTCAGCGTTCACGAATAAGCGGTTGTCGGCGCGCTTGAGCCGAAGCTGCTGCGCGGTAACGTCTAGCCGGGACTGATCAACACGACCGACAATCTTGTCGTTGTGAACCTCAAGAACCACGTCATCGCCGATCTCGGCTTTAATGAGGCCCTCGGAAACCGTGAACTTGGTCTCGCCCTTGCTGATCTCGATGCCGGTCTCCCGCCACTCGATACGCCATCCCCCGAAGGTCAGGACGTTTCGATCAAGCTGGTCGCTTGGCGTCGGGTTTGCGTCTGAGTGCGTAAACGGCTCTGCCGTGGCCTGCCTTGCCTCGCCCTCGGGGGCGATCAGGCGAACCTGCTGACCAGCGGTCGGCGGCGTGTGAACCCTAAGCGCCCCTGCGGCCTGCGCCCATGGAACCCACGGGGACAGAAGCGGCTCGCCGTCGCTATCAAGGCCAATCCGGGCGCGAACCTCGACCTGCCCGCTCCGGTGACGAACCTGATCGACCGTGCCGTAGCGCACGCTGCGCGAGAAGCGCTGCTCAAGGTCTGCGAGCCTGTAGATTACGTCAGCAAGCTCGCGCATCAGGGGGTCTCAGGCAATAAAGCGGCCTCGCCACCGGTTGCTGCCTGCCCGTCGATAAACAGGGTCGGCGCTGGCGGCGGCTGCGGGCCGGGAATATCAAGGCCGATGCGATCCGCCACGTCTGCGGACAGGCCAAGCACCGCGCGATCAAGCAGGGGCGAGGCCGGGGCATCGGATAGCTGGTTGCGGAACGCTGCCGCGACGGTTGCAAGGTCCGGGGACTGATCGCAGAGCGCCAGAAAGCGGGCGATAGGCGTGCCCACGGCAGGCGTATAAAGCGGGTCTCCAAGCGGCATGACCGGGACAACGATCTGCCGCGCCGCAAAGCGCACGCCCTTAGTCTCGTCAGCACCGCGACGCGCCGTCACGTTCTCCACGTTGAGGCACAGGTCGCGGAAAAGATCAGCCCACGGGCCGGTCGATGTCTGCAAGGTCCGGATGACTTGCCGCGAAAGAATGTCGAGCGCTAGCTCAAGCGAGGCGTCGGTCTGGCCTATCGCGATGTCTACCTGCCCGGCCTCAAGGGTAACGGTTGAGGCAATGGACAGGTCAAAAACAAGATCGAGCGTCGATGGAGCGCCGATGATGTTCAGACCGTCAATCGGGCCGATTAGCTCGTCATCTGTCGTCACAATGACCAACGGCAGCCGGTCGTTGGGATCATCGAAGGCGATCTCGCCAATGCGGCTATCGAAGACGCGGCTCTCTGCGATTGTAGCGCCCCGGAGGGCGCGGCAGGCAGCAATGCGCAGCGCTGTTCGCGAAAGAGACATAGCGCGGCCTCACAGAGCAGCTAGGTGCAGGGTCACGTCCTCTGCGTCCTGCTCCGCGACGCTGGCAATGCGCCAGCGCGGGAGGCCCGGACGGTCGGTCAGAACGACATGATCGTTGACCCTCAAGGCATAGCCGAGAGCGCTATAGGTCTCGCGGGTCAGGAACAGCCGCTCGGTCTGGGAAGCCGTGACGACGGAGCCCTGAAACTCTGAGCCCCTGCGCTGCCCATTCAGCCGCCCGTCCTGATCTTGCCGGGACCGGATGACCGGGACGTTCGACCGGATAGGGCGGGTGCCGTCCGGGGATGGACCACCGTATTCCGAAATCGCTTGAGGCTCAAAACGCGCGACCTCCCGCCATGTGCGCTCCACCGCTCTCGCGGCGAGACGGGACAGAAGGTCGCGCATAATCACGCCTGCGCTTAGAACGAGGCGTTGAGGCGAACGCGACCGGCTGTCTCGCCGGCACCGTTGCCAACAGCCAGCACCGCAACGCCGACGCGGGTGTTGCCCGAGGCGGTCGTCGTGAACACACGGCCCGTATTGTCCCAGAAGACAGCAGCGCCAACGGTCCACGCCTGCGACCCAGCCTTGGTCACGTCGTAAACGCCTTCCGTGACGAGCTCGAATTCCTCACCCTGCGGTGCGGAGGTTGCGGCGATGCCAAACATGGCACCGATGAGGTAGGGCTGGCCCGATACGGCCCCGCCCGAGGGAGCGGCGACGGTGAGCGTCTCGCCGTCCTGAACGAAGTTCTTCATTTCGATGGTCCTTCTGACCTGAATGTCTGCGGAATGGGGGAGAGCTAGGCGGGGCTTGCGCCCCGCCCATCAATCTCAGAGGGCGGTTGCCGGGTTGCGGAAGAAGCCGCGCCAGTCAATGGTCTTCGCGCCAACGTCCATGCGGACCTTGACCTCGACGCCATCGACATCGAAGCCCGTGCGGGTCTCGGTGTAGACGCCCTGATTTCCGTCAAGGTAGGCAAGCTCGACCGTGTCAATTGAGGCCGGGGCTGCCGCGAGATACCAAGCGAAGCGCGAGCCAGTGACCGTCGCGCCCGTTGCCGGGTTGACGAAGCCGCCGTCAAGACGGGGCTCGCTGATGATCGACAGCTGGCGCATGCTCTCGGGCACCGCGTTGCCGATCTGCGACGGGGTGATCAACGCCAGAAGCTGTTCTGCCTTGGTCTGGGCCGCGACCGGGACGAGGATGAACGACGGCATGATGTTCAGCAACGTGCGGCCATCGAGACCCTTCTGGATGCGCATGGCTTCGCGACCGGCAGCGATGCTGTCAATCGTGATGCCGGATGCCGTCCCGAGGTTGCCGTGCGTGGCATGGAAGAGAGCCTGCCCGTCGCCCATCACCGGGTTGCCGATGATCTGGGCCCAGACGAGATCGCTCTCGAGGTTCGCTGCCTGACGGCCAAACGCGACCGGAACGCGGGTGAACGCTGACAAGTCGTCGTTGATGATGACCTGCCGGGTGATCGCCACGACCTTGCCGTAGGTGGCGAGGTTGTAGCGCTCGCGGCCTTCACCGATGGTGCCGCGCTTAAATTCGCCGTGCTCGTTGACCTTCTCGAACACAGGAGCCTCGCCCATCTGGACGCGGTCAACGGTCTTGAAGTCGGGCAGAGAGGTCACGCGGACCAGCGGACGGAAAGACTGCGGGCTCTCGTCGTAGGCGTCCCGGAGGGTCTTGTTCGCTACGTTGGCGAGGATCATCGGGAAGTCAGAGGTCGAGTGCGCGCCACCGGAGCGGGCGACCAGCGCCTGACCAGCGATCTCGGCGCGGGACATGCCACGAGTCGAGACACCGTTCGCCTCAAGCTCGCCACGGGCGATCTCGATGAGCGACATGCCACGGAAATCGCGGGACTCGCCGTCCAGCTTATACTTCTGGCCGTCGAAGCGGGCGAGCAGGGCGTTGGCAATTGCCTCGCCGCGCTGCGCGCCGCCGCTGGCCTGAACGCTTTCAACGCGAGCAGAACCGACCACAACTGGCTGGGCGCGGGTGTCAGCGAGCTTGTCGAGGATTGCGACGCGGAAGGCGTCAAGGGACGTGCCCTTCTTGACGTGCTCGTCGCCGAACTTGCGGAGGCCGTGGCGCTCCGACATGTCGGCAATCGCATTCGCGCGCTCACGCTCGGCATTGACTGCCTCTGCGCGGACTGCGTCTGCGTTGATGTTGGTGTCCGTGCGCGCGCCCTCGGCGGCGACGGAAGCGTTCTGGTCGGTCATATGCTTCGCCTCCTCATGGCGCACCGTTTCGGTCGCCTCGGTAGTGGTAGTCTGGGTGGGGGTGGTGGTTTCGACGCTGTCTGCCCGCTGATCGTCCGCAGCCGGGTCTTCCTCAGCGACATCGTCGCGAACGAGGATCATCGGATAGCGGGGCGACTGCGCGGCGTTCTCGGAACGGACCTGAGCACCGGGGTCAGCGGGGATCGGAACTGCCGAAAGCTCCATCGGCTCCCAATCCACGACGCGCCAAAGCGCAACGTCGCCCTCGTCTCCGGAAGTCTTCTCGACCTTGTGGATGCGATACCCCACGGAGATGTTTCGAATGATGCCGTCCCGAATTTTAGAGACGGTCGCGGCGTCATCAGCCGCGCGAGAGAGGAGCACTTTCGCGTAGCCCTTGCCCCCACGGACCTCAACAGAGCCGGGGACAATCGAGCCGATCACGTTCCGAAGCTCCCACGACGCATGAGTGTCGAGGAACGGCGCTCCGGCATTCAGCCGCGCGAGCCGGATCATCTTGGGATCGACGACAAGCTCCTCGTCGTACCAGCCGCCGTCGCGCCAGTCGTAGCGACGGACCTTTGCGCCGGTCGTCCAGACGACCTCGATAGTGTTTTCGCTTTCGTCAAAGGACGACGAGCGGACCTCGGCAGCCCGGCTAAACGCCGGGGCCTCAATCGTGGTTTCACGCGCCATTATTGGCACTCCCGCTGCTATCAGCGCCATCAGCGCCGACGTTAAGATTGATCTGCAGCGAGCCGTTCTTGGCCGTTGACCGGGGGTCGCTGTCTAATACGAGGTTCAGGCGATCAAGCGCAGCGTTTGCCTCTGCGATTTCGCTCAGCATCGCGTCGGCGTCGTAGCCACGCTCTGCGATCTTCTGCTTGAGGGTGGCGAAACCGCCCCGGACCTCAAGCATGTCAGCCATCACGTCCTTCAATGGATCGACCGAGAACCATTTCGGCGGGGTCCATTCCCACGCGATCAGGTCGGCTTCCTCAGCGGAGATGTCGCCGGAGAGCACATGCGCCTCAACGAACCACGCGCCGACGCGGCGCAGGAACATTGCGACGATGAGTTGGTGCTGGATCGCCTCGATCAGGCGACGAAACTCAGTGAGCCCGGCCCGGATCGACGAATAGTTGACCTGCGACAGGTCGCCAGACAGAAGCTCGTAAGGAACGCGCCAGCCCGCCGCAATGGTGTGCAGCATCGAGCGCTTGTAAGCCTCGTATCCCGGCAGAGCCGTCGGGGTGTTGAACTTGATGTCCTTGCCACCGCGAGCGTGCAGGAACATGCCCGGCTCGAAGCGCTCGACCGGAAGGCCGGAGCCGTCATAGACGCCGGGCGGGGCCTTGTCCGGGCCGCCGATGAACATGTCGGCCTCGTCGCCACCGGTAACGATGCCGACCATGCACGACTCGATCTTCTTGCGCAGAAGCTCGGCGTCCTCGTAGTCGCGGAGGTCTTTCATCGCCGTCAGCGCAGGCGTCCCCCACGGGACGCCGCGCGCCTGCGGGCGCTGCTTGTCATAAACGTGGATTATGCCATCGGCATTCACGCGAACGGAGGAGAGCGCAAAGCGCCCGACCGTTGTGCGTGCGCCCGGATGATGCGGGAATAGGTGGTAAGCAACGCGACGACCGAGCTTGTCGAACTCGATGCCCTGAATAAGCGTGTTGCCGCTTTGCAGAGCGCCGTCCTTGGCGCTGTCAATGTGATCGCCCTCAAGAACACGGATGACCATGTTCCCCGGAATGCGGTCTGACGCGCGACGCCACTCGCGCCGCACGAGCATTTCGCCGCCCTCAAGCATCCCGCTCACCACGAGGGTTTGCAGGCCATTGAAATCAAGCTGCCCGTCAGCGTCGCAGGTCTCAATCCAGCGCCGCCACAGGGCGTTGAGCCGGATGTCGCGGGGCTCCGACCCGGTCTTTATGCGCCCCTCAATGCCGTTCCCCACGATGTTGACCGTGAGAGCGGCCTTTGCCTTGGCAGCGTGCGGATTGTTCCGAACCTGCTCACGCATACGGTCGCGCAGGGACGCCCCAGCGGATGCGATCTCAGCGTCAGCGCTTGTGCTGGCAGAGCGCCATCCGCCCGAGCGTCGGCCCTGAGATGCCGCCTCATATGCCCGGACACTGTCCAGCGCCATGCGGGCACGGACCCGCCGTGCCGCCGCTTCGGGCGAAATGACGGAAACAGCGCGGTCGAGCCACGTAACGCGGGGCTTGACGCTCACCAGCCGCTCCCAAAGGACGCAACCGAGGCGCGCGAGCGCCCGCCTGTCTGTGCCGCTTTCTCAGCGAGAAGGTTGTCGAGACGGCGCTTGAGGTCGTCTCCTGACGGGTATTCGACCTCTTTGCGCACGCTGCCGTCCATGAACACCACGCGCCGTGCGCCAGAGGTGTAGGCCTCGCGCAGCGCGGCGATTTCGTCGTCGAGCGTGCTCATTCGTTCACCAGATTGATCCGCGAGGGAGGAAAGCCTGCCGGCGTACCGGCTGGGATGAGGATGGCGGCGCTGTTGCAGCCGCCCGTGGCGCTTCCGCGCCCTGTTCTTGACCAGCTTGCGGGCGAGGAGCGGCGCTCCGTGAGCCTTCCCCGATCCGCTGGACGCCGAGCATGTAGGCTGCCGCGTAGGCGAGGCTCTCAGCGTCAAGCGCGTGGTTGTCCCGGAAGACCGAAATCCACTGGAACCCGCCTGACGGCTTCTTTACGCGCGCCTCAGAAACGACCTGCCGGCACCATTCCTCGGGTACGGTCTCGAATAAGTGCCAGCCACCCGGCTGCCCGGACGGCCATTTCAATCGCTCATGGACCCACGACTTCATAAAGTCGGTGTCGATGCGAACGAGGTCGAGGCCGAACGTTGCCCGGCTCCCGTTCGCCTTTACGTCAATGCGTGAGACGGAGAGCGGGGTAGACCGGGTGTCGAAGCCCTTCGTCGCGAACACGCGGCGGTGATTGCGCCGCGCGAACTCGTAGACCATGTGCTGCGGCACAATGTCTTTCTTGCCGGGGCGGTAGCCTGCATCGACAAACATGCGAGCGACGGGCAATCCGTCGAAAGTGCTGCCGAGAAGGTCGGAAAGGTCCGTCCAAACGTCGTCTTGGGAGGTTTCCCCCCACAATTCGCCGCAGGTTATCAGCCAACTCTCTGACCGCGCGCCCCATCCGCGCACGCTGTAGACAAGCCTATTCTTCTGAACGTCAACGCCTGCCGTGATGAACAGCACGCCATCAGGCACCGTTCGCTCTTTATAGGGCAGGGCGAGCAACCGAACGGCTTCCCATTCCGGCACGTCACCCCCAAGGGGTGCCCATAGCTCGCCAAAACCGGCATTTACGACGGTCTGGACGGTCTGCTGATCGCCCGAGCGGACGGCTTCAATGTAAGCCGCAGCGCGGTCGCCAAAGGTCTTGAACGGGGAGCAGAGACCGCTCACCCAGAAAGATGCGCAGGAGTTGTCCGGGGGCTCCTTGACCACGTTCCCGTCATCGTCAATCGACTGGCCGGGGGCCACATAGACCCCCGTCGCATTCATCCCGGCCTTGTCGGCCTCATGGATTGCGCACCCGTTTGCCGGGCACGATATGTAGGCCTCAGCCCGAGCACGAGCGACCGTCGTGGTCTTCTCGTCCGGGATCGCAAGGCAGGCGAAACGTGGGATGAAGCGCTCGGCGCAATGCGGGCACTTCCACGACCAATGATGCCGGGTGCCTTGCTGCCAGAGCGCCCAGACCTTGCTGTCTACGTCGTCCGGTTCCTGAACCTTCCAAAAGTCTAGGCCCGTGGCTGGATCGCGTTCCAATTCTTTCACCCCGCGCGATGGCGTGCTCGTGATGAAATGGACGAAATCGGCATAGGTATCGCCGCGCGCATCCACCAGACCAATAGGGTCGCCCTGACCCTTGACGTTCGCGACAAGCTCATCGGCCTCGTCCGTGATCGCGAGGGCGGCCGGATCAGACTTGAGCGCCGTGGACGACCCGCCGTGCGCAAGGCGCAGCGGAACGCCTGAGATCATCTTGCGCGTCTTCGACATACGCTTGCCGCGCGAGACCTTGCGCGAGAGCGTTGCCGCCCCGTCGAGGAGGTCCATGATGCGCGGCTCGAACTGCTCCACCAGAAACTGGCGGTTCGGCCCGACGTAAAGGATCGGGGCAGGCTTGCTATCAAGCCGCTCCCCGATCAGGTCGAGGATCGTTTCGGTCTTGCCGGACTGCGACGCTGTTACCGCAACCACACGACGGTAAGACCCCTGAGCGACAGCCCGGACCGGGGCGATCATGTAGGGCGTGAGCATAGGGTCGCGCGCGCCGGGTATTGACGCAGACGCCTTGTAAACCCGGTTAGAAGCTGCCCATTCGTCAGGCGTCTTCCTCTGCTTCGCCGCCAGAAGGCTGACCAGCCGCTCCCACAGTGGATCGCTGAGCAGCGGCGAAAGCAGCAATTTCGTTTCTGAGGTCGTCACAGTGGCGCTCAATCTCCCGCCGTATCACGAGGTCTCGCGTGGCGCGTGCCGGCAGACCGGACAATCCGGCGATGAACTTTCCCGCGATGGTGTCAACCACATCGGTCGCAGTGGAGCGGTCGATGAGCCTGCCCTCACGCTCGGCTGTCCTGATCTCTACCTCGCGCTGGCGCGCGGCCTTGAGGCCCGCGTCGGCAGATGATTTCGAAGAGCGCCGGTCCTCATCCCGGAGGAACCGGACGTAGCCTTGGACCAGAGGGACGAGGCGATACGATCCGCGCTGCTCCTTCTCAATCCAGCCCTCTTTTGCTAGCTGGCGAAGGCGCTCGGTGGTCATCATCAGCAGCGCTGCGGCTTGGGCAGCGGAGACTGCCCCTACGCGCGGCTCCGTTACTTCCGTCTCTTTTCCGCTTTTTGTCGGATTTGGAGTGGACACTATCCGTTCTCCTAGCTAGGACCAGAGCACGCCAGACGAGGCGGATAGGAGAACGCCATGCCGAAAACCACAAAGATGCACCCCGCCGACGCTTTTGCCATCGACCAGATCAAGAGCGCAGTTTCCTTCAACGTCCACCTGCGGCTTTCGCCGACTGCAAAGATTAACGAGACCGCAACGACGCTGGCCGAAGCCGCTGAAATTGCCGACCGGATGCGCAGCGTCCGACCGAAGGCCCGGCCAATGATCTATGCAATCACGGCATCGGGCGCGAGCCAGATCGTTCCAGCCGATCAGGTTGCCGGCCTCATCGCGGAGATGCCGGCCCCCGCTCTAGAGCCGAATTTCCCCGCAGAGATCAGAACGGTTGACGCCCCGTCAAAGCCCGTTGAAGTGCCGAAAAAGGCAAGCAACGCAGGGCAGAAGACTGGCGCACGCGCAAAGATCGAGGCTGACGCGGCCTCCGGCATCTTGCCAGCCGCCCCAGATTTCAGCGCGGAAACGCACAAGCCCTATCGGAAGAAGCTGGGCGCTCTTGTCGCCCTTGCCGAAACCGGCGATGTCGACGGCCTGCGCGCATTCCCGATCAATCCAGTCAGCAGCAGCCCAAAGGCGCTAGACAAGTACCGCAGGCTGGCAATCACGGCAATTGAAGCGCGCCGCGCCTAGGCCTCTGCCGGCCCCGTAACATTCCAGATCAGCACACGGCCCGCCCCGCGGCGGGCCTTCGCCATTTCCCAAGCCTTCGCGTCATAGTGCGGGTCGCTTGGATAGGGCGGCACGACGCGCGCACTGTCAGAAAACGGCTTTGGGTAGACGTGGATGGAAGCGCCAGAGACATCATCAGGCGTAAGCTTCCGCCCCACTTGAACGACGTGGCGACGAGCATGCGGCCACGCACGCGCAAGGCCTCGGGCAAGAACACCTGACCCGCTTGCACACCAAACCTCATCCGGCTGCTCACCCGTCGAACGGGCTGCCTCGGCTATAGCGTCGATAGCTTCGGGCATGTCAACGCCGAACGGGGCAAGCATCGCCCCGCGCGCCGTGGCGTAGGCGCGGGCTCGCGCCTGAACGACAGAAAGATAGCCCGGCTCAACCTGCAGGACTTTGGCACCTAGGCGCTTTGCCATCAGACTGCGCGGGTGCGGATTGGAACGCTTCGCGACAAAGATTGTCGCACGCTTCCCCATCTCTTGTGCCGTCGCCGCCAAGGCAGTTTGCGCCCCACCTTCTGGCGGGGATGCGTAGACGATCTCGTCAGCGGCATCAAACAAGCGGCAGAGGTAGCGCACCTTGGTCCCACCGAGGATCAAATCGTCGCGCACGACCGCAAGGCCGTCATGCACCACAACGACAGGCGGGGCAAAGATCACAGCGGATCGCCAAACGCCTCATCCGCATCGTCGAGCAGGCTACCAAAGTCAACGATGCCGATGGCTTCGGTTGCTTTCTTGGCGTCGCCTTTTACGAAAACAAGGATGTTCTGGTGCGTCTTGCCGAGCTTGCGCGCGGCCTCGAATTGCCGGCCAGCCCTGATCGGGAGAGACCCGGCTGCGGTGACAAGGATTGCCTCGTTGTAGAAGTGAAGGCCGGCGTCCTGAAACGCTCTGATTGTGTCGGGCACAAAGCCGTAATAGTGGCCGCGTCGGTCTCGAACCTCGCCGACAACGAAGCACGCGAACCGATCCGGGCGAAGCATTGAGGACGACGCCGCGATGATCTCGCGATAGGCTGAGACAAACTTTGGATAGCCCATCGTCGACAGATCGCGCGGGTCGTCTGAGTAGACCTCAAGGTCGGCATAAGGCGGGCACGAAAACAGGAAGTCTGCCTCTGTTCCCCCGGCGATTGTTGCAATCTCTGCGCTGTCCCCGACATGCCAGATCGGGGCGGGGTCGTTGCAGATGCGAGAGGCTTGCTCTTGGTTTGCCGCGACCTGCTCCGGGCGAAGGTCAACGCCGACATAGCGCCGCCCGAGCTTGCTCGCGACGACGCCGCGCACCGACCCGCCAGCGAAAGGGTCAAGGATCGTCCCGCCCGGAGGGCAGAACCAGCGATAGGAAAGCTCGCACAGCACGGGGTCAAATATCGAGGTGCCGGAAGCGGTCGGCGCATCGGATGCCTCATAATGCTCCGCGAGGAATTCTTCCGTCGTCAGCTCGCGGCCGATCTCGGCCTCGCGAGCCCGTTTCTTCGCGTAGAAGCTCGGATCGCCCGACGTGTGCGACGGCATCAGCACGCCGCTGTTGGTCTTGCCGCTGGCCGCGCCGACGACATGCTCCCCGCGCATCAGGTCTTGGCCGTACGTTGCTGCCTTACGCTTGCCGTTACTCATGCCCCCCCCCCTTGCGCTGCGCGATGATGGCGTTCAGCTTCCCTTGGGAGGCAAAACTTTCGGCCTTGCCCTTAGCCACTTATTGCTCTCCCACGCCCGTCACCGCGCGCCTTGTCTTTGCTGTAAGTCATTGAGGGGCGCGGCGATCCTCCCGGACTTGCCCCCCCCTTGTCGTATCTTTCTTTACTGGCGAGCCCCCCCCCATTGGGGATTAGCTGCTCGCCCCGGCCAAGCTCAGACTGGATGCCTAGCGCCAGCCAAGAACGCTTGCGATCCTGCCACCAGCCCTCGCGAGCGGACATAACGGAGAACGGCGCAATCCCAAAGCGCTCGGCGAGCCCCGCCTTGGGCTCCGAAACGTCGGCAGCGCTCTCAGGAGATATTTCCAGCAGGCGGTCAATCTCGCCAAGGTCAAGCCCGGTCAGCGCCACGTCAAAATCATCGGCGGCTAGATCAGCAAGCTCGATGCGCAAGAACTCGTCGTTCCACTCAGAGCCCAGCGCCAGCGCGTTGTCCGCGATCCGGTACGCCCTGCGGCGCTCCTCAGACCAGCCCCGCGCCACAATGACCGGAACCTCAGCAAGCCCAAGAGAGCGGGCAGCAAGCTCACGACCGTGCCCGGCGATGATCTCGCCGTCCTCAGAGACAAGCAGCGGGATCGTGAAGCCAAACTCGGTGATCGACCGCGCCAGCTTTTCAACCTGCTCAGGCGGGTGCTCGCGCGCATTGCGCTCGTACGGCTTAAGGTCTTCCAGCGCCCAGACCTCGATCTGGCTTGAGGCTGGCGACTGCTTTTTGGCGGGCTTGGACACGAAGGCTCCTGTTAGAGAAGGAGCGTACGACGTGCCCCTTTCGCTAAGTTCTCAGACGCGAACAGCGGGCGGAGATTGGTCAGCGCCCACGCTCGTCGAAACTCGGTTTCGTCAGTCAGGTCGAAGCTAGAGAGCGGGATAATGTGGTCGATGTGAACCTCGCCACGGGCGAACCGCTCCCACGTCATACCCCGCACAAACTGCCGCTCAAGGTGGCGGCGAACGTCGGCTATCGTAAACCCGAGGAGGCGCTCGACAGCCTTGCTCCGACCGCGCTTTGATCGAAGCCCAGCGCGGATGGCGTCACCGACTATCCCGCGCGTTTTCTTATTGACCTGACGCCGCAGCCGCTCGCTGAGGTTAAACTCGGGGTCGTGCTTGTATCTCAGCCGGTAGCGCTCCGCAGCGCCAGTGGCTTGAAGCCACGGCTTGGACGCATGCTCGGCCCTCCTGCGCCTGTGCGCCTTGCGTGCGCTCACGATCTCGCGCGATCTGGAAAGGCGACGCCAGCGCGCTAGCCTCTCGGCGTGCTCCTCGGGCGTGTAGACTGGCAGGCCTTTCTTGATCCGGCGTGCATTGCGCTCCGCGCGGTAGTCGCGCGGCTTGACCTCGCGTGTAGCTAGGCGCTCGGCACGGCGGGCGGCACGCTCTGCTTTGCGGCGCTCGTCCTTAGCCCTCTCGTGTGCCTTGGACTTCTCAATAAGGCAGGGGTCGCAGAACTGACGACGACTTGACGGCGCTTCCGCTTTGCCGAGGTCGCAGCCACAAGACCGGCACGACAAACGGCGGCGATTAGGGGAGTGGTCCTTGCAGTAGGTCGGCACTGGTCCGCGCACGGACTCGGGGCGGCTGGTGACCGCGCCGCACACCCGGCAAGAGTAAGAAAGCCTCCATGGGCGTTTGGATTTCTCTGCAACATCAACCATTTGGCGAACGTACCGGCGTCGGCCTGTTAGGTCCAGCGGTGGCTACCGGATAAAAAGCAAAGCCGGGATCTCTTTGCAGCAGATACGCTACGATATCGGGGTGCTTACCGCCCGCTTGGCCCTAGTAGGACAAGAACCTACCTTTTTCTCCGCACCCCTGGCGCGCCCCTAGCGTCCCCGTGAGGGCGGGAGCGTGCGCGTCGGGTCTGGGACGCCCCGCGCTGGTCTTCCCTCGTACGGAGGCTCCTAGCGCGTTCTATAGGGTTTCGTTGTTCTGGAAGGCCGGGCCGTTTTATATCGGGGAGGTGGGTTGGGTGGTGAGGCTGGGTAGCGGGCGGGCTAGACGACGATCCGTCTCCACGTCCTGCCGCAGGTCTGGCAGCGGACTCGGTCTCCCCTTGCCTGACTGACGGGGGAGGAGACGGGGCATATGCAGGGAGGATTGTCCCCTTCCGGGGTGGCCGGGTCAGGGGATGGGGAGAGATCGAGTCGTTGAGGCATGTCGCGTTAGTTCATCTCAGCGCGTGGCGGGGCGACATAGCCCTCGGCCTCAGCGTGTTTGATCAGCACGTCGATCAGGGCGATGACGACCGCGCCGGGGTTGATGCCGCCGTCCATGAGGCCGGCAGCCTTGGATAGGATGTCGAGGAGGCGACCGGCCTGCCCTTGCTCCTCGGGGGTGAGGAGGCGGAAGGTGTCCATGTGTGCGCCCCTTGAGGGTTGTGGCCTTCGCGGAGGAGGAGCGCCCTCCCAAGGCCTGACGGGGTTGTTTCCATGTAGCCAACACTTGCCGTCTGGTCGGCCCCCGTGGGGTTGCCGACCCACAGGACAAGCGCCCCGTTCGGGGGATGGGTGGGAGCGGGCCGGGTGCCGTAGCGCCCTTCTGTCTCCTGCTATTGTGATGCCCGGAACGGGAGGCTTGCGCCTGCCCAGAGCCGTCTCCGTTTAGCGGAGAAGGCGGAAGACTTCATGGCCTACTCGGGTCTCGAGCAGGGGCATGATTGTTTCGAATGCGGCGAGGCTTTGCCCCTGCACCATCTCATCAGGGATGGCCGGGCCTGTCAGCTTGCGGAGCGGGAGGCGGCTGTTCCCCACGCGCTCCATGACGTGCCCACCGAACGCGACCTGCGCGCTCTTGCGAGGCCATGCGCCACCACGCAGGAAAGCCTTATTGAACGGGCCTTCCATTCCGGGGGCGCGAGACTTGGCTCCTGCCTTGGTCTCTCGGCCCCGGTAGTATTTGAGGCTGATCGGCCCACCTTGCGAGCGGAGCACGTATTCCAGCGAGCCGCCTGCGCCGGTCCATGCGCGCTTGGCGACGACCGCCTTGACCATCAGGCCGTAGGGGAGGCGCATCTGCTTTGCGAGCGCCCGGCGAACCTTGGTCCGCCCCTTGTCGCCCTCGTGGTTGAGAGCGCGCATCAGCGCGGTCCGTGCGCCGTCCCGACCTAGCGCGCCGAGGGCGTTTCCGTAGCGTTGCGCGATGTTATCGAGGGGGCGGAGAACGATCTGCATCTGGTCAATCTCTGCGGCGGATGCAAGTCGAGCTAACTGAGCGCGAGAGTTGAGGCAATTTGTGCCACGGGTCAATCAAGATTTTGAGGTGCGAAATGCGCCTAAGCATTTCTATTCTTCATGATTAGTCCAAATTCAGTTGATGCCGCTGATGATTTAGCGAGAGCGCTCTGTTTTTCAAAAAAAATGCCCCAGCGTTGGGGCCGGGGCGAGTTAGGGGAGGAACGCACCGTCTCTCCGGCTGTCACGTCAACGCCCCGACGTTCAGGATCACGCCGCGCTGTAGCGGGGCGGAATGGGTGGGTCAGGGAGCAGCGCCTCGCCGCCACTCGCTATCAGGCGGGGGCGACGCCCCGCCGAGCAGCATCTCCACGACCACGGCAGCAATGTGAAAGGCCGCGCCTTGGCTGCGTCCCTCCTCCCAATTGGCCACCGTCTCGCCGGGGTCGCGGTTGTTCAGTCGCAGGATGCGGCCTAGCTCGGAGCGGTGGAGGGAGCGGTCGAGCCCCCAGAGGTGCCCGAGCTTTGCGCGGGCGGCCAGCATGTCGGCCCCGGTTTTAATGCGGGATGTCATCGGTAATCCTTAATGGCTTCTTGCGCCACGGCGCGCGGGTCATTGTGCCCGTCCGCGATCTTCACCAGCGCCTCTAAGAACTTCGGTCCAGCCCACTCAATGCGCAGGTTCTTGTGTTGCTGCGCAGACTTCGCGTCGCTTGCCTTGCGGCGAACCTCTGCCGCAGCCGGGTCGTGCTGTTTGCAATAGGCACCATCCGGCCCATGTCCGCGCTTGCGGGTGCACTGGTGATAGTTCGCCCACATTTGGTGGCCTGAAATCTCTACGCAGCAGCGGGTATAGTCCGGGGGCTCCCCCGGTCTAAACGCGGTCCCAAGGCCGTAGCTTTTAGGGTAACGCAGGCTCTGTTCCATCATCTCTTTCCTAGTTGGTGTGTGGGGCTAGATGCCTCGGATCATTGCATCCGCGCCTTGTCCCACGCGGCCTGCGCCAGAACGCGGGCGGCGTATGCTGAGCGAAGCGGAGTGCCAAGCGCTCCCTGCCCCCGTGGCTGGTAGCGAGCGGCGCTGGCCTCTTGTTTACCGAATGCGCGGACGAGCTCGCGCTCCCATGCGTCGTCGGCCTGCAGGAAGTCGAGAACGAGGGTCATGCGCGGGCCTCATAGACTTCGCGCCCGTAATAGAACGCCTTAGCTTTCCAGTCCCAATCGCCGGGGAGCTTCTGGCCTTTCGTCGGCGCGCAATAATAGCTGTCACCAACTGTAAACACGGCGGGCGAAGAATACCGCGTTGGCTGGTATCGACTATCGCGAATGTCTGCGATGTCTGATCCAAAGTGGAAGGCGATGATCTCTGCGGCAGTACGGCGCTTGTTCATGGTTGTTTCTCCGTTGTGAGGGGGGGGGGGCGGGCACCCCGTAGGGTGCCCGTGGGGGTCAGGTCATCTTGACTTCGCCAAACGCATCCCGGTCGATGACTTTATAAACGCCCTGCTTGGCAAGCGCGGCTAGATGAGCCCGAAATTCGCTGGCTGGCTGACCGGGCAAGCGCGCGTTGTCCAAATACACCGTCATAAAGCCAGCGGTGAAGCCGTCGCTCTCGACGTTGCGGCGAAGGCTGTTGAGCGTGTCTTGCGTTGTGCGGGTCATTGTCGTCCTCCGTTGTGCTCCGGGCGGTGCGCCCGTGTTGATGCGTCCTTTATACGGAAGCCTTCGGGATATGTCTAGCCCAGAAGCGCATAAAAATGATCTTTATCAAAAATAATTGACGAACCAATCAGGTGCCTCGGGGCACGTTGACGATCACGGGGTAGGTCGTCCGCATGTGCAGGGCTAGGAAAAGCATCTCCCGCGCTGATCCGTTCGTGGCGTGCGCCACCATCCCGGCGATCTTGCGCCGCCCTGCATCGGACAGGGGAGTCGCCCAGACGCTTTGCGCTGATAGCGGGAGACCGCTTGGGCCGGGATCGAGGCGTGTAGGCCCCTTGAGCGGCTCTTGCATGAACTCAGTGGCGTTAGGCCGGTCTACGCGGTGCGGTTCCTTCCGGGGGAGGCGAGCGATGCCCGCCACGGTGCGGAACCTGAGACCGCCCTTGTCGAGGTAGGGTTTGAGGTATTTCGTCTCGGGCACGCCGATGATGTCGCATATCTGCTGGCGGCTGCCGGTCAGAACAGCAACGCGCAGCCAGCCAATGCGCTGGGCCTCGTTCATCCGGGTCCACTTGGCAGGCGTCATGCCCGTAACGATTGGAGTCACCATGCGGAGGCCTTGGTCTTGCTAGGGAACGGGCGGCTCGGGATGCGGCGCTTGGAACGCCGGGGCGGGGCGGGCTCGCTGGGCTCGCCCTTAGCCAGCAGGCGGGCGCGGAAGTCTTCCTGCTCGCGGGAGAGCCGCTTGACCTTGGCGACAGCGGAGGTGTCCTTGCGGCTTTTTTCCCGATGCTCGGGGCGCGGTCGCGGGTAGAGGTTCGAATGATGGTCGGAACCGCCCAGCGCGTGGAGCTCGACGTGATCAAACTCAAAAGCCGAGAGCACCTGATCGGCGCTCATTGTCTTGGCGTCCTCGCGGGGGATGACCGGGGCAAGCCTGCCGGTGCCGTCATCGCGGACGATTGTCAGGAGCGCAGCGGCGAGCTTTGTCTTGAGGGTTATGTGGGATCGACGGGCCGGCATCTCGCACCCTAAGCCTGTGGCGCGGGTGGGCCCGGAAGGGGCATCCAGTGGGTCGGCAAATCCCCCGTAAGGTCTTCGCCGCATGTGGTAAACCAGCAGTAATCTTCTTCAGGCGGTTTTGTCTCACCCTCTCCCCTCCATTCTGGCTCGATGAAATGCGCCGTAAACACGCCTGCATCTGGGCGATACGCCAAGATTACAGCACCGTCTTCGGGCGCTGTCTCGAATGGCTGCCATTGCGTCATGTCGCCTTCCTTTCGAGTTGAATGACACGCTTGCATGCCGGGCAGCACCAATCGCCATCGACAATCGTCCAGCCCGCTTCCCTCGCCCGCCGCCTTGTGTACCGCGCCGAAAAGCTGCCGGGCGAACTCTCGTGGCAGTAGTATTTGTTCGGCTCCCGCTCCATATCCATCTTGCCGCAGCGGGCCTCGCTCCAAAGGGTCGCGCTCATGGCTTGCTCCGGAATGGGCTAGCCTCAAGCATTGCTGCAAACCGGATTTGGTGCGCCTCGCCGTGGCTGACGCCGGGCGTCCATGCCCGCTGGGCAGCGTCGATCATCTTGCCCGTAGCCTTCCGCGGCACCACGCACGCTATCGCCTCAAGGGCGGATAGGGCGGCATCTGCGTCGTCTGCACATTCACGCCAGTCATCGCCGCAGCGAATTGTGTGGCTATCCCACGTACCGCAGCCCTCGCACGTACGAGCGCACATCGCCCGCGCCATTGCCTCGATCAGTTCATCGCGGGTCATGTCCGGTCCTTGTTGCTGATGATTGCCAGCCCCGCCAGCAACGCGCCTGTGTCTAAGGTGTAGAACGGGTGCATAGTCGCAGTCGGGATCACGGGCATACGCTTTAACTCCCGCTCAAATTGTTCGCGCTGCTGCTGCACTTGTTTCTTCTTCCGGGCCTTGTGCGCGGCTCTCCTTTGGCGTGCGACGTTCATGGGTTCCCCTCCTTATCCGCAAGGGTGCGGATGGCGGCGGCTGAGCACTCGTGATGGGCTACGCTGTCTTCGTAAATCTCGGACTCCCTGTAACTCATGCCGGGGGTGACTTTGCTCCGTGCGTATCCCGCTTGGTAATCATGCCACTTCGCCGCCTCTTCCAGAGCCGCCTTGCGGATCATCGGCGCAACGGCCTCTAGCGCACTGCGCGTCCGTGGTGGTTCCCCACGCCATGTAGCCTGTGAGTGCGCGATAAACGCTTTCTCCACCATCTCATCCGTGATTGTCATTTCACTTCTCCGCCAAGCAGTCGCCGTCTTGATTGTACCAATCAAAGACGTAGGGGCAGGTCCATCGAGCACCGCAATCGTCACAGGTGAAGATTACGTCTTCGTCGATATTGGCGATGGCGCGATCTCGAAATTCTGCCAGCGCTTCGTCTGTCCTCAACGGGCCGATTGTCATTTCGTCTCCTTCAGCGCTTCGCGGGCGCGGCGTCCTCGGTCCCACACGGGGAATTGCGGTTTTGCACACTCAGGAAACTCGCACGTAACGCTTGCGCATCTTGTTGTTCGCAGGCTTCCGTCGCCCGCATCGCTCTCGCAGCACGGGGCTCCGTCAGCGTAGAACGTCAGCGCCTCGCGAAGCCTGTTTACCTTGTCCAAAAGCGTTATTAGTTTCTCAGAGCGTAGCGCTAAGATGGGCGGCACATCATCGCCAAACGGTGTCGGCTGCACGGGCCTTAACTTTGGGTTCTGATCCACCATGTAAACAGCGCCATGCCACGCACGCACCCGCGCCTCTGCAATGTCGTTTTTCCTTTGGAGGGTTTCGTTCGTTGCGCGAAGCCGGGCGGTTTCGGCCTCCAACTCCGCAATCCGCGCATCATAGCGTGCGGTGGTGTCGGCCTCGCTGTCGAGGACAACTTTCAGTTGCGTGCGGAGGACGTCAATGGTGGGTTGCTTTTCTAGTCGCCCGGCAACTGCACCTTCCTCCCACGCTTCTTTTGTAGCGTCCTCCATGTCAGCATCAGTCCACTTGGGCGCGCTCATGACTGCACCTTGCGGGCGGCGAGCATGGCGTCGGCCAGTTTGTAGGCCCAACTTGCAAGTCTTTCGTTGGGAAACGTAAGATTGGGGTCGGCCATAATTCCGGCCAAAGCCTGCCCCGCGAAATAATCGCGTAAGGTCATGCCGGTGCCGATGACTTCGGAGAAGCCATACCCGTTGTCGATCATGAACTTCGCCGGAAACGCCATCCCGCCGTCATCTATCTCGCTCACGTCCGTTCTCCCTTCGCGCAGACAATGCGCGCCACCATCGACTCCGCGATCACCTGTCCCTGATCGCGCAGGCGTTGCGCGATCTTGTTCGTGTTGAGGCCAGAGCGCCACATGCCCCTGGCCTGATCTGAGACGGACAAAGGCTTGCTTTCGACCATCACAAGACCCCCGTCACGATGCGGCAATACTGGCGCGTGCGCGGCCCCCAGAGGCGAGTATTCGGCCCGCCGTGGTAGCGCATCGCCGTGCGGCACGGGTCACCACCCTGCTCACGGAAACCCCGCGCTAGGTAGGCCACGCCAATGCGCGTCCCGGCCTCGTAGGTCCGCAGCAACGCCGGGGTGGCGCTGGGCTCGACCGTCCGTGCTGTTGACGCCAAAACCTGCATCGGCCCGTAGGCCCTGCCCCATGGCGTTGGGGGACCGATGGCGCCGACGCGCATCCGCGACTCGGCGTAGGTGATCGCCAGCGCGAGGTTGGGAGGCACCCCGTTCGCCTCAGCGTGGCGGATGACCGACTTCGCAACACGGAGCCGGGAGGGGTCAGCCTCAATGCGGGCAAGCTCCCGCGCAGGAATGCGCGTGTCGCGGAGCGAGCCCGGTGTGACGGCGCAGCCGCCAAGCGCAAGAGCCAAAACAATGGGAAGCGCACGCATGACTTACGCCCGGACTGGGGCGAAGCGCTTGGCAATCCCCTCAACGTTGTCACCGCCCGCCCCACGCTCGATCTCGGCGGC
>JAIYAJ010000334.1 GCA_027489105.1 Zymomonas sp. | reverse complement strand
CGCTGGCGGCAAAGGGGATCGAGATGATCACCGAGCGTCAGGCCGATGTCCACGTCTCGGGCCATCCCGGCCGCCCCGAACTGGCGGCGATGTACGACTGGATCCGTCCGGAGATCATCCTGCCGGTCCATGGCGAGCTGCGCCACATGGCTGAGCAGGCCCGCTTCGCCAAGGCACAAGGCGTGCCGCACGGCATCGTCCAGCAGAACGGCACGGTCGTCCGCCTCGCGCCCGACGGGCCGAAGGCGATCCGCCAGGAGCGCACCGGACGGCTGGTTCTCGACGGCGACGTGATCCTGCCCGCCGACGGCTCGACGATGAACGAGCGACGGCGTGTGGCGCAATATGGCTTCGTCGGCGTCACGCTGGTGCTCGAGAAGGGCGACCGGTTGCGGGGTGAGCCGTCGCTCATGATCCAGGGTCTGCCCGTTGAAGAGGACCGCGAGGCCTTTCTCGCGGACGCCGCCGAGGCCGCGAAGGGCGCGGTCCGGAAAGGCGGACGCGACGAGGCGAAACTGCGCGAGTCGGTGCGTCTCGCCGTGCGCCGGCGCGCGACCGCCTGGACCGGCAAGAAGCCGATCGTCGACGTGTCGATCATCCGTATCTGACGGCTTTCGGGGGAAGGCGGCGCCATGAAGTTGACGTCGATCATCGCGATCTATCTGCTCTTCTGGTGGGGCTGCCTGTTCCTCGTCCTGCCCTTCCGGCTCCGCAGCAGCGCGGAGCCCGAGGCGGCGGTGCCCGGGCAAGTCGAAAGTGCCACGCCGCGTTTCTCGGTGTGGCGTACCCTGCTTTGGACCACGATCGTCTCGGCGGTCGCCTTCGGCCTGTTCTACGTCAATTACGTCAATGGCTGGGTGACGGCCGACCTGCTCGATCTGAGCCGCCTGCACGGGCGCTGATACCACCGGCGGGGCTTTCTCCGCTGTCGGAGTATTTTACAGCCGCTCGACACCGCCCAGCATTTTTACCGCGAAATCAATGGGCGCTGCGGCTGGCCCGCTTCTTGCTAAGCTTTTGCCCATAACGAAAGGGCCGGAACGACCGGTCGCGTGGGGACCGATATCATGCACCGTCTGCATATCATGGCACTTTCCTTCATGCTGGGCCTGGCCAGCGTCTGCACGGCGTCCAGCGCCTCAGCCGCGACCATCATCGCGACACTGAACAGCGTCGGGTCCGGCAGTACGATCACCATGAACGCCATTCGCCCCAACGGTACGCCCTTTGCCAGCCAGGTGCTGAACGGCCGGGCGACCTTCACGCGCACGGGCGGTACCGACACGCAGCAGTTGGAGGGCTCCGGCAACAGCTTCTTCGCCTTCTGCGTCGAACCCTATGAGGACGCGACGCTCAATTCGACCTACACCTACACGGTCGATCCTCTCGCGCAGGCTGGCAAGAGCAGCATCTCCGGCGGGATCGGCGTCGGCAAGGCGCTCCAGATATCGCAGCTGTTCGGTCAGTTCGCTCCCAATTTGTCCGCGCCGATGACCGCCGTTCAGGCCTCGGCGCTCCAGATCGCGCTGTGGGAGATCGTCAGCGAATCGTCGAGCAACCCCTTCGACGTCACCAGCGGCACGACCTATTTCTCGACCCCGGCCTCGTCCAACTTCTCGCAGGTCATCGCGCAGGCGCAGACCTATCTGAACTATGTCAGCACGGCCAATGGCTCGGCCCCGCTCGCGCAGGGCCTGCAGGCGCTGACGGTCGCGGGCAAGCAGGACTTCCTCGTCCAGGCGGTGATCGTCGCGCCGGAGCCAGGCACGTGGATGATGCTGATCCTCGGGTTCGGCCTGGTCGGCCATAGCCTCCGCCGCCGTACGCGACCGGTGATCCCTTTCGGTACGCTTTCACGCAGCTAGAACCGGCAGTCCCGAGACGGCCTGGGCAAAGCTCGCCAAGGTCAGCGCGCAGTAGAGCAGGGTGCCCGCGACCAGCAGTGCCCAGCCGTGGTGTTCATCAAGACCGCGAACGGCAAGGCCCAGCAGCGGGATCGCCTGCTGGGCGTGCATCCCCAGGAAATGGGCGACCCGCAGGTCGCCGCCGACCCGGTTCCAGCCGAAAAGCGGCAGGCCCTGCCCCTCGGGGCCGACCGCATGGCTCGTCTGTGCGCCCATATAGAGGCCGAGCCCGCCGCCGAGGAGGAAGGTGAGCACCAGGCCGGCGATCAGCGCGAAGTGGAACGAAGGGCGGAGCCCTGCAATGGGGTGGCGCACCAGCTGGCCAGCGATCGGCAGCATCGCCGCGACGAGCATGGTCGCCCCGATACCCATAAGAGCGTATAGCGCGGCATGCAGCGGCGTATCGCGATTGAAATGGGATGCCTCCCCGAGCGCCGCCTGGACGATGATGTAGGCGAGCTCGAACGTCGCAGCCGCGACAATGATCCGGCGATTGGCGCGAAGCAGCGGCGTGTCCCTCGTCCCTGACGCGACGAAGCCGGTGATCCACGCGGTCGTCAGCGCGAACAGGCCCAGCGACAGCAGGAACTTGGCCGGCTTTACCCAGGGATCGACGCCGCTCGCCAACAGGCGCGGGTCGATTGTCTGCAGCAGCAGCGCGACCGGAAACAGGCCGAGAAGGAGGAAGCCATATCGCGCGAGCAGCCGGTCCCCAGCAACCAGATCGTCGGCCAGACGCGCAAGCGGGCCCGACGGGCGGGTAGCGGGGGCCGTCGTCATGCTGCCGCCTTTCGCTGAATCAGCGTGCGGACCAGCATATAGGCAAGCAGGCCGGTCGGGCCGAACAGGAAACACAGGATCAGACAGGGCGGAAGCAGCCACCAGGGCAGGGCGCGGTCGGCCGCGTCGCGGGCGACCCATCCTCCGACGAACAGATCGAAGGCCAGATAGTGGATCCAGCCGGCGGTCAGCATGGAGTCGTCGGCAAAGAGCGCCCTGACTTCGGTAATCGACCCAAAGCCGCCCTCGCCGGGTGCCGGCCCTCCGCCGATCAGCAGCCCGGCATAGGCGAGCGCGAGGAGCACCGGCACGGCGATCGTCGCGAGTCGGTTGGTTCGCGTCCGGATCGTGGGGAAAGGAAGGGTCGCCAGCAGGGCCAGCCATGCGATCATGGCGAGGAGATTGGCGATCGCGAAAATCTGTGCAGGCAGGCCCATGTTGCGACTCCTATCTGTACACCGTACAGATTGGTGATGGCCGATGATATGAACAGTGTCAAGATTAGCCGGAGGAGCCGCTATCACCATGGCGCCTTGCGCGATGCCCTGATCGATGCTGCGCGCGCGGTGGTCGAGGAGCGCGGTCCGGACGGCTTTTCGCTGCGCGAAGCAGCGCGGCGGGCGGGGGTTTCGCCGGCTGCACCAGGACATCATTTCGGCGACGCGCGTGGCCTGTTGACGGCGCTCGCAACGGTCACCAGCAGATCGTTCGGTGATGCGCTGGAGCAGGCCGATGTCGGCCGCGATCGCATCGCCCGCCTGCGCGCGCAGGGCATGGCCTATGTCCGCTTCGCACTCGCGCATCGTGCGGCTTTCGACCTGATCTGGCGACGCGGGCTGGTGGATGCTGCGGATGAAGAGCTGAAAGCCGCAAACCGGCGTGCTTTCCTGATTCTCGACCGCGTCGTGCGGGGCGAGGGGGCGGCGGACGCCAGCCCGTGCGAGGTGGACGCAGCGTCGTCGCTGGCCGCCTGGGCGACGGTCCACGGCTTTACCCAACTCGCGCTCAGCGGTGTGTTCGGAGGCGACGAGGGAGCGGCCGAACGTGCAGTCGATGCGCTGCTGCCGGCGGTGCTCGACCGCCTGGCGCTGTAGCGGTCAGCGCGCCTCGCGCCGGCGGCTGAGCGCAGCGATGCACGAGGCGCGGTCGATGTCCTCGCCATTGGGCAGCCGCGCGTCGACATGCGTCACCACTGCCTCCCGCCCCGGTGCGGATGGATAGAGATAGGCATCCATCACGCAGACGCTGCTCGCATATTGAAGCTTTCGCGCGGTGCCCTCGCGGACATCCTGGTTCGGCGTGCCGAACAAGGCGATCAGCGCGCGGGCATCCCGACCCAGGACGCGATCGAGTCCTGCTTCGGTCCGCACCGGGGGCGGCGGCGTCAGCGTCGGGGGTGGTGTGGCCGGGCCGCAGGAGGCCAGCAGGGCGATGGGAATGGTCAGCAGAAGCGGGCGCATCGTCATAAGGGAGCGATCAGCACCATAAGCGACGCGGCGCAAGCCCGTTGCCGCGGGGCGCCCTTCCAACGCGGCGCGTCTCGCTCTAGGGGAGGCGGCATGATTCCACCCCGCTACGATGTGGTCGCGATCGGCAATGCGCTGGTCGACGTGCTCTGCCACAAGGATGATCAGTTCGTGTCCGCGCAAGGGCTTCAGCGCGGGCTGATGCAGCCGATCGATCCCGATCGCGCGGTGATCCTGCACGAAGCGATGGGCCTGTGCGAGGAGGTGTGCGGGGGGTCGGCGGCCAACACCATGGCGGCGCTCGCGCGCCTCGGTCTTCGGCTCGCCTTCGTCGGGCAGGTCGGCCGGGATCGGCTGGGCCTGCTCTTCGCGGGCGACATGACCGCCAGCGGCATCGACTTTCCGCTGCCGCCGATCGAAACGCCCACCGGGCGCTGCCTGATCATCGTCAGCCCGGACGGCCATCGCACGATGAACACCGCGATCGGCGCCTCCGAATTTCTGCCCGCTGCCGCCTTCGACGCGGGCATCGCCGCCGACAGCGCGATCCTCTATGTCGAGGGTTATATGTGGCGGACTGAGGAGCCGCGCGCTGCCTGCCGCGCCGCCCTGGACATGGCGCGCCGTCACGGCCGGCGGACGGCCTTCACCTTGTCCTCGGAGTTTTGCGTCCGCGAGCATCATGACGATTTCGTCGAACTGCTTGAGCTGCGAACCATCGACATCTTGTTCGCCAACGAGGGCGAGCTGGCCGAGCTCAGCGGCCGATCCGATTTCGAGGCGGGGCTCGCATGGGCGTCGGGGCGCGTTCCGCTGCTGATCGCGACCTGCGGTGCGGAGGGCGCGATCGCGATCGAGGGCGGACGCCGCGTGGCGGTGCCGGCCGAACCCTTCGGGCCGATCGTCGACACGACCGGCGCGGGCGACCTGTTCGCCGCCGGCGTTCTCGCCGGACTGGCGCGCGGGCGGGACATCGAGACCTGCCTGCGCATGGGATCGATCGCCGCCGGCCGGATCATCGCCCAGATGGGACCGCGCCTGCCGCTGGACGAGGATCTCGCCGGGTTGATCGAGAGTCGTCTCGACCAGCGCTGAAACGAAGGAAGCCCGGCTTTCGCCGGACTTCTGACGTCTGTCGACGGTCGCCGATCAGTCGACCGGCGGAACCGGGAGCGGCGGGGCGTCGGCATCGGTTTCGTGGGTGTCCACGATTCCGCGACCGAGGTTGCTCTTCCGATAACCGTAGCAGAAGTACACGACCAGCCCGACCAGAGCCCAGCCGAAGAACAGCGACTTCGTGTAGAAGGACAGGCTGAAGAACAGGTAGAAGCAGCCGGCTGCAGCGAGCGGCGCCACGACCATCACGGCCGGCGTCCTGAACGGACGCTTGCGGCCAGGTTCGGTCCGACGCAGCACGAGCACCGCGATCGAGACCGCCGCGAAGGCAAACAGCGTACCCGAATTGGAGATGTCGGCCAGCGCGCCGACCGGGAACAAGGCGGCGAAGATCGACACGAACACGCCGGTCATGATCGTCACGACATGCGGGGTCTTGTACTTCGGATGAACCCGCGAAAAGGCCGACGGCAGCAGCCCGTCGCGGCTCATCACGAAGAAGATGCGGGTCTGGCCGAACATCATCATCAGGATGACCGACGGCAGCGCCAGACCGGCGGCAAGGCCGATCAGGTTTCCGACCTGCGGCCACCCGATCTCGCGCAGCGTCCAGGCCAGTGCTTCCTTCGAGCAGACGACCTTGGCGTCGCCGATCGCCGAGCAGGCGGCGGCAAGCTCGGTCGACCCGGTCGGCAGCCCATTGCCGGCCGCGTCGAGCATCGGCTGCGCGCCGACGCCGCCAATCACGCCGGCCGCAACCAGCATGTAGAAGATGGTGCAGATGCCGAGCGAACCGATCAGGCCGATCGGCATGTTGCGCTGCGGGTTCTTCGTCTCCTCGGCGGCGGTCGAGACCGCGTCGAAGCCGACATAGGCGAAGAAGATCGAGGCCGCAGCCGCCGAGATGCCGGCGAAGCCGAGCGGCGCGAAGGGATCGAAATGCTGCAGGTTCATCACCGGCAGCGCCAGCACGACGAACAGGCTCAGCGCGGCGACCTTGATCGCCACGAGGACGGCGTTCACCGTCGCGCTCTCCTTGGTGCCCAGGACGAGCAGCCAGGTCACCACCAGCGCGATTATCGCAGCCGGGATATTGATCAGGCCGCCGTCGATCGGACCCAATATGAAGGTTTTCGGCACGGTTATGCCGGTCAGATGCTGGAACAGCCCGACGACATAGCCCGACCATCCGACCGAGACGGCACCCGCCGCGATCGCATATTCGAGCACGAGCGCCCAGCCGACCATCCAGGCGACCAGCTCGCCCATCACGGCATAGCTATAGGTGTAGGCCGAGCCCGATACGGGCACCATGGCCGCCATTTCGGCGTAACAGAGCGCGGCAACCGCGCAGACGAAACCGGCGATGATGAAGCTGAGCATCATGCCCGGCCCCGCCTTCTGGGCGGCTTCGGCGGTGAGAACGAAGATGCCGGTGCCGATGATGCCGCCGATGCCCAGCATGGTCAGCTGGAAGGGGCCCAAGGACCGGTGCAGCGACTTCTTGGCTGCGGTAGCGAGAATGGCGTCGAGAGGCTTTACGCGCCCGAATATCATGCGGATGTCCCTTGTCTGGCCGGCTTCTGGTGCGCGGCCGGTCATGGGAAGTGCAGCCTAGCCCCTAATTTTAACCGCGCAATAGAATTGCGCGGACCCTTGCGTCAGGCTGAGGTCAGATTGCCTCGCCATGCTGGTCTGCTGTAGCGAAAAGCGTCGCGTTGCGGGACGTGCGGGCCCGGCGCGCTAGGAGGTCATGTGCGGCTGCTGATCGTCGAGGACAATGCGCGGCTCGCGGCCCTGACCGCCGAAGGCCTGGGCCGTCGCGGGCTGGCCTGCGACACCGCCCATTCGCTCGATGCGGCGGACGCGGCCATGGCCACCGCTCATTATGATGCGCTGATCCTCGACCTCGGATTGCCCGATGGCGACGGGGTGGACTGGCTCGCAGCGCGGCGCAGGGCAGGGGAGAGCGTGCCGGCGCTGATCCTGACCGCGCGAGGATCGCTCGAGGAGCGGGTTTCCGGTCTCGATGCCGGCGCCGACGATTATGTCACCAAGCCTGCCGAGATCGACGAGATCGCCGCAAGGATCCGTGCGCTGCTTCGCCGACCCGGCCCGCGCGCGAACAGCCTGCTCGAGAACGGGCCGCTGCGCTTCGATACAGCGACCCGGCAGGCCAGTGTCGAAGGCCGGATGCTCGATCTCGGCCGGCGCGAGGCCGACTTGCTCGAAATCCTCATGCGCCAGGCGGGGACGGTGGTGCGCCGGTCCGTGATCGAAGATGCGCTCTACAGCTTTGCCGAGCCGGTCACCCCCAACGCGGTCGAGGCGATCGTCTCGCGCCTGCGCCGCCGCCTCGACCAGGCCGGCGCGGGAGGGATGCTGCACACCATAAGAGGGCTGGGCTATATGCTCCGCGCGGCAGACTGATGCCGACGCGACGTTCGGTCATTCGCCGGCTTGGTCTCGGCCTGTCGTTGATCGGCGCCGGCGGGACGGTGCTGCTGATATTCGGCGTCCTGCTCGAATATGGGCTGTCCTTCCGCGATCTCGGCCCCGGACCGGCACTCGATCTCGCGATCGAGGAGATGACCGAGCATGTCGGCCTGCCGGTGCTCGTCCTCGTTCTCCCGCTCGCCTTCGCCAGCCTCTGGGTGATCCGACGTGCCTTTGCCCCGCTTGGCGATGCGGCGCAGGCGATCGAAAGCGCGCAAGGCATGGAGCGCGGCATCCGCATCGATACCGGGCGCTTTCCTGCCGAGGCTCTGCCCTTCGCCCAGGCGGTGAACCGCTTGCTTGGTCGGCTCGACGAAGCGGCGGCCCGGCACGAGGCCTTCGCCGCCGACGTCGCGCACGAACTGCGGACGCCGCTCGCCGTGCTGTCGCTCGAACTCGACAGCATCGACCATCCCGAAATCGCGCGGCTCAAACATGATCTGTCCGCCATGCGCAGGCTGATCGACCAGCTGATGCTGCTTGCCCAGGTCGATTCGGGTGCGGTCGCGGCGCAGCCCCCACGGGCTGTCATCCTGCCCGAGATTGCCGAGGAGGTGGTCGCCCTGATGGCGGCTCAGGCGATCGACGCCGGGCGCAGCATCGCGATCGAGACCGTCGGCGTGCCCCCGGTCGTCAACGGACACCGTGAAGCGATCGCGGCAGCGCTGCGCAATCTGGTGGAAAATGCGATCCGCGCAACGCCGGAGGGCGGCTCGGTGATCGTTGCCGCCGGCCCCGGCGCGACGTTGCGCGTTCGCGACGAGGGAGAGGGCCTGTCCCCGGACCGGCTGGCGGTTCTCGTCCAGCGACACAGCCGCGCCGACCATGCCAGTCGGACCGGCGCCGGGCTCGGCCTGGCCATCGCCGACCGCATCATGGTGGCGGCCGGCGGGCGCCTTTCGACCGATCGGATGCAGCGCGAGCTTATCCTCGACTTTCGGATCAACTGACCGGCCCCGTCAGGCAGGCGTCAGCTTCGCAGGCTAATTGCTGCGCATGCGAAACTATCGGGGCTATGCGACTGGGGGATTGGCGGCGATCGTCGCTGCGGGTCTCCTGTGGTGGGGCATGGGCGGCGAGCCCGCCCGCAACGGTGAGCCGGACGGCACGACTGCGGCTGCCGCGCCGCCATCCGACATTCTCCCGCTGACGCCCGATCAACTGGGCCGTCTCGCGATCCGGACGGTCCCGGCGATGGTCGCGGCCAGCGCGCCGATTGCGCAGCTGCCGGCGGTGGTCGTGCCGCCGCCCGGCGCGCGCGTTGCGGTCGCCGCCGCACTTCCCGGCGTGGTGGTCCGTACGATGGCGGTCGAGGGCGACAGTGTCCGGCGCGGCCAGCCCCTGGCGGTGATCGCCAGCCGCGACGTCGTGTCGCTGAGCGGCGACCTCGCCCGTGCCCGGGCGCGGCTGGGCGTCGCCAGCTCGAGCGCGCAGCGCATGGCGCAGCTCCAGAAGGCGGGCGTCGTCGCGGGTGCCCGGCTCGACGAGGCGCAGGCCCAGGCCGCAGAGGCGCGCGCCGATGTCGCCGAAAAGGCGCGCATCCTCGATCTCGTCAACGGGCGCGGCGGCAACGGTACCTACACACTCGTCGCCCCGATCGCGGGCCGGGTGACCAAGGCCATGCTGCAGGCCGGCGATCCGGTCGACGGCACCGGCGCGCCCTATGTGATCGACGCGGTCGACCGCTACGAGGTCGAGGCACAATTGCCCGAGCGGCTGGCCGGTCAGGCGCGACCCGGCATGGGCATCCGTCTCGGCGCAGCGCGAGGGACGGTCACCTCGGTCGGCAGCACGATCGATCCCGCCACCCGTTCGATCACGCTCAAGGCGAAGCTTCCCGCAGGGCCCGGCGTGATCGCCGGGCGCGCGACGAGCGTCACGCTCGAAGGCCCGCCGCCGGCAGGCGCGGTGTCGGTGCCTGCGGAAGCGGTCACCAGTCTCGACGGCCATGACGTGGTCTTCGTCCGGACCCGTAGCGGCTTCCGCATCCGCACCGTCTCCAGTGGCGCGACCAGCGACGGGCAGGCGCTGCTCCTTTCGGGCGTGAAGCCGGGCGAACTGATCGCCGTGGCCGGGACCAGCGCGCTCAAGGCGCTGGCCCTGGCGCGCTGATCGATGCTTCGCTCGCTCGTCGCGCAGGCGCTGTCCTATCGCCTGCTGGTCCTCATGCTGGCGCTCGTCACGGCCGGCCTCGGCGGCTGGGCCTTTTCGACGCTGCCGGTCGATGCTTATCCCGACATCGCCCAGACCCAGGTCAAGATCATCTTGAAGGCCCCCGGCATGACCCCGGAAGAGGTCGAAAGCCGGGTGATCGCGCCGATCGAGATTGAGATGCTCGGCATCCCGCGTCAGGCGATCCTGCGCTCGACCGCCAAATATGCGATCGCCGATATCACGATCGACTTTGCCGATGGCACCGACATCTATTGGGCGCGCCAGCAGGTGGCGGAGCGGCTGGGCGGTGTCCTTGCCGATATGCCCGACGCCGTCAGCGGCGGCCTCGCTCCGATCTCCACGCCTTTGTCCGACATCTACATGTTCACGATCGAAGGGCCGCTGGGGCTGCAAGAGAAGCGTGACCTGCTCGACTGGACGATCCGCCCCGCGCTGCGCACCGTGCCCGGCGTCGCCGACGTCAATGCGCTGGGCGGCTTCGTCCGCAGCTTCGAGGTGCGTCCCGATCCGGTCGCGCTGGCGAGCGCGGGCCTGTCGATCGACGAACTGCGCGCCGCGATAGAGCGCGGTAACCGCAATGATGGGGCTGGCCGGCTGACCAGCGGCGAGGAGGCCTTGATCGTGCGGTCGGTCGGCGCGATCGCCTCGGTCGAGGACCTGTCTTCGATGGTCGTCGCCAGTCGCAACGGCCGGATCGTCAGGCTCGGCGATGTCGCCGCCGTCGGCATGGGCAGCCTCACACGCTATGGCGCGGTCACCAAGGACGGCGAGAGCGAAGCGGTGCAGGGGCTGGTGATCGCCCTGCGTGGTGCCGACGCCCGGCAGGTGGTCGACGGCGTCCGCGAGCGGCTGGCGGAGGTCGAGCGCGCTCTGCCGGCCGGGGCCAGGCTCGACGTCTTCTACGATCGCTCCGACCTGATCGGACGCGCGGTCGGCACGGTCGAAAAGGCGCTGATCGAGGCGACGATCCTCGTCGTCATCCTGCTGATCCTGTTCCTCGGCGACTGGCGGGCGGCGGCGATCGTCGCGGTGACGCTG
>JAIYAJ010000211.1 GCA_027489105.1 Zymomonas sp. | reverse complement strand
GCCGTGATACAGCCCGGTGGTATCGCCCAGCCCGACGGTGTTCGCGGTGGCGAACAGCCGGAACCACGGGTTCGGCCGGATGACGCGGTTCTGGTCGAGAAGGGTCAGCTTGCCCTCGGTCTCCAGAACGCGCTGGATCACGAACATCACGTCCGGGCGGCCGGCATCATATTCGTCGAACACCAAGGCGGTCGGCGTCTGCAGCGCCCAGGGCAGAAGGCCTTCGCGGAACTCGGTCACCTGATGCCCGTCGCGGAGCACGATCGCGTCGCGGCCGACAAGGTCGATGCGGCTGATATGCGCGTCGAGATTGATGCGGATGCAGGGCCATTTCAGCCGCGCCGCGACCTGCTCGATATGGCTCGACTTGCCGGTGCCATGATAGCCCTGAACCATCACGCGGCGGTTGTGCGCGAAGCCGGCCAGGATCGCCAGCGTCGTGTCCGGGTCGAACACATAGGCCGGATCGACATCGGGCACGCGCTCGTCGGCCTCGGAGAAGGCGGGCACCTCCATGTCGATATCGATGCCGAACATCTCGCGCACCTTCACCATCCGGTCGGGCGCTTCCAGCACCGTCGCGGTGCGGCTGTCGGGCAGGACGTTGGGCAGATCGGTCATAGCTGTGCCTTTGGGATCGTCTTTGCTGCTTAAGCGAAGGCCGGGCGGCCTTTGAGTTGCGTATAAGCCGAAATCACATCCTGCAAAGCCTTCTCATGACTCCGGTCCCCGCCATTTCTGTCAGGGTGATAGCGCCTGACGAGTTCGGCGTAACGTGTCCGAAGGGCCCTTCGATCCGCGTCCTTGCCGAGCCCCAGTATCTTCATCGCCTTGCGATCCGATTCGGACAACGGCCGGCCATCCTTGCGCTCCTGGTCCGCCGCGCGGGCGAATCGGGCGCCGATCGCGTCGAGCGGATCGACGAAGTCCGCCCAGCGCGGGGACGAGCCGGCTCCGGGTGAAAAAGAGCGCGTTTCACGGTCCCAGCCGCCATAGGAGGTCTGCTCCGCCTCGATCTCATCGGTGCTCATGCCGGTGAAGAAATTATAGCCGCTGTTGAAGGCGCGGACATGGTCCAGGCACAGGAAATGCCAGTCCCCCGGCCCGTCAAAACCTGGCCGCCGTCCACCCGGCACCGGCGCGCGAAACTCGCCCGGCGCCTCGCATCCCGGCTGGGCGCATATCTGCCGGCTCCCTTCGACCCGTCCATGAAACCGCGCGCGCGCATTGCGGGCGGAAGATTGTTCGCTCAAGTCTCGCCTCGTTCGATCCAAACCCCCTATATAGGCAATATGAGCCAGACTCCCATGGGCCCCGTGGCCACAGAAATAACCGCCCGCCTCACCGAGGCGCTTTCCCCAACCCGGCTGGCCGTGATCGACGACAGCGAGAATCATCGCGGCCATGCCGGACATGATGGTTCCGGCGAAAGCCACTTCACCGTCGACATCGAAAGTCCGCTCTTTGCGGGCCAGAATCGCGTCGCTCGTCAGCGCGCCGTCAACGCAGCGCTGGCGGACCTGCTGCGCGAGAAGGTCCATGCGCTCGCGATCAGGGCCCGCGCGCCGGGCGAATAGTGCTGTCCCGCAGACCTGATTTCACCGCAGGAACTTTCCCCGCCCTTGCTCCGTTTCCCATCCAACTCGGAAGCGGAGACATATCATGCTGAAATGGGCGCTAATCTTCCTCGTCGTCGGGCTGGTGCTCGGCGCCATGGGCTTCGGCGGCGTCGGTGGCGCCTTCGTCGGCCTCGCCAAGATTCTGTTCTTCGTCGCGATCGCGCTGTTCGTGATCTTCGCGCTGCTGGCGCTGTTCGCCGGCAAGAAGATCAGCGACAGTCTCTAGGCGGCCATGCGGGGCCGCCGCTCTCCCCGCTGTGCGAGGGCGGCGGCCTGCGCTATGACATCCCCATGAAGAACGTCATGCTCGCGGCCGTGGCCGCCCTTTTCCTTTTGCCCATGGTCGCACAGGCAGCACCCAACGGCTTCAGCGACCAATTGAAGAAACTGTCCCCGTTGCAGCAGCGCGCGACCCTGCGCCGCGCCGTGCTGGACGAAGGCCAATATTGCCGGAAGATCGGTCCGGTTGCCTATCAGGGCGCTTACAAGAATCTCGAAATGTGGACGGTCCAGTGTGACCGTGGCGCCAATTATGCCACCTTCATCGGCCTCGACGGGTCGGTCCAGGTGCGCCCCTGCGCCGATCTTGCCAAGCTCAAGCTGCCGGTTTGCCGCCTGCCCAAATAAACCGAGGCTTGTCGTCCATCAGGCGCCCATGGCCAGCAGCATGACAACGAAGATCAGTGCCGCTGTGTAGGCAGAGAAGATCAGCGCGACCATCCGCCAGAAGGCACCGAAGCCGCTGAGCCCATAGGCACCTTTCAACTGTCGGTACATGTGCCAGGGCGGAAACAGCAGCATGATTATGCCGCCCATCGTCATGCCGACGCCAATGGTCCCGAGCAGGCTTAGGCCGATCACCATCAGCGTCATTGCGGACAGCGAATAGGTCGCGAACACCGCATGATCGTAAAGGCCCACATCGCGGCGGAAAGCGAACAACAGCCAGATGAAAGGCAACGAAATGGGGATCAGCGCCCAGGAGAATTTGTAGGCGCTCGACTGCATCTTGTAGGCGGTGAGTTCCGGATTGCGGGTCAGATGCTCGAGCGCCAGGTCGATCGCCGGAACCCCGGTGTCGATGTTCAGATTCAATTTCTCGACGTCGCGCAGCTTCGGAGGACGAATCTGTCCTGTGGTGACGAGCCGTAATGCGGCCTGCTCCGACCGGAGGTCGCCCAGTTGCTCATTCAGGTCCGGAGTCTTTTCGCCACGCGCGATCCGCGCCTGCTTCTCGGCCGTCAGAGTCGCGATCCGCTTTTCGACGCGCGCCAGCTCGTTCGCGGCCTCGGTGCGCGCTTCGGCGAGCTTCACGGGATCGCCATTGACCCGCATCGATCCGAACGGCCCTCCGACGAGCCCGAACACCGCGACCATCAGGAAAACGGAAAAGAGGAACAGAGCCATTGGCGAGACGAAATTGACCCGTTCGCCACGGACGTAGCGGCGGGTCAGCTCGCCGGGCCGCCAGAACAGCAGGGGCAAGGTGTGCCAGGTGCGCCCCTCGAAATGGAACACGCCATGCGCAATGTCGTGGAACAGCGCCCCGGCCGTGCGATGGACATGCCCCGACTGACCGCAGCGATGGCAATGCGCGCCCACCAGCGCGGTACCACAGTTCAGGCAAGTGCCATGATGACCATCTTCGGCGCCATGGCCGACTTTAGCTGCGCCATCGATCGTCCGCGCAGCGACCGTCCCCGTGGCCAGATCGGCCATTGCCTCAAATTCCCCCGACATGGTTGAAAGTTAGCATTGCACTGACCCAAGTGCGAGGGACTTTGGGCGCATCCCCGCTTGTGCTACGGCGCCGCCATGACCGAGCTGACCGCCCTTTCCGCCACCGATCCCGTCGCGCTGATCACCTCGATGGGCCATGACGCACGCCAAGCTGCAATCGCACTGGCGGCTGCGCCGACGGGGCAGAAGGCCCAGGCGCTGATCGAAGCGGCCGCCGCCATGCGCCGATCGGCTGCAGACATATTGGCCGCCAATGCGGGTGACGTGGTGCGCGCCCGCGCCAATGGGCTGACGGCTGCAATGGTCGACCGGTTGTCGCTCGACGAAGCCCGGCTAGAAGGGATCGCCGCCGCGCTGGAAGCCGTGGCCGCGCTGCCCGATCCGGTCGGACAGATGATCGACGAGAGCCGCCGCCCGAACGGCATGCTGCTCCAGCGCGTGCGGGTGCCGCTGGGGGTCATCGGCATCATCTATGAAAGCCGGCCGAACGTCACCGCCGACGCGGGAGCGCTCAGCCTGATGTCGGGCAATGCCTGCATCTTGCGCGGCGGATCGGAGGCGACCGCCACCAACCGCGCGCTCCACGCCGCGATGCTGGAGGGCCTGCGCGCAGCGGGGTTGCCCGAGGCCGCGATCCAGCTGGTCCCCGTCACCGATCGTGCGGCGGTCGGCGCGATGCTGAAGGCACAGGGCCTGATCGACATCATCGTGCCCCGCGGCGGCAAGAGCCTCGTGGCGCGCGTGCAGGAGGAAGCCCGGGTGCCCGTGCTGGCGCACCTCGACGGCATCGTTCATCTCTACATCGACGGCGCGGCCGACCCCGCCAAGGCCCTGCCGCTTGCGGTCAACGCGAAGATGCGCCGGACGGGCATTTGCGGCGCGACCGAGACGATCCTGATCGACCGGGCCTATGGCGAGGCGTCAGCGATTGTCGGCGCCCTGCTGGACGCGGGTTGCGAGGTGCGCGGCGACGCGACGATCACCGCGCTCGATCCGCGCGTTGCCCCCGCCAACGACGAAGACTGGGACACGGAGTATCTCGATGCGATCGTCTCGGTCGCTGCGGTCGACGGGATCGACGGTGCACTGGCCCACATCGCCCGCCACAGTTCACGCCACACCGATGCGATCGTGACCGAGGATCAGGCGGCAGCCGACCGTTTCATCGCGAGCGTCGACAGCGCGATCGTGATGCACAACGCCTCGACCCAGTTCGCCGATGGCGGCGAATTCGGGCTGGGTGCGGAGATCGGCATCTCGACCGGCCGCCTGCATGCGCGCGGCCCGGTCGCCCTCGAGGGGCTCACCACCTATAAGTGGGTCGTGCGGGGTAGCGGGCAGCTTCGTCCGTGATCTGCCAGTGGTGACCTGCACGACGCAACGCGCCCATTTTGAGGCCGTTTTTCCCGGCTCGTTTCTGCCGCAGACAACGTAAGTTGTGCCGGTCAAGCCGGTTTCAAACTGCGTCTTTCGATCCAGCTTTTCCAGCTCATCGTCTGCCCTGCTATTGTGTTGAATCCGCTGGGATTTCGCGCAATCAAGCGGCATCCGAGCGACCAAGCGACGGGGTGTGTGGACGGCTTATCTCGTTGACTTAGCCACCCATTGTTTCGGCATTGGGGACCAAATAGCCATCACTTATAGCGATAATGTCACACGGGCATGCGATGCCACTTTTCAATCTCAAAGCGTCTCCATCGAGCTCTTGAACATCGGCAGACGGCCCGATGTCATGGCGCGAAATTGTTCGCTCCCCGGGCTGGCCGTAACCCAGCACCGATGTGCCGACGTGAATGGTCGATCCAGCACACATCGCATCGCTAGGCTAGAGCGTTTTCGAACCAGATGGAATCATCTGGTGACTCGGAAAACGCGGTAAAACAATAATCTAGAGCGATCCGTCCGATGCAATCGGAACGGATTTCGCTCTAGCCTGTCTGCCGAGGTAAAGCCGCTCGATCCGTACATTCTGCGCGGCAAAGGCGGAAAAGCCCCGCACATTGCTGCCGCTGTATAGCCCGATGCCCTCGGCCCCCACGCTGGTGCCGAAGGCATCCGAG
>JAIYAJ010000530.1 GCA_027489105.1 Zymomonas sp. | reverse complement strand
GGACGATGCGGCCGTCGAGCGCGACCAGATTCTGGTAGTGCGCCGCGCGGCTCTCCTCGGTCCAGCGCGAGGTGCAGCCGAGGATCCAGGGCTGGCGGCTCCAGGCGAAGGAGACGCCGCTCGCATATTCCTTGCGATATTCTGCCGGGTGGAAGACCGAGCCCTGCGCCAGCGCCGCCTCGATCCGCTGTTCGGGCGTCATGCCGGTCAGCTGCAACGCCCCGGCATTGCTGGCGAAGGCACCGACCAGCACGGCCGGGCCATCCTGGAAGAAATTGTTGTTCGGATAGGACACCAGCCCGATCGCCTGATCGGTGAAGCTGTGCCCGCCATAGATCGAATAATCTTCTTCCCAGAAGCGCCGGCGCATCTCGAGGCCGATCTTGAGCTGGCCGTTATACGGCACGGCGCGGATCGCGGCCTTCATCTTGGGGCCGACCTGAACGTCGAGCTGGCTGAGGACCGGCAGCGGGATCGTGCAGACGCACCAGTCGGCCTTGGTCTCGCTCACCTGCCCGGTCTTCAGATCCTCCCAGCTGACGGTGACGCCCTTTGCGCCCTGCGCCACCTTGGTCACCTTGGCATTGTAGCGGATCATGGTGCCAAGCTGCTTGGCAAAGCCCTTGCCGATCATGTCCATGCCGCCCTTGGGCTGGAACATCGTCGTCTGCATCACATAGTTGAAGTAGAAGCCCATCTGCGTCCAGACATTGGACGCCAGCACGTCGCTGAGCCCGTTGACCTTGGACGGCGTGGGCGCGCCACCGACGCCACCGCCCGGCGGCTGGTCATAGCCGCGCTGGCCCGACACCTTCAGGCTGCTGGTATAAGCGAGCTTGTCGTCGAGCACGCCCCATTCGCGCATCGCCAGCAGGAGCTTCTCCTTGTCCTCCTTGCTCACCTTGTCGTCGAGCGCGCCCGCGTTGAGCGACTTTGACAGCAGCTCCGAGACATGGCCCTTGAAGTCGACCGCAAGTTCCTTGTAGCGCTGCGGCTTGCCGCCGAAAGCGTCCTTACGATGGACGAACACATTGTGGTTCATCTGGACGAAGGGCTCGAGCTCGACCCCGAACGCCTTGCAATAATGAAGCAGGGTGCGGTGATGGTGCGGGATGCGCCACGGGCCGGGGTTCAGATAATTGCCGGCCGAGAAGGTGCAGGTCTGCTCCGATCCGCCGACCTCGACCACCTTGTCCCCGCCGCGCACCGAATAATTCCGCCCGCCCGGGCGGTCCTGATATTCGAGGACCTGCACCTTGTAGCCGGCCTTTGCCAACTCATAGGCAGCAAGCATTCCGGCAAGCCCCGCGCCCAGCACGACCACCGAGGCCCCCGGCCGGGCGCCGCTGAGCTTGGGCGGCCCCTTGAACTGGGTCTCTGCGGCATGCCCCAGAGCGGTCATCGCCTGATAAAGGGCGACACCACCCCCCATCCTGCCGATCATCGTCAGAAGGTCGCGGCGCGAGGGTGAGGAAGCAGTGTCTGTCATCGGACTACCTTTTTCGGACGGGACCGAGGGGTGAGGCTCAGGGTGCCTTGGCAGCGATCGCCTCGATCTCGACGAGGGTGGTCGGCCGGCCGAGCGCGGCGACCTGCACGGTCGAACGGGTCGGCTTGTTCGGCTGTTCGGGGGTGCCGAAGAAGGTCTTGAACACCTCGTTCATCGCCGGGGCGTCCATCCGCCCTTCGCGCTCGGGCACGCCGACCAGGAACACGGTCATCTTGACGATGTCGCCCATGCCGAGGCCCAGCTTTTCCAGCTGCGCTTTCATCTTGGTGAGGATCGACAGCGTCTGCGCCTTGGTGTCCCCGAACTCCTCGGGCTTGGCCGGATCGACCGGCGAGGCGGTGCTGCCCGACAGGAAAAAGAGCTTGGTCCCCGGCGGCACCATCGCGCTGCTTGCGATGACGGCGGTGGGGCTGGCCGACGTCCGTTCGACCTGAGCCTGAGCGCCCGATGCCGCGAGGGCAAGAGCGAGGGCAGCGGTCGTGGCGAGCGTGCGGATCATGGCATGTCTCCTGAGGATGTCGTTGAAGGGCGGAGGGGACGCGGGGATTAGGCGCCCCCTCCTAAGCGATCAGAATTTCAGGGTGAGGCGGGCGTAATAGTAACCGCCGTTGGTGCCGTAGGGCCCATGGTTGTACGGCGCGTTGATCGTGGTCGTGCCGTTGATGTAGGGCGACACGCCGTTGGTCGGCAGGGTCGCGAGCGGCACCAGACCCGGCGTTTCCGGGATCTTGTTGAACAGATTCTGTGCGCCGATCGCGAAGTTCGCCCATTCGGTGACGTCATAGCCGAGTTCGGCGTCGACCAGCGCCGCCGCCTTCACCACCGCCGGGAACAGGTTGCCCGCAATTGGTGCGGAAGCGACCGTGACAGCCGGGTTAACAAGAACCGTGGTCTTACCGAAGTAAGTACCACGCAGATTGGCGCTGAACGGCCCGCTGGTGAAAAGCGCGTTGGCGACGACCTTATAGTCCGGGTTGGACGTTTCGATGATTGCCGCAGCCTGCGGACCGAACAGCGTGCCGAGCCGGTTCTTGGTAACTTTGGTGTGGTTGTAATTGGCACCCAGGGTCAGGTCGAGCTTGCCGATCGGCACGTCCATTGCGTAACGCGCGGAGAACTCTACGCCCTTGGTCTCGGTATTGATTCCGTTGGTGAAGGTCTGGATCGCCAGCTGGCCACCGAACAGCACGGTCGGGTCGATCGCCTTACCGCTGGCGGCGATGGCGCCGCTGACGAGGTCGAAGGGCGTAATGCCGTTGATCAGCGGGGTGAGCACGGGGACAGCTGCTGCGCCTGCCGTCGTCGACTGACGCTGACCGATGATCGTGCCCGACGACACGATGCGGTCGCGGATCTTGATCATATAGGCATCGAGGCTCATCACGAGCCGCGGTGCAGGACGGATGACCGTGCCGACCGAGAAGTTGGTCGACTTCTCCGGGCGCAACGCACCGAATCCGGCAGCCGCCGAACCCGGGGAGCTCGGCGCCAGCTGGACCGTCGCAGAGGTCGGGCCGACATTGGTCGCCGAATAGCCCGATTCCGCCAGCGACGGAGCACGGAATCCGGTGCTGACCGTACCGCGCAGCGCGAAGGCCGGGCTGAAATCATAGCGCGCGGTCAGCTTGCCGATGGTGGTGGTGCCGAAGTCGCTATAATCCTCGAAGCGGCCCGCAAGGTCGACGACGAGATCGGTGACGGGCTTCAGGATGAAGTTGCCGTAGATCGCCTTGACGTTGCGGCGGGTCTTGCCGGCATCGGTGATGCCGAAGCCCGGGAAGGACTGGCCGCCCTCGACATAGCGCGATCCTTCGTCGCCGTAGAAGATCGAGTAGCTTTCCCGCCGGTACTCCGCACCGAAGGCGAAGGTCATCGGCTCCGCCATGCCGACCTCGAACTGCTTGTTCACGTCGAGGGTGGCGATGAACTGGTTGAACTGGAAGCCGCCGTCATAGAAATCGCGCGGCGTAAAGCCACGATCCGTCGTGGAGGCCGACGCCAGCGCTGCGCGGGTCGTGTCGGCCCACAGGCTCGCATTGGCCGAGTTGGTCGTGTAAACGTCGGCCCGGTCCTCCGAATAGGAGCCGCCGAGATCCCAGGCCCAGCCCGAGAAGTCGCCCTTGATGCCGCTGGTGAACTGGAACTCGTTCTGCTTCACTTCGATCAGAGGCACCATGCCCGATGCGACCGTCGGCGCAAAGCAGTTGGCCGGGTCGGTCGGCGATGCCGCAGTGCCGGCAACGCAGATGCGGTTCGGCGGACGATAGCCCTGCAGCGCCTTTCCGTGGCGGTAGGAGACGTCGCCGAACGAGTAGATCTGGACATCGCCAAAGTCGTAACCGGCGTTGTAAAAGGCAACGCTCAGCTGCGAATTGGGCTGGCCGCCGTTGACCCCTGCCGTGCCGTTACGCGCGTTTAGCGCGTTATAGATTGGCTGGAAGCGGACATTGGCGCCGGTCAGCGTGACCGTCGAGCCGTCGATATTGCGCACGGTCGTCTGCCCGTCACCGATCGTGGTATAGTCGTTGCGACGATGGAAGAGAGTCAGGTTGAGGAAACCGGACTCACCGATCGGCATGCCGAAATTGCCGCTGGCGCTGTAGGTACGTCCCTCGCCGTCATAATATTCGCCGGCGGTGCTTTCAAACAGCAGCCCTTCGGTGCTGTTCTTCGTGATGATGTTGATGACGCCCGCGATGGCGTCGGTACCATATTGCGCGGCGGCGCCGTCCTGCAGGATTTCGATCCGTGAGACTGACCCCGGCGGGATCAGGTCGATGCTCGGAGCCGCCGAACCGCCGAAAGCGCCATTGATCACCTGAACGATCGCATTGTTGTGGCGGCGCTTGCCATTGACCATGACGAGCGTGTGGTTCGGGCTCAGACCGCGCAGGCGGGCGCTGAGCGAGAAGCTCGCCATGTCGGTGCCCTGCGTCTGCGCCGTGAAGGACGGGACGAGCTGGGTCAGCGCCTGGTTGAGGTTGGGCTGACCGACCCTGGCGATCGCCTCCGAGTTGACCAGCTGGATCGGGGTAGCGCTCTCCGCCACCATGCGGCCGGCTGCGCGAGAGCCGGTGACGACGATCTCGCTGGAAGGCTCCTTGTCGGCCGCACCCTCGGCAGCGGCGAGTTGCGTCTCGACTTCCGCATGGGCGGGAGCGCTCATGATGACAGAAGAGAGAGCTGTCGTCGCAAGAATCGCGACTGAAATTTTCCTGGTAGAACGCATCTTTTCATTCCCCCCTGTGGCGGTGCGTCCCTCTCCGGTGCATGTCATTCACTTCGCCTTGTCCCGGCGATTGGTGCAGCGATTATCCGGCTCCGCCTTTCCCCCTTGGATCGGCGGAGCAGATCGAATCGAAGTTCGTAAGCTCTTGTTAAGGGGATAACAGGGCATCGCCCGGCCCATTGCCCATACGCCGTTTTGCGTACGGCCCCGCTGCCTGCCCCGCATATGATCGCCCCAGCAGCGGTGGAGGGGCCTTTTCCGCAGCGTTCACGGCAATGGAGGACGAATCTTGACTCGCACATGGACGATTGCGGGCGCCTGCATGGCGGCCTGCCTCGCGACGACCTCTCAGGCGCAGATCACGCGGATAAAGAGCAACCCCAATGCCGTGATCCTCGACGCGGCAAAGGTTTCTGCGGGTGCGGAGACGCTCTACATCTCCGGGCAGCTTCCCTCCCCGATCGATCCCGCCAAGTCTATGGCTGACATCAAGAGCATCGAGGATCTCGGCGACACCAAGACTCAGACGATCAGCGTGCTCACCAAGATCAAGGCGATCCTGGAGTCGCAGGGCTACAGCATGCAGGATCTGGTCAAGCTGAGCCTGTTCGTGGCCCCCGACCCCAAACTCGGCAAGCTCGACTTCATGGGCGCCAACGAAGGCTTCAAGATGTTCTTCGGCACCGCCGAGAATCCGACGACGGTCGCGCGCTCGACCTTCCAGGTCGGCGCGCTGGTCGGCCCCTATTTCCTGATCGAGATCGAGGCGATCGCCGCGAAGAAGGCGAAGTGACCGCAGGCGATCGCGGCGGACGCTCTACTGATCGAGCAGTCTCGTCGCGATCGCCGCAGCCGCCGAGCGCATCTCCACGCCCAGCTTCTCGTAGATGCGCTCGAGATGTTTCTGGACGGTGCGCGGGCTGATGTTCAGCACGTCGCTGATGTCGATGCTGGCCTTGCCATAGCTGACCCACAGCAGCACCTCCGCCTCGCGGTGGGTGAGCTGCAGCTGGTCGCGCAGGCGCAGGACATGCTTCTCAGGGTCGAGCTGGTTGATCCGGATCAGCACCTCGTCGCCCCGGTAGCGGGCGATGATCACCAGCTCGAGATTGCCGGCGAACCCCGGCGGGCCGATCTTGACCGACGATCCCGGACTGCCGCGTTCGACCAGCGCCGCGACTTTCTGCCCTATGGCCGGCGGAAGTTCGGTCCCGCGTCGCCATCCGGGCACCAGCCCGCCTATCGCCTGTTCGGCGCCTGGCGTGCACCACAGCAGATTGCCGCGCGTGTCGGTGGCGATCATCAGCCGGCCGGTCGCATCGAGGCTGGCGACGCTGGCCTGCACCGCCCGGCCCTGCGCCATATGTACGCGGACGCGCGCGACCAGCTCGGACAGTTGCACCGGCTTTTTCACATAATCGACGCCGCCGACCTCGAACGCCTCGACGACATGTTCGCTTTCGGTCAGGCCGGTCATGAAGATGACCGGGACGTGATGGAGCTCGGGCCGTTTCTTGATCTGTGCGGTGACCTCGAACCCATCCATTTCGGGCATGACCGCATCCATCAGGATCAGGTCGGGTACGATGTGCTGCAACCGCTCCAGCGCCGCCTTGCCCGAAGTCGCCACCAGCACGGCGAGATCGGCGGCTTCGAGCGCACGGCTGATCGCACGCAGCGAGTCCGGTTCGTCATCGACGATGAGGACCGTATCGCTGTGACCCGGAATATTCACCCGTCATACTCCTCGACAAGTCGCGCCATGCCTTCGAGATCGAACCGGTCCAGCCGGTCGAACAGTTCCAAACTCAGCCGCTCGGCCTGCGGATGTTGATCGGCGAGTTGGCGGATCGCGTCCTCCAACCCACGAAAGTGACCGATCTTGAGCAATTCGCCGATGCGTTGCAGCCGCTCCTCGAGCTCCGCACTCAAGGGAGCTGCCGATCCCCGTGGAGGATCCTTGCGCGGCACCGGTTCGACCGCCTCGAACCGCCAGCTGAGCTTGAGCTGGGCCCCGATCGTCTCGATCAGCGCGGTGAAGCTGACCGGCTTGGTCAGGAAATGATCGTGCACCGGGTTTGGAAAGTCGGGCCGGTGCAACTCGTGGGCGTTGGCCGACAGCATGACGATGCGCAGGGCCGACCCGCCGCGCAGGCGCAATTCCGAGGCCGTCGCCCAGCCGGAAATGCCCGGAAGACTGATGTCGAGCAGCACGAGATCGAACTGTTGGTCGAGCGAAAGCGCGACCCCGGACTCGCCGTCGGGCGCACACCAGACGTCGAACCCCAGTCCGCCGAGAAAACCATCGAGAAACTGGCGCTGGTCGGCGTCGTCGTCGACGATCAGGATCGAGCGGCGCGGCCCGTGATAGCCTTCGATCTGCGGCTTCTTGTCGGCCGTCACCTGCCGCGCGATCACCTCGCTCAGCAGCAGCGTGACGCGCAGGCTGGTGCCGGTCGGCCCGCTCTCGACCAGTTCCAGCTGCCCGCCCAATATCTCGACGATCGCGCGCGAGATGGAGAGCCCCAGCCCCGCCCCCGGCTTCGACAGGACATGCTCGGCTCCGCCCCGCGCGAACGGATCGAAGATGGTGGGCTGGTCCTCGGGGCTGATCCCGCGCCCGGTATCGCGTATCTCGAAGGTCGCCACCTGCGCCGCATAATGGAGGCTGAGCGTGACCGATCCCCTGTCGGTATAGGCGATGGCGTTCGACAGAAGGTTGAGGAAGACCTGACGCAAGCGGTTCGGATCCGTCCGCACATGCTCGGGCAGCCGGCCGCGCTTGACATAATGGAGCTGCAGCCCCTTGGCGGCGGCGGACGGCCGCACCATCGAGATCAGCTGGTCGATGAACTTGTCGAGGCGCACCACTTCCGACCGGACGCGCAGCACGCCATGTTCGATCTGCGCAACGTCGAGCAGCCCTTCGACCAGACTGGTCATATGTTCGGCGCAGCGACGGATCACGCGCACCGCCTCCTTGGCGCCGCTGCCGTCATTGCCCTCGATCAGCTGCGCATAGCCATAGATGGCGTTCAGCGGCGAGCGAATCTCATGGCTGACATTGCTGATATAGCGGCTCTTGGTGACATTGGCGGTTTCGGCCGCCTCCTTGGCTCGCCGCAGCAATTGCATCTGCTCGAACTGTTCGGTGATCCGGCGGGACTGGCGATGAAACATCCGGAAGCACGCCCAGGCGGCAGCGCCGATCAGCAACTGCACCAGCGCCAGCAGACTCCAGTAGAGCCAGTCCGCGCCATCGGTGCCGATTTCCAGGACAAGGATGATGCAGTCGAGAACGCAGGCGGCAAGGATCAGCGCCATGCCCTGCAGATAGCGGCGATCCCCGTTCTCCGCCGCCGGATCGCGCACCGCTTCGGAGGCAGCGGCGTCGAGAGCGGAACGGGGCGCCAGCGTAGTCACTGGACAGCTGTTCCCGATAGCCGAGCAAGCCGCCCCGACCGCACGCTCCCGGCTTTGACGCAATGCCCTTGTGTCACGACCAATTCCCGCCCCCTGGAATCGCCCAACTTGTTCGATCATGCTGCGCAATCTTCTGTTGCAACGCAACAACAATCCTTTGCAGTCGAAGCAATCCAGTGCTTTTGTCTACGCAGAGCATGGCTCGATGAAGCTAGGGCGTTTCCGAACTCATCTTGCGTCGCACAATTCTCCGCCTTTTCAACGCGCTGCAGTGGTGATGGCGGGCGCTTCGAACGGGATGGAAGAAAGTCCCGCCTGATCCGCCGGGAGCGGCTTGGCGCCCGCAGGCAGCCCGTTGGCCTCCAGCAAGAATGCAATCAGCGCGGCGTTCTCCGCCGGCGAGAGCGAACCGGGTGCCGGCTGCGGCATCGCTCGGGATACATAGTCGAACAACGGCCAGATCGGCCGACCGGCCCAGTGCGCGACGAACTTGCCGGTCAGCGCGGGCACCTCATAGCTGCCTTCCAGGCGCGTGCCGTGGCAGACCGCGCAGCGTATCGCATAGGTGCGGGCCCCCGCCTTCGCCTGCTCTGCCGTGTAGGCGCCCTGCCGGACACTGGGTGCGGGCACGGACGATGGACCGGCGGCAATGGCGAGCGAGGTCCACACGACCGCCGCGAGCGCCAGCGCGATGGCGATGCGACCGTTCATGCCAGCCGCTCCGGCCGGGCGGCGGCAAGAACCGGCGCGATGATCGCCAGCCCCTCCTCGATCGCGCTTCGGTTCGGCAGTTCGTTCGAATCGCCGACGCCCAGCATGTCGCCCATTTCGGGATTGTTGTTCATCACCACGACCCCGTCCGCCTTTGAGAGGAGGGAGATATTCTTGTAGCGCACGCCATAGTCGACCGCCGGCTGCGGCATGAGCCAGCCGGTCTGCCCGCGCACCGGAATGATCGTGTTGTCGCGCCACAGATCGCGCGCGGCATAGCCGGTCGAATGAATGACGACCTTCTGCGGCAGCGTCGCGAACTCCGCCGGACTGGCGAAATCGCGCATGACGAACTGCCCGCCCCGCTCGAAAAATTCGGACAGCAGGCAGTGGGCATAGCTGGCGAAGTTGAAATGCATGTTCGACGAGCGCTGGGCATAGGCCACCGGAAAGGGATTTTCCTCCGGGGTCAGATCGGTCCCCGGCGGCACGATGTCGCGGATGCGATCGATATAGTGGCCGAACTCCACATTCTGCCGTGGCAGCCCGCCCGGCTTCCAGCTTTCGGTAATCGCCGGATCGGCCGGCCAGACGCGCCGCTTGATGGGTTCGTCGGACAGCGCGAAACTGTCGCTGAACGCCACCGGATTGCCCGGCAGGCCGAGAAAGGTACGGAAGGTCTTCCACGACAGGCGCGCCATCTGCTCCCATAGCGGGCCGAAGGCGGCGCCGGCCGGCTCGGCCAGCGCGACGCGCGCATCCGGCGTGAAGGAGCCGCTGGCGCGGAAGGAGCGCGTCTTCTGGATCAGCTCACGGGCATAGATGGTCACTTTCAGGCCGGCGCGCTGGGCGACGATCGCGGTGGTCAGCCCGACGATCCCGCAACCCACCACAGCGATCTCGCGGGGCAACGCCGTCATCGCCTTGCCGACCGCGATGTCCGCCGATCCCCAGGACAGCGACCAGCCGCTGCCGCCATGACCGTAATTGTGTACGACCAGCGTGTCGCCGACCATCTCGGTGCCCAGATTGGGGCCCGCCGCGCGCAGCGGACGGAGGCAGCATTTGACGTCGACGATCTCGCGCGGGGTCGCCCGGAAGGGGACCAGCGTCCGGGTGCCGTCGAGCCGGGCCAACTTCGCTGCGGTGGCCAGCCGCTTCGAGCCGACCGGTGCGCAGGCGCTCAGACCAGCGACGATCCCCGCCGCCCCCGCCTGACGCAAAAGCGCCCTGCGCCCGACCTTGTCCCTGTTCGCTCCGGCCATTTGCTTCCCCTGCAATTCCGGAAAGTTGCGGGTGCCCCGCCGGGGGGCCAATGGCGCATTTTACGTATTGCGACTCTCCGCCAGCCGGTTGGGGGCATCCGGAGAGCGGATAGAACAGAGCCAAGGCGGCCGCTCGGCTTGGCGACGAACCGGGGAAGAAAGAGATAGGGAGGATCGCGCTGGTGGGCCCGGCAGGACTCGAACCCGCAACCTAGCCGTTATGAGCGGCCAGCTCTAACCGTTGAGCTACAGGCCCCGACCAGCGCCGCCCGGCGATAGCGAAGGGCGGCGGCGGCGGCAAGGGTCGTGCGTGCGTCGCACGCCTCGCAACAGAGGGTGGATCAGCGCGCGCCCTGTTCAGCGCGGCCGCCGCGATCGTCGAGCGGGAGGCTGAGATAGAAGCGCGTCGAATCGATCTCGAGCATGCCGCCGCTCGCGATGGCGAGGTTGCGCACGAGGCGGAGCGCGAAGCCGAGGCCGAGCACCGGTGCGTCGGGCCAGTTGCCGCCGGGATTGTAGCCGGGGTCGAGCAGCATCTTCTCGTCTCGCCCGTCGAGCGCGCGCGGGCGCAGGACGGTCAGCAGCAAATGGCTCGCGCGGCGCGGGTCGCGCTGCAGATCGACGCTGATCCGTTCGCCCTCCCCCGCCATGGCGATGGTCGCGGCAAGCAGACGGGAGAGCATGCGCTCCACCGTCGCTGCGTCGACGGCGACAGGCGGCAGGGTCGGATCGATGCGGAAGGCGATCCCGCTCGCCCGCTCGGACGCCACCTCTTCGAAACTGCCGTGAAGGCGCGCGAGGATCGCCGACAGGTCGACGGCATCGGCCGCCATGCCCTGCTCGACCGGCTTGGCCTGGGCGACGAGATCGAGATCTTCGACCGCGCTGAGCAGCTTCTTGCTCTGCTCCAATATCTCCTGCGCGCGGCTGCGATAGGGTGCAGCGGCCGGTCCCCGAACCTGCCCCTCGATCATCTCGGAAAAGCCGATGATCGCGTTGAGCGGCGTACGCAGCTCGTGGACCAGATGGCGCAGCGAATCCTGCACGGCGGGCTCTTCCGTCGCCGGCCGGGGCGTCGAGAGGCTGGCGGCATTCTCGTCGGCGCGGGGGCGGCGGGCGGTTCCCCGATAGCCGCTGAAACGGCCGTCCTTGGGATCGAAAAAGGGCACCGCCGAGATGCGCCACTCGCCCGAGGCCGGCCCACGCCCGGCTATTGTCAGGCGCGCGTCGCGGAAGGGCGTGCGGCTGCGATAGGCGCCGGCCGCATGGCCATCGACGCCATGGTCGGTCTGATGTGCCGCGACCGCGATCGTCTCGCCGATCACCGGGCCGCGCGGAACGCCTTGCACCCAGCAGATCACGCCATCGACGCCGGTCTCGAACCGGAAATTCTCGGCATGCGGCGGCACGTCGGCGGCGTCCTCCGACGCCTCGGCCGCCGCCTCCCCCGCCACATCCCCCGGACCCGGAGCGGGATAGCGGGTGCGGAAGGTTTCGATACGGGAGAGAAGCTCCCTGATCTGGCTGTCGCCCGGCGCCGAGGGAGGCTCTGGCAGATCGGGGATCGCTGCCGTGACAACGGGTTCCGCATCGCCCTCGACATCATAATGGGCAAGCGGTGGCGATGCCTGGGGAGCGAAGGATGCTGCGAAGGGCATGTCGGCCGGCGTCGATGCGGCGACAGCGGGCGCCACCATTTCGGCCGACGCCTTGAGTGCATCGATCGGCGCAGCAAGCGGCGCCAATGCGGAGGGAGAGGCTTCGACGGGCCCCTGGATCAGGAAATCGGTGGAGCCGAAGCCTTCGAGCGCCTGCTCGACCGCACGCCCGAGGTCGCGGCGATTGCGCAGCAGGTTGCGCGCGCTGGGCGACAGGCGAGGCAGGAGGTCGAGCCATTGCTGCGACGACAGCAAGACATGGCCCAGCATCGGCGCCGCGATGTGCGGCAGATCCTCGGCGAACAGCAGGACGAGTTCGGGCGGAACGCGACGCCCGGCAAGCCCCCGTCCTGCGGCAAGGCGCAGATCGGCGGGAATTTCCGGCCGGGTGGCGCGCAGGAAATTATAGGCGTCGACCGCGCGCGGGGCATCGACAAGCGGATCGTCGACCCGATGGCCCCGCCCCTGCGCCAGCACGTCCACGACCTGCCGCCACAAAAATATGCGCGCGTCGACCGTCGGCGTCGGCTGTGCCAGCAAGGTGGCCAACATATCGTCAAACCGCAAAGGCCCGCCTCCGATCGGTGCCGAACGAATGAACCGAACCGGTCCCCCTTCGCTTCATAGTAGAACGCAACCGCCCGCCGCGCAAAGGGGCTTTGGTCGGCATCGCAGCCTTCTATTTTTATTGCAGGAGACCGTAACTTTATTCTAAGGAATGGGGTAATCGTTGAAAGGTTACTCCATGTCGGCACCCTCGCTTGATGCTATCGATCGAACCATCCTCCATGAGCTGCAGGAGGACGGCCGGATGACCAATGTCGATCTGGCGCGCAAGGCCGGTCTGACCGCACCGCCCTGCCTCCGCCGCGTCCGTGCGCTCGAGGAAGCGGGCGTCATCGAGAGCTATCATGCCCGGCTCAACGCAGCCGCGCTCGGCTATGGCATCACCGTGTTCGCGCTGGTTTCGCTGCGCAGCCAGGCAGAGGAAGATCTGCGCCAGTTCGAAAGCCATGTCGCCGCCCTGCCGGAGGTGCGCGAATGCCACATGCTGAACGGCGAGATCGACTTCATCCTGAAGATCGTCGCCCACGACCTTCAGGCCTTCCAGCAGTTCCTGACCTCGCAGCTGACGACCGCGCCCAATGTCGCGAGCGTGAAGACCTCACTCACCATCCGCACGTCGAAGGACGTGCCGGGGATTCCCGTCGACGGCGCCTGATACCGCCTTCGAGCGATGAAGCCATGAAAAAGCCCCGGCCGGATCGCTCCGACCGGGGCTTTTCTCATTGGTTTGTCGATCAGGACGCGGCGGGGTGGTCGACCCACACCTTCGCATATTGCGACAGAATGCCGTAATTGCCGGCAGTGCCAGCGGCGTCGAAGGCCGCCTTGGCGCCTTCCTTGTCGCCGGCCTGGGCCAGAGCAAGACCGAGACGGTAGTTCGCCTGCGCGGCGTCCGCGCCCGGCTTGGTCAGCGCGATCTTGTAGATGTCCGCCGCCTTGGCGAAATCCTTGTAGCCGTAGAGCAGATCGGCGGTGGTCATCGCCGACTTGAAGGTCGCCTTCGGGCCGTTCGCAGCAGTGACCGCCGCCGGGATCGAGGCCTTGTCCGGGCCGAGCTTCGGCTGCGACAGGGCGATGATCTCGCGGGTGTTCTGGCTCGTCGCCGGGTTCAGCTTACCTGCCTTGATGCCTTCGTTGAGGACGTCGACGGCTTCGTTCGGGAAGCGCAGATAGACGGCGAGCGCATAGTCGACATAGTTGGACTGCGCCGACAGCGGCAGGGCGTCGACCGCACGGGCCAGGCGCAGCAGGTCGAGATCATTCTCACCCGAGAGGCCCGCCATCTGGCGATAGATGAACAGCGAATCATGCCAGTTCTGCTTGACCGGATAGGCGGTCAGCCAGGAGGTCGTAATCTTCACGAACTCGCCCGGCAGCTTGGCGCGCGAAGCGATGTCGGCGCCACGGCCATACCAGTCGGTCGGGACGGGCTGGCCGGCGGCGGCCTTGGTCTGGATGATCTTCTGCAGCGTCGTGAGCGCCTCGGCGGGCTTGCCGTTGCGGTTCTGAACGTCGGCGAGGACCGCATAAGCGTCGGCCTCGGTCGAACCCGCCGCGATCGCCTTGGTCAGCGCCGCTTCGGCCTTCGCATAATTCTTGGCCTGATAAGCGAACTGGCCCTGGAACCAGTAGAATTTGGCGCGCTGGTCGTCGGGCAGCTTGCCGGCCGCCTCGCCCGTCGTGATCATTTCGTCGAGCGCAGCCGACAACTTGGCCTGATCCCCGCTCGCCTGGGCAGCGTTGAGGCCATATTGCGCGACGACGAACTGCTCGTCGGGGGTCTTCGCGGCCTGCCTCGCCTGCGCAAGAGCGGCTTCGGCGGCGGGAATATTCTTCGCCTTGGTCGCGGCGTCGGCTTCCGCCAGCGGCTTGCGGACTGCGTCGCCGATCTTGAGCTGCGGGGTCGCAGCCTCTTCCTTCTTCTTGGCGAAGGCAGGGGCACCCGGCGCAACGGCGGTAAGCGCGAAGCCAAGCGCCGCAACAAGCGCATAGCGGGACGTGGATCTCATTCTTCAGGCCTCCTGATCGACGGCCGAAAGGGACGGCCGACGGTAAAACACGCCGGTTGACTAATCGCTCCCTCGCCCGCGCACAAGCGCGGCCGAAATGAACCGGCTTAACTCGTCGCTCTATGATAACCGTTCGCTGAATGCATATTGAACCGGCGAGGTTGATCCGCGCCCTCTGCACGGTTAGGGCTCGACCATGCTCCTGCTGCTTTCGCCCGCCAAATCCCTCGATTATTCCACCCCGCTGCCGGACGTCGCGCCGACCATGCCGCGCTTCGCGGACGAGGCGCTCGCCACCGCCGAGGCGGCGGCGCGGCTTGGTCCGAAGAAGCTCGCGAAGCTGATGAGCATTTCGGACAAGCTCGCGCAGCTCAACGCCGATCGCTATGCAGACTTCGCCGGACAGGAAGAGCGCCCTGCCCTCTTCGCCTTTTCGGGCGACGTCTATGTCGGGCTGGAAGCGCGAACCCTCGACGCGCCGGCGATCCGCTATGCGCAGGATCATGTGCGCATCCTGTCGGGGTTGTACGGGCTGCTGAAACCGCTCGACCAGATCCGTCCCTATCGGCTGGAAATGGGCACGCGCTGGGCGCCCGGACGGACGCGGAACCTCTATGCGATGTGGGGCAGCAAGGTGTCGGATGCGCTCGCCGCCGATCTGCTGGCCGAAGGGTCGGACACGATCATAAATTGCGCCAGCAAGGAATATTGGCACGTCGTCGAACAGGCCCCACCCAAGGGCGTCAGGATCGTGACGATCGACTTCCGCGAAAATGGTCCGAAGGGGCTCGTCTTCAACAGCTTCGGCGCCAAGCGCGCACGCGGGATGATGGCGCGCTGGATGTGCGAGCATCACATCGGCAAGCCGGAAGATCTGAAGGGTTTCGACAGCGACGGCTATGCCTTCGTCGCGGCGGACTCGGACGAGCATGTCTGGCGGTTCGTGAGACAGCGCTGAGCCTGCGGCCCGCCTCCCGGCAGGAACATCCCCTCTCTCCACCCGTTGATTGCGGGTAGCTAAGTGGAGAGATCATCATGAACACGCATGTGCGCCCCGACGGCAGCGATCAGGAAGCCGTGCATCTCACTACCGAGGAGGCGCGGGCCGGCGCGACCCCGCACGTGACCCGCAATGTCCTCGGCTGGGGCCTCGGACTGGTGATCATCGCCTTCGCGATGGTGCTGGCCGTCTATATGCTGGCGAGCTGATCCTTATCTGTCATGCCCTACGCCCGACCACGCAGCGATGTGGTCCGGGCGCATTGCACTAGCCATGAGGCACATCGTCCGTTAGGAGCATCTGACGCCCCGTTCCGGGGTGTTTTGGCGCTTCAAACAGACGGACCGTAAGACTTGGCCAGCGTACTGCCGCCCATCGAAAACAGCGATATTTCTCCGATCTCGATCGTCGACGAGATGAAGTCGAGCTATCTCGACTATGCGATGTCGGTGATCGTGTCGCGCGCCCTTCCGGATGTGCGCGACGGCCTGAAGCCGGTCCACCGCCGCATCCTGTACGCGTGCCAGGAAGGCGGCTTCGTCGCGGGCCGTCCCTATCGCAAGTCAGCGAAGATCGTCGGCGACGTGATGGGCAATTATCACCCGCACGGCGACTCCTCGATCTATGACGCCCTCGCCCGCCTGGCTCAGGACTG
>JAIYAJ010000167.1 GCA_027489105.1 Zymomonas sp. | reverse complement strand
GCTCGCCGAGCGACGCCAGCAGCGGATCTTCGGCGAGCACAGAGCGCAGGGCGTCGGGATCGGGGGTAGTGATCTCGATCAGCACTTCGCCCTCGGGCGTCAGCGACAGCGATTCGATCCCGGCATCCTCCGGCAGCGTCGCTGCCAGCTGCGCGGCGATGGCGCTCAGCGGCGGCACGCCCGCGACCCGATCGACGCCATGACGGGTCCGCTCGGCCGTCGCCAGGCGGGCCTGCGCCGTCAGAAGCGTGGCCTCGCGCCGTTCGATCCATGCTATGCGCAGCCGGTCCACACCGGTCCAACTCCAGGCCAGACCGGCCGTCAGCACCGGGATCGCCGAGATGAGGAGCGCGGTTCGCCAGGCCAACTCCGGCCAGGAGCGTTCGGACGCTCCGCCGACCTGCGGTACCGGCCAGTGCCAGCCGCCGCGCAGCTTCTGTGCGACGGCATCGACCAGGCTCGGCCCGATTGCCTCGACGCTGACCGGCTGCAGCCCGCGCGTCTCCAATACCGCCCGTGCGGTTGCCGCATCGGGCGCGCGCACGACCCGGATTTCGGAGGCTCCGCTGCGCCGGAGCATGACGCAGCGAAAGCGAATCATCTCGTCCCGCGACACGATGCGTCCCCGCTGCCTCAGTCCCCGACGCCGTCGAGCGCCGCCGCCAGTTCGTCGAGCCAGACCTTGGCGGTGCCGTCCGACGGCGCGCGCCAATCGCCGCGCGGGGAGAGCGCGCCGCCGCCCGACACTTTGGGTCCGTTGGGCAGCGCCGATCGCTTGAACTGGCTGATCGTGAAGAAGCGGAAGAGGAATTTCTCCAGCCAGCTGCGGATCGTCGCCAGATCATAGCGGTTACGCGCCTCGACCGGCAGCCCCGCCGGCCATAGCCCTGCCTGCGCATCGCGCCAGGCATGCCAGGCCAGGAAGGCGATCTTCGACGGCCTCAGCCCCTGCCGCACGACATGGTGGAGGAAGAAGTCGTTGAGCTCATAAGGGCCGATCCTGGCCTCGGTGCTCTGGATCGCGCCATTCGCGTCGGCGGGGACGAGTTCGGGCGAAATTTCGGTCCCCAGGATCGACAGCAGGATGGCGTCGGTACCTGCATCGAACTGGTCGGTGCGGACGCACCAGCGGATCAGATATTGGATCAGCGTCTTCGGCACCCCGGCGTTGACGCCATAATGGCTCATCTGGTCGCCGACGCCGTAAGTGCACCAGCCGAGCGCCAGTTCGCTGAGGTCGCCGGTCCCGACGACGAAGCCGCCATGGTGGTTGGCGAGCCGGAACAGATAGTCGGTGCGCAGCCCCGCCTGCACATTTTCGAAGGTGATGTCGTAGAGCGGTTCACCATCGGCGAAGGGGTGGCCCAGGTCGGTCAGCATCTGCCGCGCCGCCGGGCGGATATCGATCTCCTCGGCGGTGATGCCGAGCGCGCGCATCAGCGCCCAGGCATTGGCCTTGGTGGCGTCGCCCGTCGCGAAGCCCGGCATGGTGTAGCCGCGAATGGTGGTGCGCGGCAGGCCCAGCCGGTCGCAGGCCTTGGCCGCGACGATCAGGGCATGGGTCGAATCGAGCCCGCCCGAAATGCCGATCACCATCGCCTTGCCGCCGGTCGAGCGGAAGCGCTTGGCCAGTCCCTCGACCTGGATGTTGAAAGCCTCGTAGCAGTCGGCGTCGAGTTCGGCGGCGTCCGTCGGCACGAAAGGAAAGCGCGCGACCGGCCGGGCCAGCCCGACGTCGCGGCCATGCGGCCTATGGGTGAAGGCGATACGGCGGAAGCGCGTCTCGGGATGCCCGGCGGCGGTCGCGCAGTCGTTGAACGTGCCGTTGCGCATCCGCTCCAGCCGAAGCCGCTCGACATCGACATCGGCCAGGATCAGTTCGGGATCGAGGCCGAAGCGCGTCGATTCGGCGAGCATCGTGCCCAGTTCGTGGATCATCGCCTGGCCGTCCCAGGCGAGATCGGTGGTGCTCTCGCCCGGCCCGCTCGCCGAATAGCAATAGGCAGCGATCGCGCGCACCGATTGCGACTGGGCAAGCATCGCCCGCTCGCGGGCTTTGCCGACGATGATGTTGGAGGCGGAGAGATTGCAGAGGATCAGCGCGCCCGCCATCGCCCCGGCGGTCGAGGGCGGCTGCGGTGCCCAATAATCCTCGCAGATCTCGACGTGGAAGACGAAGTCCGGCAGGTCCTCGGCCGCGAAAATCTGATCGGCGCCGAAGGGCACGCGCTGTCCGCACAGCGCCATGTCGAGCCCGACCAGTCCATGGCCCGGCGCGAACCAGCGCTTCTCATAATATTCGCGGTAATTGGGCAGGAAGCTCTTCGGTACGACACCCAATATGCGGCCGCGCGCCACGACCACCGCGCAATTGTAGAGCCGCCCGGAACGGCGCAGTGGCGCGCCGACCAGCAGCACGGGCGCGAGCATCGCGCTCGCCTCGACGATCCGGGCCAGTTCGGCCTCGACCCGGTCGAGCAGTGCATCCTGCAGATGCAGATCGTCGATCGCATAGGAGGACAAACAGAGCTCGGGGAGGACGAGCAGATCGACGCCCGCCGCATCGGCACGATGCGCGAGATCGAGTATCGCATCGGCATTGGCGCCGACATCGCCGACGCTGGCCAGCGGCGTACCCGCCCCGACCCGGACGAAGCCATGACGGTGAATCGAGAAGAAGGACGCGGCTTCGGACATCAGGGCTCCCGATCGGCTGCCTTCGCGCCGGGTACGGACGGCAAAGCCGACGCACCCCTGCGACGAAAAACTCACCTGCCCCATAGAGGAAGGCGCAGCCCAGCGCCAACACCCAGCGCCTGCGCGCGCCCCTGTGTCGCTCAGTCGGCGGTGTGGATGCGGTTCCGGCCCAGTTGCTTCGCCTGATAGAGCGCCGCATCGGCGCGCTTGAGGATCGACCCCGGCGAATCATGGACGTTGAGCTCCGCGAGACCGCCCGAGAAGCTCAGCCTGCCGAGCGACTGGCCGGTGTGCGTCACCTTCAGCTCGCGCGCGGCGATGGCGGAGCGGATCTTGTTGAGCACGGCCACCGCACCGTCCGCTGCCCCGCGTTCGAACACGACGACGAACTCCTCGCCGCCATAGCGCGAGACGAACACGTCGCCATTGGCCGCCCGGCCCAGCGACGAGCCGACGAACTTGATCACCTCGTCGCCGATCTGGTGGCCATGGGTGTCGTTGAACTGCTTGAAATGGTCGATGTCGCAGATCGCCAGAGCCAGCGGCGTATCGCCTCGCCGCGCCTTTTCGAAGGCATTGCGCAAATGATGGTCGAGCGCACGCCGGTTGGGCAGGCCGGTCAGCGGGTCGCTGTTGGCCCGGTGATGGGCGGCAGCCAGATCCTTGCGCATGACGCTCATCTGCGCCTCGGTCCGGCGGAGATCCTCCTCGGCCGCCTGCGCCTTGTCGATCATCGACCGGGTCAGCCCGACCAGCTTCTGGACCGCCTGCGCCGGCGAGCCATCGGCCTCCAGACCGGCAGCCTCATGCGCGAGCGCCTGGCCATAGTCGCGCGCATCATCGCCCGAACGCGTCAGGATCGACGACATTTCTTCCAGGAAGCCCTGTGCCTCGGTCGCGATCCGCGACAGCTCGTCGGTCGACAGGCCGCTGTCGATCCGTGCCGAGATCGCCGCAGCCACGGCCTCGTTGAGGCCGCCTTCCTTGGCGATGGCGCGATCGATCATCGCATTGAATTCGCCATCCCGCCCAGACAGATAGCGGTGGCACATTTCGAAATTGGCCGGCGACGGTTCGAGCCCATGGTCGAACAACAATTTACCGATCATGTCGTAGAGTCGGCGCCATTCGGCGCGCTCCGCTGACTTCTCGGCTATACGTTCCTCGCGCACAACTACACCCCTGATCCTGGCACCAGGGGATAGTGCGAGATTCGATACATCCGGTTAATGCCGCACCGTAATATTACGGCGTCACGGCCTCCAGCGGCCCGTCTCCATCCAGGCCAGAAGCGGCTTCAACGGGACGATCCAGACGATGCCGGCCACGACGTAGATCAGCAGCTGGACGAGCATATGCTGCTCCCCGATCCACGAGGATGCCGTAGCGACAATCACCGCCCAGACGAGAATCAGCAGCAAGATCAGAAAGATGCCTGTGGGCTTGCGCCAGCTCGGTTCGTTCACCCTCTTTCCTCCGGCTCGATCGGCCCCCGTTCGGTGACCACCGCGTCCAGCGCCACGTCCCAGGGATCGACGGCTATGGCGCAGCTTTGCTGCACCGACCAGCCGAACCCGATTTTTTTCACCATTGGCCGTAGGGCGAAGGCGCGATCGTAAAAACCGCCCCCCTGGCCCAGGCGCATGAGTCGCGAGTCGAATCCAACCAAAGGAGCGACGATCGCATCGGGCTCCCTCAGCGGTGCATCCGCCGATGGCTGGAGCAGTCCGCGCCATCCGCGTTCCAGCGGATCGACCGGCGACCAGAGATGGAAATGCATATCCGAGCCCGGACCCGTCACGCGCGGGAGAAGCACCGCGAACCCCGCCCGCGCCGTAGCGTCGATCGCCGCCGCGCACCCCATCTCGCTGCCGAGCGCGACGTAGAATGCAACCGCCGTGGAGCCGGCGAGCAGCGGCATCAGCGCGCTTGCAGCATCCGCTTCGAGACGGGCGCGCTTCTCGATGGACAAGGCCCCGACATAGGCGTCGCGGGCGGCGCGCAACGCCTTTCTCTGTGCAGCCTTGTCGGTGGGATGGTTCGTCATGTCACCGGACCGGCGAGGAGGGGCGGGTGGCGGGACCGCCATGGTCGTTTGCTGGAATATCCTCTGACGCCAGTAGCATCAGGTGGGGACCATATGTTCCGGACCAGGATCCGGGCAGGGACAGCCCCCTAGGAATGTGAATCGCCTCAGGGATGTTCTCTGCAGCTCGTGCCGGGCAGAACCCGCCGCCCTTCATGTAGGACGACAGCGTCCGAGTCTCAAGGTGCGACGCGCCGGCTCGGCTCAGACCGTCGGCCGCTCCAGCTGCTCGGCCAGCCGCTCGACCCGTTCGGCGATCCGTTCGATAGCTACGGCATAAGCGGGATCGGGCTCCGCATTGGCCGCAACCTCGTTCCGCGCCACCGCAGCCGCACCGCGCAGATCGTTGACCTCATCCGCGAGCAGCAGAGCCGACAACAGCAGCGTGCGCGACTCCGTCATGTCCCCCAGCGCCCCGGTGATGTCCTGCGCCTTCCCATTGACCATGTGGACCAGCGCCCGCAGATGGTCTTCCTCACCATCGCGGCAGCTCAGGCGATAGCGCCGTCCGGCGACTTCGACGTCGACGTCGGCCATCAATATTTCTCCAGCAGGCGGTCTATCCGCTCGATCGCCGACTCGGTCGTCTCGCGGAGGGTGCGGTGGCGTTCAGCCAGACGATAGAGAGCCTCACTCTCGTCATGGCCGAATCCGGACTGGGTCGAGGGGGTGGATTCTATTCCGGCTTCGACACGGGCGATCGCGCGTTCGAGCCGGCCCAGGGCAAGGATCAGGCGGCGGTCTGTCATCGATTCGATGGAATAGCAGCCTCGCGCCGCCCCGCAAGGCTTCCCCAAGGTTGACGATACCGCTTTGGCACGACAAAGGGGCCGCGCGAACAGGCGAGCCCTGTTCGACCGACGATCCCGCCCGTCCGCACAGAAGGTAGACCATGACGATTGCACCGCGGCAGCTTGCCAATGCCATCCGCGCCCTTTCGATGGATGCGGTGCAGGCCGCCAATTCGGGGCACCCCGGCATGCCGATGGGCATGGCCGACGTCGCGACCGAGCTGTTCACCCGTCACCTGAAGCATGATCCGGCGAAGCCCGACTGGGCCGATCGCGACCGCTTCGTGCTGTCGGCGGGCCATGGCTCGATGCTGATCTACTCGCTGCTGCACCTGACCGGCTATGCGCGGCCGACGATCGACGACATCCGCGATTTCCGCAAGCTGCACAGCCCATGTGCCGGCCACCCCGAGAATTTCGAGCTCGCGGGCGTCGAGGCGACCACCGGCCCGCTCGGTTCGGGACTTGCCACCGCCGTCGGCATGGCGATGGCCGAGCGGCACCTGAACGCGGTGTTCGGCGACGATCTGGTCGACCACCGCACCTGGGTCATCGCCGGCGACGGCTGCCTGATGGAAGGCATCAACCATGAAGCAATCGGCCTCGCCGGCCATCTGCAGCTCGGCAAGCTGATCGTCCTGTGGGACGACAACAAGATCACGATCGACGGCGCTGTGTCGATGAGCTCGTGCGAGGACGTGCTCGCGCGTTATGCCGCGACCGGCTGGCACACCGTCTCGTGCGACGGTCATGACGCGGCGAGCATCGCCCAGGCGTTGGAAGCGGCCAAGGCCGACCCGCGCCCGTCGATCGTCCAGTGCAGTACGGTCATCGGCTTCGGTGCGCCCAACAAGCAGGGCACCTCGGCGACCCACGGTTCGGCGCTCGGTACCGACGAGGTCGCCGCGACCCGCGCCCATCTCGGCTGGACCGCCGAGCCGTTCGTCGTTCCCGACGATATCAAGGCCGCCTGGCTCGAAGCAGGGCAGCGCAGCGTCGGCGAACATCAGGCCTGGCAGGCGCGCCTCGCCGCCTCCGCGCAGAAGGACGAGTTCGAGCGCCGCATGGCGGGCAAGCTGCCGGCCGGCTTCTCGCTCGACGCCTATCTCCAGGATCTCGCCGCCAACCCGCAGAAGGTCGCGACCCGCAAGGCATCGGAAATGGTGCTCGGCCCGATCAACGAGCAGCTGCCCGAGACGATCGGCGGTTCGGCCGACCTGACCGGATCGAACAACACCAAGACCAAGGCGCAGGCGCCGTTCACCGCCGACAATTATGCCGGCCGCTATGTCTATTATGGCATCCGCGAGTTCGGCATGGCCTGCGCGATGAACGGCATGGCGCTCCATGGCGGCGTGATCCCTTATGGCGGCACCTTCCTGGTCTTCTCCGACTATTGCCGCGCGGCGATCCGCCTCTCGGCGCTCCAGCAGCTGCGCGTCGTCTATGTCATGACGCATGACTCGATCGGCCTCGGCGAGGACGGCCCGACCCATCAGCCGGTCGAGCATATGATGAGCCTGCGCGTGATGCCGAACCTCGACACCTATCGTCCGTGCGACGTCGTCGAGACGGCGGAATGCTGGGCGCTGGCGCTGGAGAAGGCCGACGGCCCGTCGCTTCTCGCCCTGTCGCGCGAAGGCCTGCCGCAGCTGCGCACCGACGTGTCGGAAAATCTGTCCGCCAAGGGCGCCTACCGGTTGAAGACCGCCGATGCGGCGCGCAAGGTGGTCCTGATAGCCAGCGGGTCCGAGGTCGAGATCGCCCTTGCCACCGCGCAGAAGCTTGAAGATGCCGGCTTCGGCGCCGACGTCGTCTCGATGCCGAGCTGGGAGCGCTTCGACGCGCAGCCCGAGGCCTATCGCGACGAGATCCTGCCCGAGGGCGTGCTGCTCGCCTCGATCGAAGCCGGCACGACCATCGGCTGGGAACGCTATGTCGGCCGCAAGGGCCTGCGCTTCGGCCTCGACGGCTTCGGCGCCTCGGCCCCGGTCAAGGCGCTCTACGATCATTTCGGCCTGACCGCCGACAAGATCGCTCCCCAGATCATCGGGGCGCTCAGCAACTAAACAAACCGCAGGAGATTTCGGCACATGGCAGTCAAGGTTGCAATCAACGGCTTCGGTCGCATCGGTCGGAATGTGGCGCGCGCCATCCTCGAGCGCACCGATCACGACCTTGAGCTGGTCTCGATCAACGATCTGGCCGACGCCAAGGCCAATGCCCTGCTGTTCAAGCGCGACTCGGTCCATGGCAAGTTCAGCGGCACCGTCGAGGTCGACGGCAACGATCTGATCATCAACGGCAAGCGCATCCATGTCACCGCCGAGCGCGATCCGGCCAAGCTGCCGCACGCCGCCCAGGGTGTCGACATCGCGCTCGAGTGCACCGGCTTCTTCACCAACCGCAAGGGCGGACAGGCGCATATCGGTGCCGGCGCCAAGCGCGTGCTGATTTCGGCGCCTGGCAAGGAAGTCGACCTGACCGTCGTGTTCGGCGTCAACCATGAGCAGCTGACCGCCGACCACATCATCGTGTCGAACGCGTCGTGCACCACCAACTGCCTCGCGCCCTTCGCCAAGGTCCTGCACGAGGCGATCGGCATAGAGCGCGGCCTGATGACCACGATCCACGCCTATACCAACGACCAGAAGATTCTCGACCAGATCCATGAGGATCCGCGCCGCGCCCGTGCCGCCGCGATGTCGATGATCCCGACCACCACCGGTGCTGCCCGTGCGGTCGCCGAGGTGCTGCCTGCACTGAAGGGCAAGCTCGACGGCTCGGCGATCCGCGTGCCGACCCCGAACGTCTCGGTCGTCGACCTGACCTTCACCCCGTCGCGCGAAACGACGAAGGAAGAAGTCAACGCCCTGCTCAAGGCAGCGGCCGAAGGCCCGCTCAAGGGTGTGCTCGGCTATACCGACGAGCCGCTCGTTTCGATCGACCTCAATCACGACGCCCATTCGTCGACGATCGACAGCCTCGAGACCTCGGTCATCGAAGGCAAGCTCGTCCGCGTGCTCAGCTGGTACGACAATGAGTGGGGCTTCTCGAACCGCATGGTCGACACGGCCGGCGCGATCGGCAAGCTGCTCTGAGTTGAGACGAAGCCCGACCTTCCGCGCGGCGTCCGCCGCCACCGATCGCCTGGGCGCGGTCGTGGCGGTCGGAGCCGGCGCGTGGGCGGGAAGGGCCGGCTGACATGGCGGGCCGGCTGATCGGGATCGCGCGGAAGCACCGTGCCCATGGGCCGGTCGAGACCGTCGATGCTGTCGAGATCGGTCTGGCCACCGGCGTTCACGGCGATCATCGCGGCGCCACCCGGCCGGGCAAGTCCAACCGGCGGCAGGTCACGATCCTGCGCGCCGAGGACTGGGCGGCAGCGATTGCCGAACTCGGCGTCCCCGTGTCCTGGGAACAGCGCCGCGCCAATCTGCTGGTCGAAGGCGTAGATCTGCCGCAGGCGGCAGGCGCCATGCTGCGTATCGGGGCCGCGCTGTTCGAGATCACGGGCGAATGCGACCCATGCCGGCGGATGGACGCGGTCGCCGACGGGCTGCAGAGCGCGCTACGACCCGAGTGGAGGGGCGGACGCATCGCCCGGGTGATCGAGGGCGGACATATCGCCCTCGGCGACACTGTTGAAATCGAGGGATAAGATGGCTTTCAGGACACTCGACGACATCGGCGACGTGCGCGGCAAGCGCGTGCTGGTCCGCGAAGATCTCAATGTGCCGATGGACGGCGCCACGGTCACCGACGACACGCGGCTGCGCGCCGCCGCGCCGACGGTCGCCGAACTGTCCGACAAGGGCGCGATCGTGCTGGTCCTCGCCCATTTCGGCCGGCCCAAGGGCGAACGCAATCCGGACATGAGCCTGGCCCTCGTCACCGGCGCCTTCCGCTCGGTTCTGGGCCGCGAAGTCCGCTTTATCGGCGATTGCTGTGGCGAAGAGGCAGAAGCTGCGGTCGCGCAGTTGCAGCCGGGCGACATCGCACTGCTCGAGAACACCCGCTTCCACAAGGGCGAGGAAAAGAACGACTCCGCACTCGCCGAAGCGATGGCGAAGCTGGGCGATCTCTACGTCAACGACGCTTTCTCCGCCGCGCACCGCGCCCATGTCTCGACCGAAGGCCTCGCGCGGCTGCTCCCGGCTTTCGCCGGCCGTTCGATGCAGGCCGAGCTGGAGGCCCTGGAAAAGGCGCTCGGAAAGCCCGAGCATCCGGTGGCCGCCGTCGTCGGCGGCGCCAAGGTGTCGACCAAGCTCGACGTCCTCAAGCATCTGGTCAGCCGGGTCGACCATCTGATCATCGGCGGCGGCATGGCCAACACCTTCCTCGCCGCGCGCGGCATCGATGTCGGCAAGTCGCTGTGCGAGCATGACCTGAAAGACACCGTGCTCGAAATTCTCGACGCCGCCGAGAAGGCCGAATGCATCGTCCACCTTCCCTATGACGTCGTCGTGGCGAAGGAATTCCGCGCCAATCCGCCGGTGCGGACCGTGAACGTCCACGAAGTCGCCGCCGACGAGATGATCCTCGACGTCGGACCAGCGGCGGTCGAAGCGCTCGGCGATGCGCTGAAGACCTGCCGGACCCTCGTGTGGAACGGGCCGATGGGCGCGTTCGAAATCGCGCCTTTCGATACTGCCACGGTCGCGCTCGCCCGCACGGCGGCGGCGCTGACCAAGGGCGGTTCGCTGGTGTCGGTCGCTGGCGGCGGCGACACCGTCGCGGCCCTCAACCATGCCGGGGTCGCGGCCGACTTCAGCTTCGTTTCGACCGCCGGCGGCGCCTTCCTCGAATGGATGGAAGGCCGTGAGCTTCCCGGCGTGAAGGCGCTCGAAGCCTGAGACCCGCACATCCGGGGGATGCCGCAAAGGTGCCCCCAAATATAGACAGACAGGAGATAAGCATCATGTTCGATCAGGAGACGGCGAAGACGATCGCCGACGGCAAAGGCTTCATCGCGGCGCTCGACCAGAGCGGCGGTTCGACGCCCAAGGCCCTCAAGGGCTATGGCGTCGAGGAAGGCGCCTGGTCGACCGAAGAGGAGATGTTCGGCCTCATCCACGCGATGCGCACCCGCATCATCACCTCGCCCGTGTTCACCGGCGAAAAAGTGATTGGCGCAATCCTGTTCGAGCGGACGATGGACGGCCAGGCCGACGGCAAGCCCGTTCCGCAGGTGCTCAACGCGCGCGGCGTCGTCCCCTTCATCAAGATCGACAAGGGCCTTGAGGACGAAGCCAATGGCGTCCAGCTGATGAAGCCGATGCCGGGCCTCGATGCGCTGCTGGCGCGCGCCAAGGGCCTCGGCGTGTTCGGCACCAAGGAGCGTTCGGTGATCAACCTCGCCAACCGCGAAGGAATCGCCGCGATCGTCAGGCAGCAGTTCGAGGTCGGCCAGCAGGTCCTTGCCGGCGGGCTGATGCCGATCATCGAGCCCGAAGTGAACATCAAGAGCCCGGAGCGCGCCGAAGCCGACCAGATCCTGCTCGAGGAGCTGACCAAGGCGCTCGACGCGATGACCGGCGATGACAAGGTGATGCTCAAGCTGTCGCTGCCGGCGAAGGCGGGCCTGTTCGACGCTCTGGTCGATCATCCGCGCGTGCTGCGCGTCGTCGCGCTGTCGGGTGGCTATAGCCGCCCCGACGCCTGCACCGAACTGGCGAAGAACCGCGGCGTGATCGCGAGCTTCAGCCGTGCGCTGCTCGAAGATCTCCGCGCACAGATGAGCGACGAGGAATTCGACGCATCGCTCGGTGCCGCGATCGACGAAATCTATACGGCGTCGACCAGCAAGACTGCCTGATTCCTTATGGAGGGCTGGGAGCAATCCCACCCTTCTTTCCGTCATTCCCGGCCTTCGCGGGAATGACGTTTGCGGCTAAGGGGTGCGCATGACCCCAAATGACAATGATGATTTCGACGAGGACGAGCTCCGGCTCGATCCTGCATTTGCAGACCGGTTCGACCGCGACGACAGCCGGCCGCCGTGCAAGATCTACCTGATCTCGCCGCCGTCGATCGACGATGGTTTCGCGGAGACGCTGGCGGCTGCTCTCGATGCCGCACCGGTCGTGGCCGCCTTCCAGCTGCGCCTCAAGGGCATCGACGAGCATCGCATCGCAGATCTCGCCCGTCCGCTGCAGGCGGTCTGCGCCTCGCGCGATGTCGCCTTCATCATCAATGATTCGATCGGCCTTGCGAAGCGCCTCGACGCCGATGGCGTCCACCTCGGCCAGGCCGACGGCGATCCGCGCGACGCGCGCGCGCAACTCGGACCGCAGGCCCAGATCGGCGTCACATGCCACGACAGCCGCCATCTCGCGATGGAAGCGGGCGAAGCCGGGGCCGACTATGTCGCCTTCGGCGCCTTCTATCCCACCACGACCAAAGAGACTGAGCATCGGCCCGAGCCGTCCATCCTCGGCTGGTGGTCGACCGTGTTCGAGCTGCCCTGTGTCGCGATCGGCGGGATCACGGCCGAAAATGCCGCACCGCTGATCGCGGCAGGCGCAGATTTTCTCGCAGTATCGGGCGCGGTCTGGAACGATCCGGATGGGCCAGCGGCAGCCGTGAAAAAGTTCGCGGCGCTGGAGGGTATCGGCTGAATCTCCCGGCGACCGGCCTCCTCAAGCGCCTAGGCCCGCTGCTCCACGACCCGCTCGATCAACGGCAAGTCTGCCCGCCACGTCGATCGATGGGCGTCCGGTCCTCCCGTCTCCATCGGGTTGATGATCGCGGAGTAGCGTAGCCGCTTGACCTGACCGAGCTTCAGAAAGGCCATGTGCAGATAATTCTCCTGGTGCAGCTCGATCACCCTGGGGCCGGCAGCGCCCGGCGTAAAAAGAATGTTGGTCATCGCCGCGCCATGCTGGGTCACGATGGTATCGGCGTCGCGGAACAGTGCCATCTGGTCGGCGAAGCTCAATTCGGAAGCCAGTAGCGTTATGAAACCGAGCGCTTCCAGCCGGTCGCGCAGCTCCTCTTCATTGACCATCTTGCGCTTCCACGCATCGAACCGCGCTATGTAGACGCGCTGACCGGCAAAAGGTGATGGCGAGGGCGGCGGCATCAGCCGGTCGAACGCGGCCACGAGGGTCGGATGAGGACAGAAGGCGAAATCGCCCCCGGTCAGGTTGCTGTGGATGCCGAGCGCCGGCAGCGCGACTTCGCCCGGTGCCAGCTCGACGACACGGTCGGGCGAGATCGATGCCGCGACTATGCTCTCACGCCGTAGCGGCGTCAGGGACGGAACGAGCATGTGGCACCCCGGCGCCACGCCAAGATGCTCGGCGATCAGGATCGGGGCAAGACATTGGACCAGCCAATGATAATGGTTCCTGGTCACGGCATTGCCCGCAACCAGCACCGTCCCCTCGATCGGAAGGAAAGAACCGGCCGCCGCCAACGCCTCGCGCCAGCGCCCATCGTTCAGATAGGTCGAGCTGGAAACCAGCCCATCCCGCTCGGCCAGGGTCAGGAAGCTGCCGCCGATCGTCATCAGCGGCTGCGGCTCGCTGAAACGGATTTCAGGCGCCGTGAATTTGGACTGGGGACGATAGGTCCAAATGTCGAGCTGCGCTGACGGCGTCACCGCATCCGACACAAAGATCTCCGGCTCCCAGCGCGGCACCACGACCGGCGCCAGTGCCGCAGCAGCCCCCGTCACACCCTCGGCGGTTCCCCCGGTCACCCCTCTATCAACCCAGCTTGCCGAACTCCTTCTCAAAGCCGGCAATGTCATTTTGTTCGAGATAGCGGGCCTGGTCGATCCAGCGGTCGCGGAAGATGCGGCCCTTGAACGCGCCGAGGCGGGCATCGACTTCGGCCGCCTGCGCCGGATCGAGCGCGGCGAGTTGATCGAAACGATGGATGCCGATGCCGTTGAGCACCGTCTTGGCCTTCGGACCCAGGCCCTTGATGCGCGTCAGCTCGTCGGCGGGCAGGTCGGGATGGGCATCGACGCCCAATATGGGTGTCGCGACGTCGAGGATCGCAGCGGCGGCGCTGTCGACCACGCCATGGCCTTCTTCCGCCTTCACCTCGTCAGGCGTCGGCGCAGCTGCGGGCGACGGGGTGGCGATCACCGCGGCCGCGAGTGCCGGCTCGGCCGACCGGGTCGAGACAGGCGCGGGCGCATCGCTCAGCGACACGCGCTGCTTGGGTTTGCGCAGCAACAGGAAGAGCCCCGCGATCGCAATGATGGCGACCAGCGTGGCGATGATCAGCGTAGCGTTCGACATACCCCCGAAATCCCTCGTTGACTTGACCTTTTGCGAACGCCCGTGAGCGTCAACCGTTCCGCTGCCGTGCCAGTTCGCGCCACCCAATGTCGCGCCGGCAGAAGCCGCTCGCGAAATCGAGCGCATCGACCGCGGCATAAGCGGTGTCGCGCGCTTCGCCGATATCCCGGCCCGCCGGCGAAGGGCGGGCCGATCCGCAATGTCGAGGCGGCCGAGGCGAAGGGCACCAAGATCTTCCATGCCGGCACCGCGATCAAGGACGGCGAACTGGTCGCCAATGGCGGACGTGTG
>JAIYAJ010000100.1 GCA_027489105.1 Zymomonas sp. | reverse complement strand
TCTCGCTGCCCGCGCCGATCCGGTTGGCGAGCGCGCTGCTGAGCGTGAGGCTCCTGTCGCCGGGCTTCCAGATCCAGGCTTCGGATTCGGAGAGCCGCAGCGAGGCGCGCGCCGATGCCGCCCGTCCACCACCGGCCAGGCGCTCGACGAAGCGATCGGCGAAATCGAGCGCCGTCCGCAGGCTGTCGCCGTCCACGTCGCCGATCAGATAATGGGTGGCGCCGGCCTCGAGCATTGCATCGAGCTCAGCCATCTCGTCCACGATCACGAGCAACGCCGCCCCCGTCGAACTCGTGCCGCTGGCCAACGCCCGACACAGGGCATAGCCTTCGGCCCGGGCGCCGCGCGCATCGACCAGAGCGACCGAAGACCCCGAAGCGATGAAGCGCCGTTCCGCCGAGTCGGCGCGTCGTGCGGCGATCACCGAGCGACCGGCCCCTTCCGCCAGCGCCGCCAGTTCATCACGGTTTCGAAACGACAACAGGAATAGCGGCAGCCGCGCCTGCGCGGCGCTGCGTTCGGCCGCTGCTGCTCCGCCTACATTCCTGTTCATTGCTCGACTGTTATCGTATCGAACCGCCTAGGCCAATCGCAAAGCAGGGGAAAAACAACCCTGTAGCGGATTAATTCACGCCTTCCTTTGCTACCAAGGTCTAGGCTGTTACCATAAGGGCATGATGCCGATCGAAAAACGGAGCCCCCGGGCAGAGGGGACGCTGCTGGACGCGTTCGGCCGACGCATTTCCTATCTGCGGCTGTCGGTGACGGACCGCTGCGATTTCCGCTGCCGCTACTGCATGTCGGAGAAGATGCAGTTCCTGCCGAAGCGGGAAATATTGACGCTGGAGGAGCTGGCGGCACTCGCCGACGCCTTCATCGCGCGCGGCATCAGGAAGATCCGCCTGACCGGGGGCGAGCCACTGGTGCGCCGCGACGTGGTCGATCTGGTACGGATGATCGGGCGGCGCATCGGCGACGGGCTCGACGAGCTGACGATCACCACCAATGGCAGCCAGCTTCGCCGCCATGCGGCCGCTCTCGCGGCGGCCGGCGTGCGGCGGATCAATGTCAGCATCGACACGCTCGACCCAGAGCGCTTCGCCTTCATCACGCGCGGGGGTGCGCTGGCCGAGGTACTGGACGGGATAGAGGCCGCCCGCGACGAGGGCATCGCGATCAAGATCAACATGGTCGCGCTCAAGGACTTCAACGAGCAGCAGATCGAGCCGATGCTGCGCTGGTGCGCGGCCGGTGGACATGACCTGACCCTGATCGAGACCATGCCGCTGGGCGAGATCGACGAGGATCGCACCGATCGCTATCTGCCGCTCGACGGCGTCCGCCGGGCGCTGGAAAGCCGCTATACGCTCAGTCCGCTCGACTATCGCACCGGCGGCCCCGCGCGCTATTTTCGCGTCGAGGAACTGGATGCCCGGCTGGGCCTGATCACGCCGCTCACCAACAATTTCTGCGATGGCTGCAACCGCGTCCGGGTGACCGCGACCGGGCAGATCTATATGTGCCTTGGCCATGACAGCCGGCTCGACCTGCGCAGCGCCTTGCGCGCGGGGGATGCGGGGGAGCTCGACCGGCTGCTCGACCTCGCCATGCATCGCAAGCCGGAGCGTCACAATTTCGCGATAGACCGGCGGGGAGCGACACCCGCCGTCGACAGACATATGAGCGTTACCGGGGGATGACCGAAAAGAAGATGGCCCTGGTGGCCTCGCCGACCCCTGCCGCGCAGGAGGCCGCGACCGAATTGCGCCGGATGTACGAATGGCATCCGGTCGAGCGCGCCGACCTGATCGTCGCGCTGGGGGGCGACGGTTTCATGCTGCGCACCCTGCACGCGATGCTCGACCGGCACCGCATCTTGCCGGTGTTCGGAATGAACCTCGGCACGGTCGGCTTCCTGATGAACGACTGGAAGTCCGAACTGCTCGAGCTCCGGCTGATGCAGGCCAAGGCGATGACCGTCCTGCCGCTGCGCATGGACGTCGAGACGGTCGAAGGGCAGCGCCTGTCGATCCCGGCGATCAACGAGGTGTCGCTGCTGCGCGAAACCCGCGAGACGGCGAAGATCGAAGTGCTGGTCGAGGGCCGCGTGGTCCTGCCCGAACTGGTCTGCGACGGCGTGCTGGTGTCCACGCCCGCCGGCTCCACCGCCTATAATCTGTCGGCCCAGGGCCCGATCCTGCCGCTGGAATCCTCGCTGCTCGCCCTGACCCCGATCAGCCCCTTCCGCCCGCGGCGCTGGCGCGGGGCGATCCTGCCCGACAAGAATGCGATCTCCTTCCGCGTGCTCGACGCGGTCAAGCGCCCGGTCAGCGCCGTCGCCGACCAGCGCGAGGTGCGCGACGTATCGCTCGTCCGGGTCGGCATCGACAAGACCAGCCCGCTGACGCTGCTGTTCGATCCCGAACATGCGCTGGACGACCGCATCACCATGGAGCAGTTCGCGGTTTGAGCTGCGGGGGCCGCATAACCTGTCCTGTTCGCCGTGACCGGGGAATGCGTGATGGTGAAGCTAATTGGTGGAGTGTCACCGTAATGGCGCGCGGCAATGCCAACGCTGGATGTCCGCGATGACTCGCAGCCTTTTCCTCGCAGTTGCCCTTACGGTTATGATGCTCGGTTTAACATCGTGCAGTGAGAGGAGAACGACGGTATCCAAATCACCTGACGGTCGGATACTTGTCTACGAGGGCCGAATGCCTGGGGCCGGCCTAGCGCCAGATTCCGTGAGGGCCTATCTTCTGGTCACGGGTGCAATTCCCGTAGCCAGTACGCAGCCGGTTTTCGAGGGACAGGATGTTGGTCGCGTCTGTTATGATTGGCTAACTCCAACTGAATTACACGTGCGGATTAGCGGCGGCTACGTCGATCGGGTGGCCTCGCAATGGCAAAGCCCAGAAGGGCGCTGGATAACGATCCGCTACGTCGGCACTTCCGGCTGTGTATGGCGGAAAGCGAGTTCGGCCGAGAACCCATAAAGCCAATTGCAATTAAATTACGTAAATTACAGTGATGGTGTGTAATTACGGTGACACTCCACTTAATTGACGCCCAGCCTTCATCCATGCGATGAAGGGAGATGGCCCGCCTCGCTCGCTTCATTCTTCCCGGCACCCCGCACCATGTCACCCAGCGGGGCAATGGGCGCCAGCAGACCTTTTTCGACGATGACGATTACGCGGCCTATCGCGATCTGTTGGCCACGCACTGTGCTGCGCATGGCGTGGCGGTGTGGAGTTGGGTGCTGATGCCCAACCATGTTCACCTCATCCTTGTCCCCGAGCACCCGGACTCGCTGCGCGGTGCGCTGTCCAAGGTCCATCGCGCTTATGCCGGGCGGATTCATGCGCGCGAGAAGCGGACGGGGCATTTCTGGCAGGGGCGGTTCGGCTGCGTGGCGATGGACGAGGATCATCTGCTGGCAGCGTTGCGCTATGTCGCGCTCAATCCGGTGCGGGCGCGGCTGGCCGCGAGGCCACAGGACTGGCGCTGGTCCAGCGTCCATGCGCTGCTTGATCCGGCGCGCGGCGACGGATTGACCGACACTGCCCCGGTGCTTGAGCGCGTCCCCGACTTTGCCGCGATGCTGCAGTCCGGTGAGGACGAGGCGCTCTCCACCCTGTTGCGCCGGTCGGAAAGTACCGGCCGGCCCCTTGGCGACGCGGCATTCCTCGATCATATCGAGGCGACGCTGGGGCGGGACCCGAAGCCGGGCAAGCGCGGGCCGAAGACGAAGGATAATTAAGTGGAGTGTCACCGAAATTCCGACCGCATCACCATGGAGCAGTTCGCGGTTTAAAATTCCATGTTTTTCAGTGGCTTGGAAATTAATATGGCTACCCCCGAAGGATCGGGGATTTGGGGCTTGCAAGCCCGAACAACCCGCTGCTATAGGCGCGCCTCGCTTGAAGCGGAAATGATCCCCGGTAGCTCAGCGGTAGAGCATCCGACTGTTAATCGGACGGCCGCCTGTTCGAATCAGGCCCGGGGAGCCATTTCATCTTTCGATCCGCTCGGCCCCCGATATTCGACAATGGTCTGCCTGCTCGTTCAGCGCATGAGACGGGCGGCAACGGCTCTCTCGCGGCCGGCTTGGCACATAGTCCAGTCGCCAAGGCCCCTCCCCGCTGACAGGATATCGCATCCGCTGTCAGATCGGAGAAGCCGGTGACGATCACGCGCCTCTACGCCCACTGCCGCGACGGGCAGATCCATCTTCGCCAGACGGCGCCGTCCGGCGGCCCCGTCGTCGCCTTCTTCCACCAGACCGCCTCATCGGGCGCGATGTTCGGGCAGGTGATGGAAGCGCTGGCGGCCGACTATCGCTGCCTGTCCTTCGACTCTCCCGGCTTTGGCGGCTCCTACCAGCCCGACCATATTCCCGACATCCGCTACATGGCGGACCGGCTGCTGGAGGCCCTGGACGACCTTGGCGTCGAGCGGCTGCATCTGTGCGGCCATCATACCGGAGGGTGCGTCGCGCTCGAAATGGCGTCGCTGGTCCCCGACCGCATCCATTCGCTGACGATCATCGGCCCGGTCGTCGCAAGCGAGGCGGAAAAGGCGGTCTATCGGGAGACCTTCATCCAGCCCTTCGCCGTCGAGGACAGCGGCGCCTTCCTGAAAACCGCCTGGGACTATCTTCGCTCGATCGGCGCGGGCGCCCATGTCGATCTGCACCTGCGCGAGATGATCGACCATCTGATCGCGCACCGAACGATGCCGATGGCCTTCTCGGCGGCCTGGAATCAGGATGTCGCGGCCCTGCTGGAGCAGGCGACGGTGCCGCTCCACCTGATGTGCTCGCAGGACGATGTGCTGTGGCCGCTGTTCGAGCGCGCCTGTGCGATCCGGCCCGACGCCGTGCGCACCGTCGTCAAGGGTGCCGACTTCCAGCCCGATCTCGATCCGATGGGCGTGACCGAGGCGTTGCGCGCCTTTCTCGCACGCTGAGCCTTCAGCGCCAGCCCAGGCCCAGCGCCTTCTGCAGACCGGCGAAATCCGCAGAGATCGCGCCATCGGCCTGCGACAGCGACTGTTCGGCGGACAGGCGGCTGCGCTCGGCCTGGAGCAGTTCGATCTTCGATCCGGTGCCGGCCTCGAACCGCTGGCGGGACAGCGCCTCCACCCGGCGGGCCGAAGCCAGCGAGCGTCGCAGGCTGGCCGAGGCGCGCAGCCTGGCGCCATAGCGGGACAGCGCGTCCTCTCCGTCCTGCAGCGCCTTCAGCACCGCGCCGCGATAGCGCGCCGCCGCCTCGTCCTGCCCGCCCTTGGCCTGTTCGACCCGCGCGGCGTTGCGGCCGAAATCGAGGATGTTCCACGACAGGCGCGGCAGCGCGATCGTCGCCAGCTTGTCGAGATCGACGACGTCCTCCGGCTGGGTGCCGCCGATGCCGAGGACACCCGCGAAGCTGACACTGGGAAAGCGGGCGGCCTCCGCAACGCCGATCTTGGCAGTCGCGGCGGCATATTGCCGCTCGGCTGCGCGGACGTCGGGCCGGCGCTTGAGCAGGGCGGAGGGATCGCCGATCGCGGTTCCGGCGGATGGGAGGGGGATCGCAGCCGGTGTCGCCAGAAGCTGGTCGACGCTTCCCGGCGCCTCACCGATGAGGACGGCCAGCGCGTTGAGATAGGCGTCACGCTCGGCCTGCAGCGGCAGCAGCGACGCCTGAAGCTGTTCGAGCTGGTCGGCCTGCTGCTCGACATCGAGGTCGGAGGCGGCCCCTCGTTCGCGGCGCTGGCGGACCAGAGCCACAAGGTCGCCCTGCCGCGCGAGCGCGTCCTGGCCCAGCCGGATCCGCTGCTGCCGGTCGCGGAGATTGGCATAGGCCTGCGCGACCTCGGCCGTCAGGCTGACCTGCGCATCCGCAACGCTGGCCTCGGCCGCTTCGAGCTGTGCCCGCGCGGCCTCGACGCTGCGGCGGCGCCCGCCCCAGAGATCGACCTCCCAGCTGGCATCGAAGCCGAGATTGTAGAAGTTCAGCGCGTCGGTGCCTCCGCCGCCGCCATCGGCATTGCCCTCGCCCGACCCGTCCGAACTGCCGAGATCGACCCCGGGCAGGCTGGCATGGGCGTAGATCGCCTGAAGATTGGCATTGGGGGCGGCATTGGCCTTTTCGAGGCGCAGCGCCGACCGCGCCTGGCGCAGACTGGCCTGAGCGATCGCGACATTGGGGTTGGCCGCCAGCGCCTTCGCCTCCAGCTCGTTGAGCACCGGGTCGCCAAACTGGGTCCACCAGTCGGCAACAGCGGGTGCCTCGGCGCGAGCTTCGGACGGAGCGCGCAGGAAGGCCGCCGGCGGCTGCGGCGCCCGTGCGCCCGCCGGGCCGGCATAGTCCGGCCCCATGGTGCAGGCGGCGAGCGCGACCAGCGGGAAGGAAAGCAGCAGAGTGCGCATCGCGATCACCTCAATGCATCACGACCGGCCGACCATGCGGCAGCGGACGCAGGAACAGGACGAGCGGGATGACGGCGATGATGCCGACCCCCAGCATCCAGAAGATATCGTTGAACGTCATCACCAGCGCCTCGCGCTGGATCGTGCCAGCGAGCGAGCGAAGGCCGGCCTCCTGCCCGCCCAGGCTCTGCGAAAGGCTGGCGACATAGGCCTGCACTGCGTCCGAATTGGCGCTCATCGACTCTTCGAGGCGGCGGCTGTGGAACCAGTTGCGCTGGTCCTGGATCGTCGCGATCCCGGCAAGCGCCAGCGATCCGCCGAGGTTGCGCACGGCGTTGAACAGGCCGGCCGCATCGCCCGCATCGCGCGCCGGCACCGACGCGATCGCGGCCTGGTTGAGGAACAGGAAGCCCATGATCACGCCGACGCCGCGCAGCAGCTGCGATTCCACGAAATCATGGCCGACCGACTGCGAGGTCAGCACCGTATCGACCATGCAGCTTGCCGCCATGATCGCCAGGCCGACCGCGACCGCGATGCGGATGTCGAGATAGCGCATCAGCAGCGGGGTGAAGGGCATCAGCAACATGCTGGGTATGCCCGACAGCAGCACGATCTTGCCCGACTGCAACGCATTATAGCCTGCGATCGCCGCAAGGAATTGCGGAATGACGTAGGAGGTGCCGTAGATCATCATGCCGATCACCAGCCCCATCAGCGCCACCGCGCCGAATTGCCGGTCTAGCAGCAGCCGCAGCTTGATGACGGGGCGCTTGGCGAAGATCTGACCGGCGAGCAGCAGGCCGAAGCCGAACGCCGTGACGATGCTCATCTGGACGATCGCGCTGCTCTGGAACCATTGTTCGCGCTGGCCCTCTTCCAGCACGATGGTCAGCCCGCCGAGGCCCAGCGCCATGCCGACGATGCCGCGCCAATCCGCCCCCCACAGCTCCTCCCAATCGGGCCGGCGATGCGCCATGGTGCTGAGCAGCAGTGCGATCAGCAGCATGCCCACGGGGATGTTGATGAAGAAGGCATAATGCCAGCTGACATTCTCGGTCAGCCATCCGCCGATCAGCGGTCCCAGCAGCGGGCCGATGATCGCCGTCACGCCGAACATCGCATTGCCGATCGGCTGCTGCGACCGTGGCAGGCGGGTGGCGATGATGGTCATCGCGGTCGGCACCAGCGCGCCGCCGGTGAAGCCCTGCCCCACCCGGCCGATGATCATCATCGTCAGGTTGGTCGAAATGCCGCAGAGGACCGAAAAGGCGGTGAAGAGCGAAACGGCGATCAGGAGAAAGTTGCGCAGGCCGAACAGCCGCTCCAACCACCCCGACAGCGGGATGATGATGATCTCGGCCACCAGATAGGCGGTAGCGATCCAGGTTCCTTCGGTGCCGGTCGCACCGATCTCGCCCTGGATGGTGGGCAGCGACGAATTGACGATCGAGATGTCGAGCGTCGCCATCAGCGCGCCGAGACTGCCCGCCGCGACGGCGAGCCAGGCGCTGACGTCGGCCCGCTCGGGCGCTGCGGCCCCATTGTCCGCCATGGCCGCGCTCATCGCCCGGCGCGCTCGTTCCGCCGCTCCTGCTCATCGCGAATGGCGTCGATCGCGTCCTTCGCCGAGCGCGTGTCGACGCTCGCCTCTACCGACATGCCGGGAACGAGCAGGGCGCGCGTCTCCGGTCCGGCATTGATCGCGATCCGCACCGGAATGCGCTGGACGATCTTGGTGAAGTTGCCCGTCGCATTCTGGGGCGGCAGGACCGAGAATTGCGCGCCGGTGCCGGGCGCAATGCTCTCGACCACGCCCTGCAGCTCTACCCCGTCAAGCGCGTCGACCTCAACCGTCACCGGCTGGCCCGGACGGATCAGTCCGAGCTGCGTCTCCTTGAAATTGGCGACGACATAGAGACTGCGGGCCGGCACCAGCGACATCAGGCGCGTCGAGGCCTGCACGAACTGGCCCTGTCGGACACCCTTGTTGCCTACCCGGCCGTCGACCGGCGCGCGCAGGATGGTCGCCTCGACGTCGGTCCGCGCTGCCGTCAGTTGCGCCCGCGCCGCTTCGCCCTGTGCCTGCGCCTGCTGGCGCTGCGCGCGCAGCGTGGCCACGCGCCGTTCTGCGGCAGTCAGCGACGCCTGGGCCGCGTCGACCTTGGCCCGCGCCTGCACCGCCTGGGTTTCGAGTTGCGCCAGCCGTTCCCGGGTTTCGGCACCGCTGGCGGCCAGCGGCCGGTAACGAGTAACTTCCCGGGCCGCGAGATCGGCCTCGGCCCGCGCCGACAGCAATTGCGCGCGCGCCTGATCGACGGCAGCGAACTGCTCCTCGATCTGGGCACCGACACCAGCGGCGCTCGCTGCCGCAACGTCGATCTGAGCACGGGCCAGCGCCGCTTGCGCGCTGTAATCGCGCGGGTCGATCTGGACGAGCGGCTGTCCGGCCTTCACCTCCTGATTGTCGGTCACGAAAACGCGATCGACATAGCCCGACACCTTGGGGGCGACCGTTATTGCATCCGACTGGATGAAGGCATCGTCGGTCGACTGCTGGTAGCGGCCGTAGATGAAATGGCGCGCGCCCAGTATGACGCCCGCGACCAAAAGCACGGCACCGCCGATGAGGAGTATCCGCCGAAGAATCAGCTTGCGGCGCGCGGCCGAGGCAGGATCGGCGGTTTCGGGCGACTCGGACGGAGGCGCGGCGGTCGTATCGCTCATGTCGGGACTCGGATGCTATCGATTGTTCCGCCTATGCTCGCAGTTGCAAAACAGCGCAATACCATTTATTGAGGTACCTCATGAAATCCGTCGAGGAAGATCTGCTCACCGATCTGGGCCGCCTGTACGGCAGCCTGAAGCGGAGCTTCGACCGCTCGATGGTGGAGCGCGGGGCGTCGCTCGCGCGGACCAAGATGCTGATCCTGATCCAGAAGGAAGGCGGCACGGTGCGTGCGATCGACATTGCCGAAAGGTTCGGAATTGCGCCGCGCACCGTCACCGAGGCGCTGGACGGGCTGGAGCGCGAGGGAATGATCTTGCGCACGCCAGATCCCGCCGATCGCCGTGCGAAGAGGATCAGTATCACTCCGCAGGGCGAGGCCGCAGTTGCCGTCACCGAACCGATCCGGCAGGCGCTGTCGAAAAAGATACTGGTCAGCCTCGGCCCGGAGGAGCAGGCAAGCTTCCACGCAACGATCCGCAAATTGCTGCGCTGCATCGACGAAGATTGATTATTTTTCCTTAAGCCGCCTCATGTTATCCTCAGCGCCTGTCTCCGCACCGTTCAAACAAGAAGACGGGCGGGACCTCAAGGAGAGGTGCGATGGAGAGGATACATCACAGCTTCTGCCAATGCGGCTTCGGCCTGCTCTGCACGTGCAGCGCGCTTTCGCTGGTGGTAACCGGAAGCGTCTATCTGCTGCTAGGCTGACATCCCCCAATTGAGCCGCGACCGTCACGTCGACCGGTCACCCATAGCAAAGGGCCCGGACGCTTGCGCGCCGGACCCTCTTTCCGTCGGTCGGTCGACTTACTTCGGCACGCAGTAGAAGCCGCCTCCCTGGAACGGGTTGCCATAGGCATCCAGCGCACCGGCATGATAGCCGGTCGCCTTATACTTGATCTTGTCGGTGTCGATGCTGCCGCAGACCGAGGCGCCGCGCGCGGCTTCAGCGGCGGGAACCGGACCGAAGGCCGTCGGATCGTCCCAGGCGAGCGTCTGATCCGCCTTGGCGACGAGGCGCGGCGGCGTGCTGCTGGCAACCTTGCCCGGCTTCGGCACGGATGCGCAGCCGGCCAGACCGGCAGCGGCGACGACGCACGCGAGAGCGGCGACCTTCTTGACAGTACGGATGGTCATAAGCCTGTTCCCTTTCTTGATCCTCAGCCCGACTAGAGCCGTCAGGTGAATAACGTGTTACCGTGACAGGTCGCCACACCCAGTCCGGCACGCGGCACGACGGTCTCGGTTGTCGATCCTAACCCGGACCGGGTGCAGCCGCCCCTATGTAAATCCCCTAGGACTCGCCTCCCGCCGGGCTGACCCGAATGCTGTTGCCATCGCTGCAACGATCTTCGCCATGCTGGCGCTTGTGCCGCCGCCCCATGTCGGGTCACATCATGGCGTTGGCCACAACAAGACATCGGGGCAAGATGCGCTATCGTATAGCCGTGGATATTGGCGGTACATTCGTCGATTCCATTCTTTTCGACATGGAGACCGGCGGCATCAGGATCGCCAAGGCCTCCACGACGCCCGACGAACCCGCACGGGGCGTCATGGAGGCTCTGCGCCGTCTCGGCGCCGATCTCGCCAACACGGACCTGTTCATCCACGGCACGACGCTGGGCCTCAATGCCGTCATCGAGCGCCGCGGCGTCGAGACCGGCATCATCACCAATGAGGGGTTTCGCGACATCTTCGAGATCGGGCGCGGCGACGTGCCGGCGCACTCGATGTACGACTATGCCTATGACCGGCCCGCGCCGCTGGTGCCACGCCGTCACCGCCTCGGCGTACCCGGACGGCTCAACGCCCATGGCGAGGAGGTCGTCGCGCTCGACGAGGCCGCCGTGGTCGAGGCCGCAGGAGCACTGGCGGACGACGGCGTCCGCTCCGTGGCCGTCTCCTTCCTGCACAGCTACCGCAACCCGGAGCACGAAGCGCGCGCCGCCGATGTGATCCGCCGTCATTTTCCGCAGCTCGCCGTGTCGACGTCGAGCGGCATCACCCGCGAATATCGGGAATATGAGCGCACGGCCACGGCGGTGATCGACGCCTATATCAACCCCATCTTCGGCAACTATGTCGACCGGCTCGACTCCGCCCTGCGCGATGCGGGCTTCGGTGGCCGTTTCCTGATCATGCGCTCGGCGGGCGGGGCGATGTCGGCCGAGGCCGCCAAGGCCGCGCCGATCTACACCGTTCTCTCCGGTCCGGCCGGCGGCGTAATCGGTGCCTCCTACCTTGCGCGGATGCTCGGGAAGACCCGGCTGCTCACGCTCGATTATGGCGGCACCAGCCTCGACACCTCGGTCATCGAGGATTTCGAGCCGCTGGTGATGCACGAAGCGCGCCTCGAACAGCTGCCGGCGCAGATCCCGATCTTCGATATTCGCTGCATCGGCGCGGGGGGCGGCTCGATCGCCTGGGTCTCCGAAGGTCTGCTCCAGGTCGGTCCGCACAGCGCGGGCGCGACCCCCGGTCCGATCGCTTATGGTCGTGGCGGCGCGGAGCCGACCACCACCGACGCGGCGCTGATCCTCGGCTTCCTCGATCCCGAGGCCTTTCTCGGCGGCGCGCTGCGCCTCGACGCGGATGCTGCGCGTGCGGGCATGGAGGCGAAGGTCGCCTCGCCGATGGGCGCGGACATACTGGCCGCAGCAGCCGGCGTGTTCGACGTGCTGATCGCGCGCACCGCTGGCGCGATCCGTGAGATCACCGTCGAGCGCGGAAAGGACCCGCGCGACTTCTCGATGCTCGCCTTTGGCGGCGCCGGTCCGATGATCGCCCCGCTGATCGCCCGCGAGGTCGAGAATTTCGAGCTCATCATTCCCTCTACGCCCGCCGTCTTCTCGGCCTGGGGCATGTTGATGTCGGACCTGGTGACCGACGCCGCGCAGACCGACATCCGCCTCCTCGAGCCTGGCGCGATGGAGAAGATCGGCAGTCAGTTCGAGTGTCTGGTGGAGGAAGCACGCTCGGCGCTGGTTGCGCAGGGGGCGCCGCTCAAGTCGCAGGAGGTGATCCGCCTGCTCGAATGCCGC
>JAIYAJ010000396.1 GCA_027489105.1 Zymomonas sp. | reverse complement strand
GACGCTCGACCTGCTCTCCAAGGGTCGCGTGCATTTCGGTGTCGGCAAGGGCGGCAGCCAGCAGGAAGCGGGCGCCTATGGCTATGACCTGCGCGAGCTGCAGCCGCTGATCGACGAGGCGATGTACCTGATCCCGAAGATGTTCGTGCAGGACGAGATCGAACATAACGGCCCGCACATCAATATTCCGGCACGCCCGATCCATCCCAAGCCCTATCAGGATCCGCATCCGCCGATGTACCTGGCCTGCACCAACCCCGACACGCTGGCGCGCGCCGGACAGCGCGGCCTGGGCGCGCTGGTGCTCGGCTTCGGCGGACCCGAGGAGGTCGCCAAGAAGAACAAGCTCTATCGCGATGCGTGGGAGAGCCGCGACGTAGCCGACCAGGTCGGTTATCGCCCGATCCAGCACCTCGCAGCGCTGTGCCCGACGATCGTGCTCGACGACGCCGCACAGGCGCGCAAGATCGGCATTCGCGGCCAGCGCTATTTCTACGAGTCGCTCAACTACTGGTATGGCGGCGGCCCCCGACCCGAGCCCGAGACCTGGGGCGAGGAACTGGTCGAAGAAGGCACCGACACCATCATCACCACCAAGCTGGCGTCCGAGACCATCTCGATGGACCTGCGGCCCGACGAGAATGGACGCCGCCCCAGTTCGGGCATCCTCAGCGCGCGCAACGCCTATGGCTCGGTCGAGGATTGCATCGACTATGTCGAACAACTCGCCGCCGCCGGCGCCGACGAGATATTGTTCATGACCAATATGGGCACGGTGCCCCAATGGGCGCAGCTCGAAACGCTGCGCAAGATCGGTACGCATGTGATACCGCATTTCCGGTGAGACCAGCGATCGACCTTGCCGGGCGGACTGCGGTCGTGACCGGGGTCGCGTCCGGCATCGGTCGCGCCCTCGCACTCAAGGCGGCCGGCCTGGGCATGGCAGTCGCGGGCTGCGACCGCGACGCCGCCGGTCTGGATGCTCTGCGCGCTGCCCTCGACGCAACGGGAACACCACACGCCCTGCGCATCGCCGACGTGACCGATGCGCAGGACATGGCCGGGCTGGCGGAGGCGGTTTCCACCATGCCTCCGGTTGCGCTGCTGTTCGCCAATGCCGGCCTGCTGCGAAAGGGCGCGGTGCTCGACCTGCCGCTGGACGACTGGCGGACGCTGCTGGAGGTCAACATCTTCGGGGTGGTCGCGACCCTCAAGGCCTTCGTGCCGACGATGATCGCGGCAGGCCTGCCGGCGCAGGTCGTCGTCACAGGGTCGACCGGATCCATGGTCACCGCCCCCGGCCTGGCCGCCTATTGTGCGACCAAGCACGCGCTCTGGCCGGTCGTCGAGGCACTACGCGACGAACTGGACAGCACCTCCGTCGGCGCATCGCTGCTGATGCCCGGTGCCGTCGCCACCGCGATCTTCGCCTCTACCGACCCGGCTCGCACCCGGCCGGCGGACTCGATGGAACCGGAAGATCTCGCCGAGATCGCCTTCGCCGGCGCCCTGGCCGAGGCACCGAAAATACTAACCCACCCCGCCTATGCCGACCGTGCCCGCGCGCGTTTCGAGACAGTACTGGACGAGATCTCTCGACATTGAAAAACCCATCGCGATGGGTTATGTTCAATCATGGTCACTGTCTATCGTGCTCATGGCCTGCGTTTCATCATCTTCGTCGATGATCACGTACCGGCCCATGTCCATGTATTCGGCGACGGACATGCCAAGATCAACCTCCTCGGGGCTGATGGCACGCCCGAGATCGTGACCGTCGAAGCTATGAAGCGGGGCGACGTTCGCCGGGCGCTGCAGATCGTGGTCGAGCAACAGACCTATCTGCTGTCATGTTGGAGAGACATCCATGGTTGATACCGGCAGGATCGATCCTGACATGGCCCAGCCCGACAGCTTCGGGCCGAGCGACCTCGACCTTGCGGCAGCGGAAGAACGCGGGCGCATTGCTGCGCAGATTGAACCCCGCGCCGCCCGCATACGCTATGATCGCCGGCGGGGACGAATGCTGGTCGAGCTCACCAATGGCTGTTCCTTCACCTTCCCCCCGCGCCTTGCCCAAGGCCTGGAAGATGCGAGCGACGAGGCGCTCTCCCAGGTCGAAATTCTTGGCAACGGCTATGGCCTGCACTGGGAAAGCCTGGATGTCGACCTGTCGATCCCCGGCCTGCTAGCCGGGCTCTTCGGTACCAAATCCTATATGGCGCGCCGAGCCGGGCAGGCGACGTCGGCTGCGAAAGCCGCAGCGGCCCGCCAAAATGGCTCCAAAGGGGGCCGCCCCCGGAAAACCGCCGGAACATGAAGGTCGACACCGCCAGGATTGTCGCTGGCGGTGCCCCGATGCTGGCTCGTTCCGAGAAAGGCGGCGGGCCTCACACCGCCGGGTGGAACTGCTTGTACCAGTCGCGATATTTCAGGATCGGGCCGTCGGCAGAGGACAGCATCGGCTGCTCGACATAGGCCTTGTAGGGCCAGATCGTGCCGTCGCCATGTTGTTCATTCAGCCCATGTTCGGCGGCCAGCCTGGTGAAGTTTTCGATCTGCTCGGAGGCGAGCGGACAGTCATCGTCCTTCAGGAAGAACTGGTGAACGTAATAATGGCTGAGATTCTCGTCCACTGGGGTGACCGAGACATAATAGACGGTCACGATACCCGGCGCGTGAGGCGTGCGGCTTTCGACCCGCGAAAGGCCGCCGCCGATGACTTCGGACTCGACCGTCGAACCGATCGACTTGTCGGCGGGCCCTTCATAGCCGGCGGGCAGGATGCGAACGGGGCTGTAAAAGCGAAAACCCTCGGTCTTGATCTCACCGTCGGAGATCGCCTTGCCGGTGCCATGAACCCCCGGAAAATGCGCGAAGTCGACGCCATTTTCGAACACGTCCTGCGGATGGGCCGATCCGAAATCGTCATGGAGGCGGTGGAAGCCGGCGCCGGGAATCTTCCGGCTCTCGTCATATAGGGGCAGCTCGTACATCGGCGGCCGCCCGTCGAGGTCGTGCCAGATGAAGATCATGCCGCCGCGTTCGGCGGTCGGCCATTTGCGCACCTGCGCGCGCGGCGGGACCGCCTTGGCGTGGGGCACATGGACGCACTTGCCGCTGCTGTCGTAGCGCCACTGGTGGAAGGGGCACACGATCGTCTCGCCTTCGACCCAGCTGTCATAGCCGAGATGCGCGCCGAGATGCGGGCAATGCGCATCGGTGACGACGGTCTCGCCGCTTTCGGTGCGGAACAGGACGAGGTCCTTGGCGAAATAGCGCAGCGGCCTGACATCCTTGGGCGACAGGTCGTCGGTGAAGCCGACCGCGAACCAACCGGTCGGATAGGGATGAAATGGGTAGCGGGTACCGAAGCGACTGGGTGCATTCATGACAACATCCCTCCTTTTTTATCAGATGATCGACGCGCCGCCGTCGACCACGACCGTTTGTCCCGTGATATGTGCGCCTGCATTGGAGGCGAGCAGCAGGGTGGCGCCCTTGAGGTCGTCGTCGCAGCCGAGCTGGCCGCGCGGCGTGTCGCCCCGCAATTCCTCGCCATGCTTGTCCAGGACATACCCCGTCAGTTTCGACGGGAAGTAACCCGGTGCGATGGCGTTGACGCAGATGCCTTGCGCGCCCCATTCGGCGGCAAGCGCCCGCGTGAAATTGATAAGCCCCCCCTTGCTAGCATTATAGGCGATCGTGCCGATCATGCGCGGGTGGTGCCCCAGCAGCCCCTCCACCGATGCGATGTTGATGATCCGCCCCCAACCCTTTGGAAGCATGAAGGCGCGGCCGACCGCCTGGGCGAGCAGGAAGGGCCCGGTCAGGTTGACCGCGAGCAGCTTGTTCCACCCGTCGAGCGGCATCTCCTCGGTCTTCGAGCCCCAGGACGTGCCCGCATTGTTGACGAGGATGTCAACGCTCAGCCCGGCGGCCTTGATCGCCTCGACCACGCGAGCGGGCTCTTCGGGCTTGCCCATGTCGGCTGCGATCGCGATTGCCTCGATCCCGAGGCCCGCCAGATGCGCCACGGCGGCGTCGAGTTCGTCCTGCTTGCGCGCAGTGAGGATCACCTTCGCGCCATATTCGCCGAGCGCCTCCGCCATGGTCAGGCCCAGCCCGCGGGATCCGCCGGTCACGAGGGCGGTCCGTCCGGTCAGGTCGAAAAGTGTCTTCAGCGGGGTCGACATCAGCAATAAGTCTCCAGGGTCATCCGGCGGTGTAGCCACCGTCCACGAACAGGGTCTGGCCGGTCACGAAGCCGGACGCGGGCGAGGCGAGGAACAGCAGCGCGCCCATCAGGTCCTCGACCTCGCCGAGCCGGCCGAGCGGGGTGCGATCGACCACGCGCGCGTAAAGCTGCGGCTGGGTGCGGACGAGCTCGCGGTTCAGGTCGGTCACGATCACGGTCGCGCCGAGCGTGTTCACGGTGACGCCCGCCCCGCCGAACTCGAAGGCGCAGGCCGCGCCGAGATTGGCGAGCCCGGCCTTGGACGCACAATAGGCGCCCCGGTTCGCCATGCCGCGCCCCGAGAGGATCGAGCCCATGTTGATGATCCGGCCATAGCCGCGCTCGATCATCGCGGGGACTACTGCGCGGATCGCATGGAAGGCCCCCATCACATTGACCTCCACGACGCGCGCGAAATCCTCGGGCGCGACGTCGAGCAGCGATTGCGGGTTGGTGATGCCGGCATTGTTGAACAGGATATCGATGCGGCCCATGTCGCCGGCGATCTGCGACGCAGCCTCGACCATCGCTGCGGGATCGGAGACGTCGGCCTCGACGATCATGGCCCGGCGCCCGGTCGCCTCTACCGCTGCAGCGGCCGCTTCGAGCTTGACGCGATTGCGGGCAACGAGCGCGATGTCCGCGCCCGCCTCGGCCATCGCCAGAGCGCCCGCTGCACCAAGGCCGCCGCCACCGCCGGTCACGACCGCGACCTGACCGGTCAGGGCGAAGCGCTCGATTCCTTTCACGCCGCCCGATCCATATCGCCGCCGCGAAGTTCGATCAGCGCAGCGATACGCGCTCGCAGATAGGCATATTGGCCGGCCATAAGGGCGTCATCGGTCGCCGTAAGCTGGTCGGCCAGCGCCAGCATCTCGGCCAGCAGCGCGTCCTCGTCCATCGCAGGCTCCATCTTTTCTCTCCTAGAGCCGGTATCCGTCCTGCCGCTCGTCGCTCCAGCGCCGCGCCTTGTAGGCGAAGCCCTGAAACTCAGCGCGCGGGACCTCGCACACGTCCATCCAGACGTTGCTGCGTTCCTTGATCGCGGCGCGGACCGACTGGACCAGCCGTGCGCGCTCGTCCGCCGACAGGCCGGCATGATGCTCGGCCACGGCGACCTTGACCTCGATCTCGGTCTTGCCGTCGCGGGTGTAGACCCGGCCCTTATACTCGCCGACCTGCGGGTGGGCGAAGACGGCGGCATCGATCATCGACGGCCAGACATTGTTGCCGCGGATCTTCATCATGTCGTCGAAGCGGCCGATCGTGCCGCATTCGATCGCATTCCAGGCACCGCCACCGGCCTCCTGCCACGGCACGAAGCGCGCTGCGTCGCCCGTCCGGAAACGGACGGTGGGACTGCCCTCGACCGAGAGGTTGGTGACGACCATCTCGCCCTGCTCGCCCGGCTTGACGGGTTCGCCGGTCGTCGGATCGACGATCTCGATCAGATGTTCCCATTCGAACAGGCGGATCAGCCCGCGCGCGCCCTTGTCGTCGACTACCCCAGCCGAACAGGTCGAGCCGCCGAATCCGTTGAGCTGGGTGCTGCCATAGCCCTCCTGCAACCGGCAGCCCCAATAGTCCTCGATTTTCGCGGCCCATTCGGTGGGGTAGCCTTCGGCCGCGATGAACAGGCCGTGCATGTCGGGGAAGGCTTCGCGCGGCACAATCCCCCGCGCGACCAGCGCCTCGGTCAGCGTGTGGAGATAGTTGGTCGATGCATAGATGAAATGGACCCCGCCCAGCTTCAGCATCAGGTCGATCTTGGCGTCGGTCGACAGATTGCCCCCGACATGAAAGCCCGTGGCACCGATGATGCGCAATGCCTCGCCCGGCCCCCAGCCACCGGTGGTCATGCCACCGGCGGGCACGCAGTTCAGCGCGGTATCGCCCTTGCGCAGGCCCGCCATGAACCAGGGCAGCGCATGGAGATAGCCGAGGATATGGATGTCGCGCTGGGTGCGGCCATAGATTTCCTGGCCCTGCCCCGACGTTCCGCTGGTCATGCTGATGTGGACGACCTCGCCCCGGTCCACGCCCAGGCGCGTTCCGAACGGCGGCGCCGACTGCTGGTCCTTGAGGAAGTCGGCCTTGGCCGAGGTCGGGAAGGCCTTGCGGAAATGGTCGAGGCTGTCGACCCGACCATCGACGATCCCGCCTTCGGTCATCTTAGCGCGGTAGAAATCGCTCTTCGCGTGGAGCCTTTCACAGAGCGCCTGCACCTTGCGCAGCTGATAGGCTTCCAGCTCCTCGCGGGACATGCCCGCGAAACGCCTAAGCAGCGGCGAGGCGGCGAAAGGGTCGGCTATGGCGGGCGACGCCATCGCTCAGCCTCCGACGGGACGGAAGGCCGGCAGTGAGATCTCCGCCGTCGCCCGATTGAAGACGATCTCCACCGGGAGATCGGCGCACATCTCCTCCGGTGCGATGCCGAAGATGTTGCCAGTCATCCGGCATCCCTCGTCGAGCGTCACCAGGGCGACGATATAGGGGACCTCATCGGCATAGATGTCGCGCGGCACCGGGTGACGCACGACGATCCAGCTGAAGACCTTGCCCTTTCCGCTGACCTCAACCCATTCGGGCCGCTCGAGCGAGCCCGGGCAGAAGGTGACGGGCGGGAACAGATGCTCGCCGGTCGAGGCGCAGCGTTGCAGCATCAGGCGCCCCTCGCGCATGCCGTCCCAGAAGGGCGTGCTTTCGGGATCGGGAACCGGCAGGGGCTTGGCATAGGCGGTGTCGGACATGTCAGTTCCTCAGGATCATGGCGCTGCCGCAGGTCATCGCGCCTGCGGTGGTCAGGGCGATCTCCGCCCCTTCGATCTGGCGTTCGCCGGCAGTGCCGCGCAGCTGCTCGACCGCCTCGATCACATGGTTGAAGCCATGGATATAAGCTTCAGACAGCAGCCCCCCATGGGTGTTCACGGGGAGTTCGCCATCGCGCGCGATGCGCCCGCCCATGACGAAGGGACCGCCCTCGCCTTCCTTGCAGAAGCCGAGCCCTTCGAGCGCCATCAACACGCTGTAGGTGAAGCAGTCGTAGATCTCGGCGACGTCGACGTCCTTCGGGCCGATGCCCGCGCTGGCCCACAGATCGTCGGCCAGATATTTGAAGCAGTTGTGCGAGTGGCTCGGCCAGCGGATCGCATCGAACAGGTCGTCGCCCTGGCTCGGCCCGCCGCCATAGGCGCCGCCCATGATGTAGACCGGCTTCTGCGGCAGATCGCGGGCATGCTCCGCCGAGGTGATCACGACCGCGCAGGCGCCGTCGCTTTCGAGGCAGATATCGTACATGCGGAACGGATCGACGATCATCCGCGAGTTGAAATAATCGTCCTTGGTCATCGGCGTGCGCTGCATAGCGCGCTCGTTGAGCAGGGCGTTGGCGCGGAAGGTGGTGGCGATCTCGGCCCAATGCTCCTCGGTCGTGCCATAGTCGATCATGTGGCGACGCGCCCACATCGCCATCGCCTGCGGATAGGTGATCCAGCCGAGCGGCGCGGTATATTGGGTCACGCCATAGGCCGACATGTCGCGCCCGCCGCCCAGGCGGAAGCCCGAACGGCCGTTCATCGCGCGGAAGCACACGACATTCTTCGCGAGCCCAGCCTCGATCGCGGCGGTTGCCGCGAGGGTGATGAGGTTCGCGCCATTGCCGCCAGCCGCATAGTCGACCGCATAGCCGGCGTTGACGATGCCCATTTCGGTCGCGACACCGATCGCGGGGGCGCTGTCGTTGAAGTTGAAGCTGACGATGCCGTCAATATCGCCGACCGTCAGACCCGCGTCCTCGATCGCCTTCAGGCAGGCCTCGGTGGCGAGGCTTCGCACGGTGCGCCCGGAGAATTTGCTATAGTCAGTGTTGCCGATACCGGCGATCGCATATTTGTCGCGCAGCTTGTACATGCTCAGCTTTCCTTGGGCGCGCCGAACCGCGGCGCGCGCTTTTCCTTGAAGGCGATGAGGCCTTCGGTGGCGTCGGGCTCGGTCGTCGCATAGCGATGGACGAAGGCGATCTCCTCGCGCAGCCCCTCCTCATAGGGCGTGTCGAGCGTCATGTTCGCGAGCCGCTTGGCGCCGGCCAGGCCGACCGGGCTCTTCTTTTCCATGCCCGCAATCCACTGCCTTGCCTCGGCGATAAGATCGGCGTCGGCCGCGACTTTCGTCACGAGCCCCCAGGCCATCGATGTCGGGGCGTCGAGCAATTCGCCCGTCAGCATCAGATGCTTGGCGCGCAGCAGGCCGATCGCACGCGGCAGACGCTGTGAGCCCCCCGCGCCGGGCAACTGACCGAAGTTCAGATGGCCGTCGCCGATGCGCGCGCTCTCGCCTGCGATCGCCATGTCGCAGGCGAGCAACAGCTCGATGCCGCCAGCGACGCATACGCCGTTGACCGCAGCGATCCAGATCGCGCGCGCCTTTTCTATGCCGACGAGCATGTCGTAGAAATCGTCGAGAAAGGCCTGGAATTCGCCGGGCTCGCGATAGAGACGGATATAGCCGTCGAGATCCCCACCGGCCGAGAAGCTGCGGCCGGCGCCGGTCAGAAGGACGAAGTCGATGCCCTTGCGGGCCTCGATCTCCGCGACGGCGCGCTTCAATTCCTTGACCGTCGACCAGTCGAGCGGATTGAGCTTCTCGGCGCGCGACAGGGTCAGCAGCGCTGTGCGGCCTTCATAGGCGAGCGTCAGATTATCGTAGCTCATGCCGGCACCGCCCAGCGCTTCTTCGCATCATCGGTCAGCGCGCCCTTGGCGACCTTGCCGCCCGAGGAGCGGGGCAGCTCGTCCATCAGGACAAGATATTCGGGAAACCACTCGCGCGACACGCCGCGCTCGGCGAGATGCGCGGTCAACTGATCGAGCGTCAGTTCCTGACCTGCCCTCGGGACCACATAGACGCAGACGCGCTCGCCGAAGACGGGATCGGGGGCGGGCACTGCGGCAACGAGCGCCACGGCGGGATGGGTCGCGACCTCCGCCTCGATTGCGGGCGCCGACAGATTCTTGCCGCCCCGGATGATGAACTCGGACGTACGGCCGATGACCCGGAGATAGCCGTCCGCATCGACGTCGACGATGTCACCCATCAGCATCCACCCATCAGGGGTGAACAGCTTGGCATTGGCCTCATCGTCGTCCCAATAGCCCAGGCAGGTGGCAGGCCCCCGGCAGGCGGGCTGGCCGCTTCCCTCGACCTCTGCGCCCGTGGCCGGGTCGAACAGCCGGACCTCCATCTCGTCGATGATGCGGCCCGCCGTCTTCAGCCGCCGCTCGCGGCTGTCGCTCGCGGTGGTGCGGCTGAGAGCGCCGGTCTCGTTCGAGCCATAGAATTGCAGGACCGCAGCGCCGGTCACTTCCTCGAACTCGGCGGCGCGCTTATAGGGCACTGCCTCGCCGCCGGTGAACATCGACCGCAGCGAGGAAAGATCGCGCGGGCGCTCGGCCTGCTCGTTGAGAAGCATGATGAACTGGGTCGACACGCAGCACAGCACCGTGACGCGCTCGCGCTCGATCAGGTCGAGTGCGAGGCCGGCGTCGAATCGCGGCAGCACGACCGTGGGCACGCCCAGCGCCGTCGGAGAAAAATGCGCGGTCCACAGACCGAAGCCGAAAGGCGCCGGTACCGCGCCCATGAAGACCTCGTTCTCGCCGAAGCGCCCGGCCTCGGCGGCCAGCTTGTGGAAATAGAACCAGCGGTTCTGCGTGTGCATCACGCATTTGGGCATGCCGGTGGTGCCCGAGGTCGAGTTGATCAGGAACAGCGCATCGGGATCGCCTTCAGGAAAGGCCGCGCTGTCGACAGGCGCAGAGCCGATCCACTCGGGATGGGCGATCAGGTCGGGCACGGCAAGCCATTGCGACAGCGGCGCACCCTGCCCGCGCACCGCCGCGACCAGATCGGCGATCGACTGATCGCGCATCCGATCATGCGCGATCAGCAGACCGGCACCGGTACGCTTGAGCAGATGCGCGATTTCCGCAACGCCTGCGCGGGCACCTATCCCGACCGCGACCATGCCGGCGCGCTCGACGCCGAGCAAAGCAGCGTGGACCGCCGGGCCATCGGGCAGAATGACGGCGATGCGGGAACCAGGCAGCAGGCCGCGCGCCAGGATTTCGGCGGCGATGCGGTTGCCCGCCTGATGATAGTGGAGCCAGCTGAAGCGGCCCTCGGGCGTGACATAGGCATCGGCGTCGGGCTTCGCCTGCGCCAGCTCGGCGACCCGGCGCGACAGGGTCAGGTCGCCCCACCAGCCAGCGGCGCGATAGCGCGCAGCGGCCTCCGGATCGGCGCGCCCGCTGCGGGCGACCTCAAGCGGCTTCACAGCAATCCCTCCTGCCCCTCGTCGACTTTAAATTAGGTATCATTGCCATGATGCGGGCCGTCAACCGGCCAGATTCGCTCCTGTCCATCGACCCGGGACGCGCAATCTCCGTCGCGCTGGCCGGGCGGGCTCCGGGAACGAACGATGCTTTGCGATCGGCCGGTCCGGCGGAGGGTACAACCCCCGCCAGGCCCGGCCGAACATCGTCAGGCAGCCGCCAGCTTCGGGCGGGTCTCGACCTTCTCTGCAGCCGGAAATTTGTACAGCTTCTCGGCATTGCCATGCAGTATCGCGGCCTTGGTCGGCCCCGGCACGCCGGCCATCGAGGCCTGGATCGTGCGCCAGCTATAGGGATAATCCGCGCTGATGTGCGGATAGTCGGTCGACCACAGCACCCGCTCCGGGTTCATGTAACTGAGATTGTCGAGGCCGAAGCTGTCGGTCATGTAGCCGAAGTAGAAATGCTCATCGATATATTCGGACGGCAGGCGCTTCAGGCCGAACTGGCTGACCTTCTCGAGGCGCTGATAATTATTGTCGATCTGCTCCTTCACATAGGGAACCCAGCCGAAGTCGACCTCGGCAAAGGCAACCTTCAAATTGGGGAAACGATCGAACACGCCGTTGAAGATGAACTCGATGCAGCGGTTGGGCGCATCGAAGAAACGGCCATAGCCCGGCAGCTTCGCCTTGTGCGGCGACGGCTTGTAGATGCCCAGCGCAACGTGAATGTTGAAGCAGACGTCACGCTCGTGGATCGCCGCCCAGAGATAGTCATGCTCGTCGGTCATGACGGTGGTGCCGGTCGGATAGGCCTGCGACATCACCGAGCGCATGCCGGGACGACCCAGCACCCGGTCCATCTCCTCGACCGCGACCTTCACGCCGCCGCGGTTTGGGATATAGACCAGCCCGCAGAAGCGGCTCGGGTCATAGGCCACATATTCGGAGACCCAGTCATTATAGGCGCGGACAAGGGCGAGGTGGAATTCCTCGTCCTCGACCAGCGCGATCGCGGCCTGGATCGAGGGGGTCGGGTACATCACTTCGGCGGTAACGCCGTCGCGATCCTGCTCCTTGATGCGCTCGGCCGGATCCCAGCCGCCCTTGCGCATATCCTCGAAGCGCATCCACGCCTTCACTTCCTCGGGCGGCAGGCCGGCACAGGCGTTCCAGCCGAAATTGCGCGGGCCGTCCAGCCCTTCGAAAATCCAGCCGTCACCTTCCGGAAAACTCTCCATACTTGGCGCGCGGTCTTTGAATTTCGAGGCCACGCGCTTCGTGAACAGGTCGCCCGGCTCATTGAAGTGACTGTCCGCCGAAATCAGCCTGCTGCTACCCAAAGGCATCGATTCATCTCCTGTATTAGCTATCTTATATAAGATAGAAAAAATTGATCTGAGTCAACCGCGCCCGCCCTTCGCGTATCGGCATCGCAGCGAGCTAGATTCCGCGCGCGCTCCCCCGGAAAGCGAGCGTCCAGGCGCCGATGAAGGCAGCCACCAGGATGAGCGCCGCCCCCACCGCGACGAAGGTCGCATGGATCCCCAGATTGAGACGGATCGGTGCGGTGAGGATCGGGTTGAGAAAATGGCCGAGGAACAGCGAGGACTGCACCAGCCCGATCGCCGAACTGCGTTGCGAGGGGCTGACCTTGTCGAGGAAACGGTTGAGGAAGAAGGGCATCGTCCAGCCCGCACCGATCCCCTCGATCACCACGCAGAGCAGGATCAGCTCATAGGTCGGAACCAGCCCCGCCCCGATGAAACCGCTGCCCATCAGGATCGCGGCCGCGACCAGCGTCCAGGCGCCGAGGCGCGCATAGACGAAGCCGAAACCGAAGGCGGCGACGATCGACACCGCCGAGCTGAGCGCCGGCACCCGCGACACCAGCACCGCGCTGGTGATGCCATTGTCGCGCAGCAGAAAGGGCATCTGGAAGGAGGGCATGGTGTGGCCGATCGACATGATGAGCGACAGCAGCAGGAGCGGCCAGAGCTGCCAGACCGAGAAGCTCTCCCCGCCCTTCGGCGCGCGCTCGAGGTGGATCGGGCGGTCGAAAGCCACGAAGGCGAGCAGCAGCATGAAGCCGGGAAGCAGGAACATGATGCCGGGCGCGCGCCAACCATAATGCTGTGCCAGCCAGCCGCCGAGCAGCATGGTCGACACCGTACCGATCGAGGAGATTGCCTGGCGATAGCCGATCAGCTTCGACCGCAGCGCACCGCCGAACTGGGCGGCAAGAATGCTCGTCATCGCGACATCGGCGACGACCGCGCTGAAGCCCAGGACGAAGCGGCTGGCGAGCAGCAGATAATAATCCTGCACCACCAGTTGCATCAGGCCGGCGACGGTGCAGATGCCGAGCGAAAGGAACATCGTGTTGCGCAGATTGCGGTTCGATACGACGAGGCCTGCGAGCAGGCCGGAGAGGGCCATGCCGACCGGGGCCAGCGTCACGACGAACTGCGCGCTCAGCACATCGTCGCCCTGCCCGCCGAATTCCTTGGCGATCAGCTGAAGCGCGGGGACGACGGTGGTGAAGGCCAGGGCGGACTTGATGCCCCCCGTCAGCAGGATGAAGATGACGAGCGCACGTCGCCACGCCGGCAATTCGGTCGCGGGCGCCGTCGCCGGCGTATCACTCACTATGCCCCCGACCGCGGCCATGGCATCCCTCCTCATCCTCTATTTTCAGACGATAGCATCGCCGCATCCGGCGAGGCTTCGCTTTGGAGCATTCCTCCATTGCCGAGCCTGCATCATTGGCGATCGGAACGGCAAGCGGTTCGGCTTTGCCGGAAGGGTCAGCCCAGCGTCAGACCGCCATCGACGGTCCACACGGCGCCGGTCACGAACGATGCGGCGGGGCTGGCGAGGAAATGGACGACGCGCGCGATCTCGTCGACTTCGCCCGGCCGCATCAGCCCCTTGGTGAGCGGCCGGACATTCAGCGCGCCCGGCGGCATCAGCGCGATCTGCGCCTTGGCGGCCGGGGTCAGCACCGGGCCGGCCGCGATGGCGTTGACCCGGATTCCGACCGGCGCCAGCTCGATCGCCATGACGCGCGTCAGCGCCTCGAGCCCCGCCTTGGACGAGGCATAGGCCGCCTTGCCGGCGGTCGAATGGATCGCCTGCACCGATCCGATGCTGACGATCGCCCCGCCCCTGCCCGACGCCTGCATCCGCCGTGCCGCGAGCTGCGACAGCCGCGCGACGCCCTTCAGATTGACGTCGAGCAGCATGTCCCAATGGGCCTCTTCGAGATCGAGGATTCCGCCCGAGGGGAAGAGGCCCGCCGCATTGATCAATATGTCGATCGGCGCTTCGCCGAGAGCGGTCGCGATGGCTGCCTCGACCCCCTGCCAGTCTGTGACGTCGGCAACGACACATCGGGCACCGTCGATCGCCGAAGCGGCAGTCGCGAGGGCATCGGCATTGCGGTCGAGCAAGACGACGCTCGCTCCCGCCTCCGCGAGGTGCATGGCGACGCCATGGCCGATGCCGGATGCGCCGCCCGTCACCAGTGCCGTCTTTCCGTCGAGGCGGCTTGCCTCCGCCAGCGACGCCGGAACGGCGCCCGATGAAGCCGTCAACTCATCCATCGCGCCCCCCTCGCCATTGGGATCAGAATTCTATGCCGAGCGCCGCACCGAAATAGCGCGGGCGGCTATAGGTGCCGGCCATGATCGCGCCGAAATCCGACGCGAAGGTGATGAACCGGTTGTTCGACAGATTCTCGCCGAAAACCTGCGCCCGCATCTTCCGGCCGGCGGCCAGGAACTCCCAGATGATCCGGGCGCTGTAATTGGATTCCTTGCCGTACAGCGGAACCTGCGCGGTGTTCGGCGCCTGCGCGATCAGTGTGTAGGTCGGCGAATTGCTCTTCCCGTCATAGTCGCCCCGGATCGTAAAGGTGCCCGCATCGCCTGCGTCGACCTTGTACTGGCCGCCGACATGGTAGGTCCAGTGCGGGACATTGGCGAACTCGGCCTGCGACGCGACGTTGGTCGGCACGCCTGCGACGGCGAGGATGTAGCGCTTATATTTCGGCCGGACATGGCCGAGATTGGCGTCGAAGCGGAAATCGCCCAGCGCCACCACCGTCTCGACCTCGAAACCGCGATATTGCGCCTTGCCGGCATTGGTCAGCTGGTTGGTGTTGGTCTGGATGTTGTAGCCGTTGACCTGCAGGTCGTCATAGTCGGTCTGAAAGGCCGACAGGTTGAGGCGCAGGCGGCGGTCGAACAGGTCGCTCTTGAGGCCTGCTTCATAGCTGATCGCCGTTTCGGGATCGAAGGGCAGCGCTCCGACTGTCGGGGCATTATAGCCGCCCGAGCGATAGGCCGACGAGGCGCGGCCATAGACCATCACCTGCGGCGTGATCTGATAGCTGGCCGAACCGAGCCAGCCGACATTGTCCCATTTGTCCTTGCGCGACTGAGACAGGGTCGTCGTCGTGGTCGTCGTCTGCACTGAACCCGAGTTGAGCGTCTTCTTGTCCTCGGTGTAGCGGATGCCGCCGACGATCTCGAGCCGGCCATCGGCGAAGGAGGGCTTCCAGCCGACCTGCGCGAAGCCCGCATAGGATTTGGAGTCGATCGAATAGCTGGTCGAGCGGTTGAGGCGAACCGCCACCGTCGGCGAGATTGGCGAGTTCAGGATCGTGGTGATCGTCTCGTCGACCTTCTCGTCATAATAATAGAAGCCGACCAGATAGTTGAAGTCGCCGAGCGTACCGAGGAACTGCAGTTCCTGGGTGAACTGCTTCTGGTCGCCCGGATTGTTGGGGGTGACGTGTGCGGTCACGGGCTCCGGATTCTGGCCGGACGCCACCGGATTGGCGACGATGCCGCGCGTCGAACCGCCGCCGATATTGCCGCGCAGATTCTGGTCGATGCGCTGATAGCCGGTGATCGACTTGATCGAGAGCGCGTCGCTGACGTCATAGTCGAGGGTGAAGGCGCCGCCATAGGCCTCGACCGCCGACTTGCCGTCGGTGCGCGGGTCGCGGACCGAGAAGTCGCGCGGGCCGACGCCGATCGGATAGGCCGGGCCGAAATTCTGCCCGGCATTGCCGAAATAGGCACGCCCCACCGTCGATGCCGCCAGCGCCTCCCAGCCGGTGTAGGAGATGATCCTGTTGTAACGGCCGCGCAGGTCGAGCGTCAGCGCGCCCATCTCGCCCCGGATCGCCCCGCCGAAGCCATAGCTGTCGAGCGCCCCGCCCCATTTCGCCTTGGAATAGCCCGGCGCCTCGACCCAGCCGTCCCGGCTGTGCGTCTGGGCGGAGAGCTTCACCGCGAAGGGCGAGCTCCCGATGCGGCCCAGCTGCGCGATCGCCGAAGCGACGATCTCGTTGCGCGAGCCATAGGAGAAATCGGCCTTGAGGCCCGCTTCCTCGGTCGGGTTGCGGGTGTTGAGCACGATCGCGCCGCCGGTGGTGTTACGGCCGAACAAAGTGCCCTGCGGCCCGCGCAGCACCTCGACGCTGGCGATATCGGGCAGGTCGAAGGTGTTGCCGCTCGGGCGCGGCGTATAGACGCCGTCGACATAGACGCCGACCGCCGGCTCGACATAGAGCGCGGTCGACAGGGTACCGATGCCGCGGATGTAGATCGCTGGTGCATTGCCGCTGCCGCTCGCCTGGGTGACGCGCAGGCTGGGCGCCAGCTGCGTCAGACCCTCGATCCGGACGATGTTGAGCGTCTGCAACTGCTGCGAGGAGATCGCGCTGACTGATAGCGGGGTCTTCTGCGCGCTTTCGGAGACACGGCGAGCGGTAACGATGATGTCCTCGATCTGTCCCGCCGTCAGCGGCTCGGCCACGTCGCCTGCGCTCTGCGCATAAGCCGGCCCTGCCGCCACCAGCAGCGCCACGACGGCCACACCCGCGCGATAAAGATCGCGCGCCGCGATTTTCCTTAACATTCTGCATCCCCTCGGATTTATGATTTATGCTGTTTCTACGGAGACTTGCGATCGGAACAATTCTGAAACGGACACGGCTGCCATGCAATATGGGCAAGTTAGGCCGCGTGGGTCGGACCGTCAGCCATTGCCTCGAGCCCCCGCGCAATGAGGTCCCCCACCCGGTCGATCTCCGCATTGGCCGCAGGCAGCAGATCGATCAGGGTCGCGAAGCCGTGCGCCATGCCGTCATGGGTGCGCAGGCGAACGCGAACGCCGGCCTGGCCGAGCGCCTCGGCATAGGCGCGGCCTTCGTCATGGAGGGGATCGCATTGGCCGAGAACGATGATCGCCTCGGGCAGCCCGGCGAAGGCCCCGCCCGTCAGGGGTGAGGCTTCGGGCTCTGCCCGGCGCCCAGCGGGCACATGATGGTCCCAGAACCAGGCCATGTCGGCCCGCGAGATGAAGTGGCCGCCTGCGCCGTAGAGCCCGTAAGATGGCCGGTCGAAATCGGGCGACAGGACCGGGTAGAGCAGCAGCTGCATCGCGATCGCCGGCCCGCCCCGCTCGCGGGCGCGCAGCGTCAGCGCCGCCGCGATATTGCCGCCCGCGCTGTCGCCCGCGACGACGATCGGCCGGCCCGTTTCGGCCAGAGCGGAGAGGACCGTCCAGCCATCGTCGAGCGGCGCGGGATAAGGATGTTCGGGGGCCAGGCGGTAGTCGACGCTGACCACCTCCAGCCCGCTCGCCGCCGTGAGCTGCCGGCAGACCGGATCGAAGCCGTCGAGCGTGCCGAACACCCAGCCACCGCCATGGAAATAGAGGATCATGCCGGGGCCGCGCGACGTCAGCGGCACATAGCGACGGGAAGCAACGCCCCCCAGCTCGACATTCTCGATCCGCGCGACCTTCGCGCCGCGATCCTTGGGCAATGCCGCCTGCGATTGCGCAAAGCTACGGCGCGCATCCTCGACGCTGCCTTCGGCAAAGGCCGGCAGGTTCAATGCCGCGCGGCGGTCGAGCATGGCCCGCATGTGCGGATGCAACTCGGCTGGTGTGTCCCTCTCCATCACGCAACAGGGCCTCGCCGGGCCGATCCGAGCAATTGCCGTTTGGCGATGCCATTGATCGGACTTTGATATTCGACGCTATGAAGGCACAGACCTATTCGCAACTGCAAAAGAATCCTGAGCGATTCCATGGGAGGGTGATGAGCGACCTATTGATCCAGCGCGAAGAAATGGACTTTCTTCTGTGGGAATGGCTCGGCCTCGACGCCGTGCTGACCCGCAGCGGCGCGGATGCGCTCGACCGGGAATCGGCCGATGCCATATTGGACCTCTCGGCCAAGCTCGCCGAAGACGCCTTCCTGAGCCATTACAAGCGGATCGACAGCGAAGAGCCGAGCCTTGGGCCCAACGGCGTCACCGCGCACCCCGCGATCCGCGACGCGCTGCGGCAATATGCCGATCTGGGCCTCTTCTCCGCGAGTTTCCCGACCGAGCTGGGCGGGATGGCGCTGCCCAGCCTGCTCGCCAATGCCTCCTTCGCGCAGTTCCTCGCGGCGAGCGTGTCGACCGCCGCCTATCCGATGCTGACCACGGCCAATGCCCGGCTGATCGCGGCCTTCGGATCGTCGCTGCAGATCGAGCAATTCGCGCTGCCGCAGATTGCCGGGCGCTGGTTCGGGACGATGTGCCTGTCCGAGCCACAGGCCGGATCCAATCTGGCCGACGTCACCACGCGTGCGGTGGCCGATGGCGGAGACGGCTTCGGCCGCCGCTTTCGCCTGTCGGGGCGGAAGATGTGGATTTCGGGCGGGGACCACGACCTGGCCGAGAATATCGTCCACCTGGTGCTGGCGAAGGTACCCGACGAGGACGGCCGGCTGATCCCCGGCACGCGGGGCATATCGCTGTTCATCGTGCCCAAGATCCTGCCCTCGGGCGCCCGCAACGACATCGCCGTCGCCGGCCTCAACCACAAGATGGGCTATCGCGGCACCACCAACTGCCTGCTCAATTTCGGCGAGAATGAGGGCGCGATCGGCTGGATGGTCGGCGAGCCGGGCCAGGGCCTCCCGCAGATGTTCAAGATGATGAACGAGGCCCGCATCGGCGTCGGTCTCGGCGCCGCGGCACTGGGCTATCGCGGCTATCGCCACGCGCTGCGCTATGCGCAGGAGCGTGTGCAGGGACGTGCTCCGGCGGCCGGCAAGGGGCATGACTCGCGCCCGATCGTCGAGCATCCCGACGTTCGCGACATGCTGCTCGCGGCCAAATGCTTCGGCGAGGGCGCGGTCGCCCTCACCCTCTATTGCTCGCGGCTCGTCGACGATGCCGAGCATGATCCGGCCGCCGAGGCGCTGCTGGGCCTGCTCACCCCGATCGCCAAGACCTGGTCGTCCGAATACGGACTGGTCGCCGACGACATCGCGATCCAGGTCCATGGCGGCTATGGCTATACGCGCGACTTCGACGTCGAGCAGCTGTGGCGCGACAACCGCCTGAACCCCATCCATGAGGGCACGACCGGCATCCAGGCGCTCGACCTGGTCAACCGCAAGCTGCTGCGCGACCGCACCGCCTTCGGCCTGCTGCGCGATCGGGTGGCGGACTGCTGCACCCGTGCCGCCTCCACGTCGCTGGCGGCGGAGGGCGAGATATTGGCGGACGTTTTCGAACGGCTGGCGGAGACCCTCGACCTGATCGAGCCATGGGACGCGAGCCGCATCGCGGCGCATGCGACGCCGCTGCTGCGCGCCTTCGGCCATGCCGTCTCGGGCTGGCTGTGGCTCGACCGCGCCTTGCTGTGCGAGGGCGACACCGGAACGCCGTTCCGCGCGGGCAAGCTGTGGGCGTGCCGCTATTATTTCGAACGAGAGATACCGCGCATCGACGCCTGGCTTAGGCCGGTCGAGGCCGGCAGCGATCTGGTCGCCGTCGTGCCCGTCGAATGCCTTTGAGACAATAAGAAGAAGGGGGAGAGGATGAGCATCGATCTGAGCGGCCGCGTGGCCATTGTTACGGGGGCCGGCGGTGGCCTTGGCCGCGCCCATGCGCTGCTGCTGGCGAAGCGCGGCGCGCGCGTCGTGGTCAATGATCTGGGCGGTTCGCGCGACGGATCTGGCGGCGGCAACGCCATGGCCGAGGCCGTGGTCGAGGAGATCCGCGCCGCCGGCGGCGAGGCCTTCGCCAATGGCGCGAGCGTGACCGATGTCGATCAGGTCCAGGCGATGGTCGCCGAAGCTGTCGAACGCTGGGGTCGGGTCGACATTCTCGTCAACAATGCAGGCATTCTGCGCGACCGCACCTTTACCAAGCTCGACCTCGCCGATTTCCGCGCCGTCGTCGAAGTCCACCTGATGGGATCGATCAACGGCACCAAGGCGGTGTGGGACCAGATGCGCAGCCAGGGCTATGGCCGCATCATGATGACGACCTCGTCGTCGGGTCTGTGGGGCAATTTCGGCCAGTCGCATTATGGCGCGGCCAAGCTGGGCCTCGTCGGCGCGATGAAGACGCTGTCGGAGGAAGGCGCGAAATACGACATCCGGGTCAACTGCCTCGCGCCCTCTGCCGCGACGCGGATGACCGCCGATATCATGGATGAGGCCGAACTGGCAGCGCTCGCCCCCGAGGCCGTCTCTCCCGCAATGCTCGTGCTGGTGTCGGAGCAGGCGCCCAACGGGATGATCCTGTGCGCAGGCGCCGGCAGCTTCGAATGCGCGCACATCACGATGACGCAAGGCGAATATATCGGGACCGGCGACGATGCGGCGGAACGCCTGCTGGCGAGCCTCGACCGGATCGCCGACCGGACCGACGAAATGGTGCCGCACACCGGTCTCGAACAGCCCCGCTTCGAACTCGCCCGCGCACTCGCCCAGACCGAAGCGGCGCTGGCCAATGGCTGATCGCGGTCTCGGCGCGGTCCGCGAGGCGCATCGGTTCGACGAGGCGGCGCTGGCCGGATGGCTGGAAGACAATGTCCCCGGCTATGCGGGACCGCTGACGGTCAACCAGTTTTCCGGCGGGCAGTCCAACCCGACCTACAAGCTGCACACACCGACGCGCGACTATGTGCTGCGCCGCAAGCCGCCGGGCACGCTGCTGAAGGGGGCCCATGCGGTCGAGCGCGAGCATCGCGTGATCAGCGCGCTGCATGCCGCCGGCTTCCCGACGCCGCAGACCCATGGCCTGTGCGAAGATCAGGCGGTGATCGGCACCGCCTTCTACGTGATGGACTTGGTCGAGAGCCGCAACTTCTGGGACACCGCCTTCCCCGGCGTGTCCCGCGAGGAGCGCTCGGCGCTGTTCGATGCGATGAACGCGACCATCGCCGGCCTCCACAGCATCGACCCCGCAGCGATCGGGCTGGGCGACTATGGCCGGCCGGGCAATTATTTCGAGCGGCAGATCGGCCGCTGGTCGAAGCAATATCTCGACGACGCCGATGCCGGCCGCGTTCCGGCGATGGACCGGCTGATCGACTGGCTGCCGGCGAACATCCCGCCGGGCGACGAAGCGAGCATCGTCCATGGCGATTTCCGCTGCGACAATATGCTGTTCCACCTGACCGAACCGCGCGTCGTCGCGGTGCTCGACTGGGAATTGTCGACGCTCGGCCATCCGCTCGCCGACTTCGCCTATCATCTGATGGTCTATCGGATGCCCCCCGGCTATTCGACCGGTCTGGCGGGCCTCGACCTGCCCGCGCTCAACATCCCGTCCGAGGCCGATTATGTCGCCGCCTATTGCCGTCGCACGGGGCGCGAGGGGATCGACCGCCTCGACTTCTATCTGGCGTTCAGCCTGTTCCGGCTCGCCGCCATCATCCACGGCATCAAGGGCAGGCTGATCCGGGGCACCGCGTCGTCCCCACAGGCAGCCGAGGCCGCCGCGCAACTCGACGACATCGCGGCGCTCGCGCTCGCCCAGACAGGACGCTGAGACATGGACTTCACCTTCTCCGAACGGCAGCTCCACTGGCGCGACCGGGTGCGCGCATTCATGAACGAGCATGTCCTGCCTGCGCAGCAGCGCTACCATGCCGAGATCGCCGAAGGCCCGACGCGGTGGAAGCCCGTGCCCGTCATCGAGGAACTCAAGCAGAAGGCGCGCGCCGCGGGCTTGTGGAACCTGTTCCTGCCGCCGTCGGACCATGACGAGGGCGACTATCGCGGCGCCGGGCTCACCAATCTCGAATATGCCCCCTGCGCCGAGGAGATGGGCCGCGTCACATGGGCATCCGAGGTGTTCAACTGCTCGGCGCCCGACACCGGCAATATGGAGGTGCTGCACCGCTATGGCACGGCGGAGCAGAAGCAGCGCTGGCTGAGGCCGCTGCTCGACGGCGAGATCCGCTCCGCCTTCGCGATGACCGAGCCCGCCGTCGCCAGCTCCGACGCGACCAATATCGCCACCCGGATCGAGCGGCAGGGCGACGACTACGTCGTAAACGGCCGCAAATGGTGGATCTCCGGCGCTGGCGATCCGCGCTGCAAGCTGCTGATCGTCTTGGGCGTCAGCGATCCCGAGGCCGAACGCCACCAGCGCCACAGCCAGATCTTCGTGCCGGTCGATGCGCCGGGCGTGACGATCGGCCGCGCACTACCCGTCTTCGGCTATGACGACGCGCCGCATGGCCATTGCGAGGTGGTCTTCGACAATGTCCGCGTACCGGCGGCGAACATCGTTCTGGGCGAAGGGCGCGGCTTCGAGGTCGCGCAGGGCCGGCTCGGGCCGGGCCGCATCCACCATTGCATGCGGTCGATCGGCCTCGCCGAGATGGCGCTCGACGCGATGGTCGCGCGGCTGATGAGCCGCGAGGCCTTCGGCAAGCGCATCGCCGACCAGTCGGTCTGGGAGCAACGCGTCGCCGAGGCGCGCACCGCGATCGAGATGACGCGGCTGCTCTGCCTGAAGGCCGCCGACATGATGGATAAGGTCGGCAACAAGGTCGCGCAGCTCGAAATCGCGATGATCAAGGTCGCCGGCCCGCGCCTCGCGCTGCAGGTGATCGACGATGCGATCCAGGCGCATGGCGGCGCGGGCGTGTGCGACGACTTCCCGCTCGCCGCCGCCTATGCGCTGGCGCGGACGCTGCGCCTTGCCGACGGTCCAGACGAGGTCCACAACCGCGCGATCGCCCGCCTCGAATATCGGCGGGCGACCGGGCGCTAAGCCCCCTGACCGGCGACGTTTTTTTTCAGCTGCGGGGAATAGCGAGCGGCCGCGCTTACATCATTCGCCGCCTTCTCCATTCGGTCGGGTTGACGCCCATGGCACGACGAAAGGCAGCGGCGAATTTGGAGCTGTTTGTATAGCCAAGCGTATTGGCGACGAGCATGACTTTCCAGCCCGCGATCAAAAGCTCTCCAGCGCGCTCCATTCGCATCTGGGTGAGCCAGGCATAGGGTGGCTGTCCGGTACGCGCCTTCAGGGCACGAGTGAAGCCGCTTGGGTCCATTCCTGCCACGGCGGCCATTTCGGCGACCGAAATATCATCGGACAGCCGGCTCTCGACATAGCCACGGACGCGATCAAGCCTGCGCGGCGACAGCGGCCTCTCCTCGCCAGCCGGGGCCTTTCCAGACCCCAGCTCGCCAAAGCGCCTCAATATGAGGGCAACGCCATGCTCGAAAAAGGCCGTGGACGCCCCATGCACCTCTGCCTCGCAATAGAGAGCGGTCGTTACGGCAGCGAGCAAGGGATCGTCAAAAAATCGGCCATTCAGACAAAGGAGATCGTCCGCCTCGGCAGCGGAGCCGGTGCTCAGCATCGTGGGGATGACCGCAAGACCGATCATATCGACCGTTGAGCAGCTCGAAGTGCCGCTTCCTCCCGGAGGAGTAACCACGATCGAGCCGGTTCGCCACGCTCCTTCCAGCCTGACCCCGTCGACCTTCTGCTTCAGCGTGGCGGCGTTGCCCACGCAAAGCCCGATGCGCAAATGCGGACCATTGGCGACCGATCCTTCAAAGGCAGGGTAGCGCCCACGCAACACCATAGCGCCGCCCGCAGGCGCCGCAAAAACCGCGCTCCGATTCGAAGCATGCCGGGCGATGCCTTCCATGTCCTCCTCTATTGGACAATTATTTCTCCGATCGGAGCGTTGCGTCGCGGATCGGAGCGGAAAGTCAGTCATGAGACATTATACCATGCCCCTCATTTGCAACAAGCATGCAAGGGGATCATGCGCTTCATCCACATTTCAGCCGCTTCATCGGTCTTGATCTACAGCCTGTCAGGCCAATCTGCCTGGGCACAGCAAAGCCCCGCTCCAGCCAGCGCCGAACAGGTCAACGATATCGTCGTGACCGGCACCCGGCGCGACACGAAGCTTCAGGACACACCGGCCTCGATCACCGTCCTCAGCCGAGAGACGCTTGACGAAGCGAGGATCCGCGACGTGCGGCAACTGGACGCGATCGTGCCCAATGTGCAGTTCAACGAGAGCGGCCAGCTTGGCAGCACCTTCATTTCCATCCGGGGGATCGAGTCCAATCCCTTCATCGTCAATCGCGCCGCCGTCTATATTGACGGCATTCCTTTCCGCGAACTCTCGAACGCCGTTCTCAATCAGGTTCAGTCGATCGAGGTGCTTCGCGGGCCTCAGGCGACGCTCTACGGGGCGAACAGCGAATCCGGGCTGATCGTGATCAACACCCGCGCTCCGACCGATCAGCTGACCGCCGAACTGCGCGGAACCGGGTTTCGCTTCGGCAGTGGCTGGAACAGCGTGGCCGATGGTTTTATAGGCGGGCCGCTTGCCGGTGACAGCCTGGCGGGCTCCCTTGCGTTCAAGGTTCAACGGGGGAACAGCTTTCTCCGAAATGTTCAGCCTGGGCAGCCAGCGGGTCGCATCAACGAGAATTTCGCGCAGGCCCGCCTGCGATGGCATCCTGTCGATCGCCTGACCGTCAACCTCACAGGCTATATATTGGAGACGCGAGCCCCTGGTGTGTTCGATCAGGAATATCTGCCTAAAGACGTGAATCTCTACAACAGCAGCTATTCCGCAACCTTCAATGGTGGCCGACGAATCGGGCGGTACAGCTACATCAACGATGCGCCGAAGCGCACCGACAAGCGCGAACATGTTCTGGGCGCTGCGGCTCATTACCAGCTAGGCTACGGCGCGATCGATGCGGCTATCTCTTATCGCCGCTTCAAGAGTGACGCGAAGGGGCTCGACTTCGATTTTACCGCCCTTCCGACCGCAGCCGGACAGGACTTCAAGGATCGCAATTTCGTCAATGCGGAACTGCGCTTTTCATCTCCCGCCGACAAGCCGCTGAACTATATCGTCGGCCTAACTCACTACCGGCAGAACGACACACGCTTCCAGACAACCTTCGTGGGGCCGGGCACCCTGGATTCCTACGAACCGGCACCGCGCCAATATGCACAGGCACGGGATTGGGGCCTGTTCATATCGGCGGAATGGTCTCCGCTGCTTCTTCCCCGTCTGACTCTGGGCGCCGGGCTTCGCTACGACCATGCCCGGCGGAGGGCGCAACAGAATGCGGGCCAGATCGACCTTGGCGGCGGCAATCTGTTCATCCTGCGCGATGCCGCCCTCGCTGGCAGCTTTGAGGCTGCATTGCCCCGTTTCACGGCTCGCTACGCCGCTTCCCCGCAGCTGAGCATCTATGCCAGCTCGGCGAAGGGGTACATACCGGGCGGATTCAATCTGACTGCCGCGCAGGCCAATCTTCCCGACAATGTGCTGCGCTTTCAGTCCGAGACGATGTGGAGCCATGAGGGCGGAATCAAGTGGCGTTCGGCAGACGGGCGTATCCGCGCGGGCGCGGCCGGGTTCTTCATTCGCGCCAATAACTGGCAGGAGATCCAAGTCGCTACCGACGCATCAGGGCGCATCCTGTCGACCGATTATATCGGTTCCGACGCATCGATCGAAAGCAAGGGCTTCGAGATCGAGGCATCGGCCGAGCCGGTGCGTGGGCTCACGCTGATCGCAAATCTGGGCTATGCCGACGCACGCTACCGTAATCTTCGCATCGCTGCGACGACCAACCTGCGCGGTCGCCGCGTCAAGCTGGTGCCTGCCTATGACGGCTATCTGGCCGTTCGCTACCAGACACCCGCAGGCATGTTCGCCCGTGCGGAGCTCGGTCTTACCGGGAAGGAGTCGCTTGAGAGCACGGGACAAGCATCGCAGCCGGCGACCCAGACCGTCGGGCTGCAGGCCGGCTATGAAGGTCCGCGTTGGTCGGTGCGGGCGTTCGTCGAAAATCTGACGGACGTTCGTCGGGGGACGGGCCTCGCATTCCGCAACCTGGCCTTCGGCAACGACGGAAACTGGTACTCGCCGATCGGCCGCTCTCGCCAAGGCGGGATCGAACTTCAATGGAAGATGTAAACCGTCGGTTGCCGGTCCCGGCGCGCGACCATCCGGGCGCCGAGACCATCCGTCAACGAGCGCTGGGTTGCGTCGCCTGACTCAGATGTCGGCGTCCATCGTAACGACGACCTTGCCGAGGGCTTTGCGGTCCATCACCCAGCGGATCGCCGCCGCCCCTTCCTCGAAGGCGAAGCGGCGGCTGATCTCGGGACGGATCGCACCGGCGCGATACCAGGCGAACAGCTGCTCCATGTTCGCGGCTTGGGTTTCCGGATCGGCCTTCATGAAGGCGCCCCAGAACACGCCGACGATCGCCGCCGACTTGACCAGCGGCAGGTTGAGCGGGATCGCCGGGATGGTACCCGCGGCAAAGCCGACGACCAGATAGCGGCCATTGGGTGCGATCGAGCGGAAGGCCTGCTCGGCCAGATCGCCGCCGACCGGATCATAGACCACGTCGGGCCCCTTGCCGCCGGTTGCGGCGCGCAGCTGCTCGCGGAAGTCGGGCCGGCTATAGTCGATCAGCGCGTCGGCGCCGTGCGACCGGGCAAGTTCCAGCTTCTCCGGGCTCGATGCGGCAGCGACGACCCGTGCCCCCATCGCCTTGGCGATCTCGATCGCGGCGATGCCGACGCCGCCGGCAGCGCCCAGCACCAGCACCGTCTCCCCCGGCTGCAAGGCGGCACGCTGGACGAAGGCGTGGATGCCGGTCGCATAGACCATCGTGAAGCCCGAGGCTTCGTCGAAGGGCATCTCGTCGGGAATGCGCACCGCCGCATCGGCGTCGACCACGACCTTCTCGGCGAAGGAGCCCCAGAGGGTCATGGCGCAGACGCGGTCGCCGGGCGCGAAGCCCGTCACGCCCTCGCCCACCGCCTCGACCACCCCGGCCGCCTCGCCGCCCGGAGCAAAGGGAAGCTCGGGCTTGATCTGGTACATGTTGCGGATGATCAGGCTGTCGGGGAAATTGACCCCGGCCGCGCGTACGCCGATCAGGATCTGGCCCGCGCCAAGCACGGGATCGGCCGTGTCGCGCAACACCAGATCCTCGGGCGGGCCATGACGTTCGCAGAGAAGAGCGCGCAAATATCTGTCCTTTCGGCTGTTCGCTCCCCTCCCCTAACGCCTTGCCATTCGCGTGGGAACGCTCGCCACGGATGGCGGTTGGTCAATCACCATCATGAACGCTCCGGCAAGGGACATGCGCGGGAAACGTACCATGTCCAGCGCCCAATCCCGACCGGAGGAAAGATGCCGCCCGAAACGAACGACCGCAAGGAGACCAGCATCCTGATCACCCAACCGTCCGAACGCCTGCTTGGCGGAGCCATGTTGCCCTATTGGTCGCTCGTCATCCCGATAGCCGGCCTGCTCGCCATCGGCCTCGGTCTGCCTGCGCTCGAATGGGGTGGCTCAGCCGCTGCAGCGACGATCATGATCGGCTGCGTCCTCGCCGCCGTCCACCAGGCCGAGGTCGTAGCGCACCGCGTGGGGGAGCCTTTCGGAACGCTTGTCCTGGCCATAGCCGTCACGGTGATCGAAGTGTCGCTGATCGTGTCGTTGATGATCTCGGGCGGCGGCGAGGTTGCGACGCTTGCACGAGATACGGTGTTCGCGGCGATCATGATCATCCTCAACGGCATCGTGGGCGTCTGTCTGCTGAGCGGCGGCGTGCGCCATCATGAGCAGCAATTCGTCCTCCAGGGCGTCAATGCGGCGCTCTGCGTGCTGTCGGCCATGGCGGTGCTGGTGCTGGTGCTGCCCAATTTCACGTCGAGCGTGCCCGGCCCGGTCTATTCGCCATCGCAGCTCGCCTTCACCGCGATCGTGTCGCTCATTCTCTATTGCACGTTTGTCCTGATCCAGACGGTGCGCCACCGCGACTATTTCCTGCCGGCGGGCGCCGAGCATCTTCCCGAAGAGGTTCACGCCGCGCCGCCTGGCAATGTGCAGGCATGGCTCGCCTTCGCGCTGCTCGTCGTGGCGCTCGTCGGCGTGGTGCTGCTGGCCAAGCAGCTGTCGCCGACACTCGAAGCCGCGGTACTCGGCGCCGGCCTTCCCCTCACGCTGGTCGGCATCATGATCGCTGCACTGGTGCTGGGGCCGGAGAGCCTCGCGGCGGTCAAGGCCGCCCGGCGCAATCGGCTGCAGACGAGCCTCAACCTGGCGCTGGGCTCGGCGCTCGCGACCATCGGGCTCACCATCCCGACCGTAGCGGTTCTGTCGATCGTTATGGACTGGAAGCTGTCACTCGGGATCGATGCAAAATCGATGACCCTTCTCGGACTGTCGCTGATCGTGTCGGCGCTGTCGCTCGGCACCGGCCGGACCACCATCCTTCCCGGCATGGTCCATATCGTGATCTTCCTGGCCTATCTGTTCACGACGATCGTGCCTTGACCCCCGCGACCCGGCTGAGATCTCGCAGCCGGGCGGTGTTCAGCGGCCGCATGACCGACAGCGCGGTGAACCAGCGCTGGCCGAGCAGCGCCTGTTCGCGATCTTCCTTGGCCAATGCCAGCACCTCGTGCCGGTGGCGCTCGATCATCTCGGCCAGCCGCGCCGCGCCGGCGCGCGAGAGCTTGACCAGTTCGGCCGAGAAACTCGTATCGGGATCGGCGAAGTCCAGCTCCATGAACTGGGGCTTCATATAGGTCTCGAACATGCCCCGCAGCGGGGTCTTCATGAAGCTCGCGGCCGGATCGACCCGCGACCGCACGCGCAGGCCCGGGCGTCGGTCGATCAGCGCCAGCCGCTCGAGCCGAACCAGCTTGGCCTCGACCAGCGCGGGATCGATCTCGAAATCCTCGGCGATCTCCTGCGGCGGAATGTCGGCGAGGATCGCTGAGAAGAAGAAGGCGAGCAGAACGTCGGAGGCGAGCTCGCGCTCCTGCGCGAGGGTGAGTTCGCGCACCAGCTCGGTCTGGCCCTGCTCGGCTTCGCGCGCCAGTTCGGCGAAGGTCAGGCCGCACAGGGCGAGCAATGCCTCGAGCCGGGGCAGCGTGAGGCCGCGCCCGGCCTTCCACCGCTTGACCGTTGCCTCGCCCACGCCGAGTTCGGCAGCGATGCGCGGCGCGGTCCAGCCGCCGGCCCGCAGCCTTTTGCGCAAAACCGCCAGTAGCGCGTCGCTTGCATGTCCGGATCGCATTTCGATCCGATAGGTGTCGTATATCGATCCGATCTGCAAGCTATGCCTTGCAACGACTCTCGATTGGAGGCTCCCTGCTCAGTCTGACGAGAGGCCGAAGACGCCCCGTCCGGCGCAAGCGAGGAGAGGCTTATGACCGACATGCTGATCAGGAACGGGACCGTGGTCGACGGAACCGGCGGCCCGTCCTATCCGGCCGACGTCCGCGTCCGCAACGGGCTGATCGCCGAGATCGGTTCAGACCTGCAACCGCAGGGCGAACGCGTGTTCGACGCGACAGGGTGCAAGGTCACGCCGGGCTTCATCGAGGCGCACACCCATTATGACGGCAGCATGTGGTGGCAGCCCGATCTTGATCCCCTGCCCGGCTACGGCACGACGACGATGATCATGGGCAATTGCGGCTTCAGCGCCGCCCCGCTCCATCCCGACAAGGCGATTCAGCGCGAAATGATCGGGATCTTCTCCTTCTTCGAGGACATTCCCGAGCAGCTGTTCCTCAAGCATATGCCGTGGGACTGGCTGAAATGGTCGGAATACAAGGCCGCGATGGAGCGGCAGGTCCGCGTTCCGATCAACTATGCCACCTATGTCGGCCATATCGCGCTGCGGCTCGCCGTGATGGGCATGGACGCGTGGACCCGAAAGGCCACCCCGCAAGAAATTGCCGCCATGGCGGACCTGCTCGACGACGCTCTCGCGGCCGGGGCGCTCGGCCTTTCGTGCAACCTGATGGACCATGACGGTTCGGACCGTCCGGTGCCGACCCTGTCGGCCTGCGACGACGAACTGACCGCGCTGTTCGACGTGATCGAACGCTATCCCGCCGCGACCTATCAGGTCATCGTCGACGTCTTCATGCGGATGACCGGCCCGCAGAGCATGGATCGGCTCGAACGGCTGCTGAAGGGCCGTTCGATCCGGCTGCAGGTCGCGGGCGGCCTGCCTCTGCTCGAATTCCAGAAAAAGATCCGCGAGCCGATGGAGGCCCGGATGCTGGCGATGCAGGAAGCGGGAATCGACGTCTGGCCGACGGCCGCGCACGTCCCGATCACCAGCGTCATCGGCCTGATCAAGTCGCTGCTGTTCGCCCAGTCGAACGACTATGTCTGGCACGAGGTCGTCCTTGCCGAGACGCATGAGGAGAAGGCCCGGCTGCTCGCCGATCCGGACTGGCGCGCCCGCGCCCGCGACAGCTGGGACAACAAGATCTGGAAACAGTCGGCGCTGGCCAATCCGCAGAACCTGCTGCTGATCGACAGCGAGAACGGGACCGGACCGATCAATATCAGCCTCCAGGCCTATGCCGACGGACGCGGTCTTCACGCTTCCGACGCGCTGGCCGACTGGATGCTCGCCAACGGCACGCGTTCGACCATCCACATGGCGCCCTGGCCCAAGGATGAGGACCGGCTGATCGAGCTGCTCCACGACCCGCGTTCGGTCGGAAATATTTCGGATGCCGGTGCGCATCTCCAGATGCTGTGCGGCGGGGGCGAGAACGCCCTGCTGCTCACCCATTATGCGCGCGACGCCAAGCTGATCTCGCTCGAACAGGCGGTCCACGTCCTGACGGGCAAGCTCGCCGGCTATTTCAACCTGCACGACCGCGGCACGATCGAGGTGGGCAAGCGCGCCGATATCGTGGTTTTCGACCTCGACGAGATCCAGCGGCGGCAGATGGAGAAGGTCTATGACCTCGACGACGGCAAGGGCGGCCTGACCTGGCGCTTCAGCCGGAAGGCGATGCCCACCCGCCTGACGCTGGTCAATGGCGTACCGACCTTCGAGGGCGGCGCCTATACCGGCGCGGTGCCGGGCGAATTCGTGGCGCCGAGGGTCGAGGCGCGCGATTTGGTGGCCGAACCGGCCGAGTAAATGCAGACGAATTGGGGAGAGAGACCATGGAAGCGAAAATAAGCTCGGACGAGATGGCCTATTTCAATCAGGGCAATGTGACGCTGACCACCGCCAGTTCGGTGCTGATCAGTTCGTCGCCCTATCTGAACCACCCCATCCTGCCGCAGATGGTGGCGCAGGAGATGCTGCGCCGGAATGGCCCCGACGTTTCGCCGACCGCCTATATCCCCGAAGTCGCGCAAATTTTTCACCAGCTGGAGAATGTCGGGCGGATCGTCGAGCTGTTCGAGATGGAGAAGGCACGGCTGCCGAAGTTCCGCGAATGGCTGGAGAAGCGCAGCCTCGCCAATTTCCGCCTCGCCGACGTGGCGCATTGCGCGCCGGGCACGCTGGGCGCGGCCATCCACCATTTCATGGCGACGAGCGGCTATGAGCTGGAATTCATGTTCAAGGAGATCCCGGTCGTCAACGACTATACCTTCTATCTCCGCCAGACCGCCGTCACCCATGACATCGAGCATATCGTGACCGGTTTCGGCCCCAATCATGGCGGCGAGATCGCGCTGATCGAGGCCAATCTCCAGTCAAAGTCGCGCTATTTCTGCGCCGAACTGGCGGCCTTCTTCAACCGCTTCCCGATCTATCTGAAGGCGAAGACGATGCTGAAGGACGTGCTCTTCTACCCGGATGCGCATGTCCTGGTGCAGGAGGCGCAGGTCCAGGGCCAGCGCCAGGGGCTCAACTGGAAATATCCGCTGATGCTGGCCGACTGGCGCGCGATGATCGACATGCCGCTGACCGAGGTGCAGGCCGAACTGGGCATCACCCCCGTTCCGGAGCCGGGCCTGTGGCAGGACACCACCGACCTCGCGATCGATCCGCGCCAGGATCTGGCGCAGGCCGCCGAATAGCCCTCTCGCCGGGGAACGGAGCGGGACCCCGTTCCCCGGATTTTTTTCAGAGCTGCTTCTCGCGCCTTTTGGTGCTGCCGCTGCTGCGCTGAAGGATCATGCTGAAACAGGCGCCTCCGCCCACTGTCGCATAGCTGGCCGTGCCGCCATGGACCTGCGCGATGGCAAGGACCACGGCGAGGCCGAGGCCGCTGCCCTTGGTCGGCCGGTCGACCTCCATATAGCGCCGAAACGGCTCGAACGCATAAGGAACGAAATCGTCGGGCAGGCCCGGCCCGTCGTCGATCACGTCGATCCGCGCGAGGGTGCGGTCGAGCGTCAGGCGGACCCGCACCGTGCAGGGCCGGGCATGGCGCTGCGCATTTTCCATCAGCGCCATGATCGCCTGTCGGACCCGTGCGGCATCGACGTCGCACTGCCCCTCGTCCAGCTGCGTCTCGACGCGGAAGCCGACCGCTTCCATGCCGGGCAGCATCAGCCGGACCACCCCGCGTATTTCCTCCGCCAGATCGGTCGGCTGCAGCCGCGCGTCGAGGCGGCCGCCGTCGAACAGACTGACGGTGCGCAGATCCTCGATCAGCCGGGTCAGCGCCTCGACCTGCGCGACCAGCGAGCGGAGCAGCGGCGGATTGGGATGGAAGACCCCGTCTGCCAGCCCCTGCAACCGCCCGCTCAATATCGTCACGGGCGTGCGCAGTTCGTGCGCGATCGCGGCGTTCCAGCGGGTGACCGCCTGCGACGCCGCATCGAGGCGCTCTGCAAGCAGGTTGAAGTCGTCGACCAGCATCGCCGCCTCAAGCAGCGAGCGGTCGCCCGCTTCGGCCCGAGCGACAAGATCACCGTCGGCGATTCGCCGGGCCGCGCGGGCCACGGAGACGAGCGGTGCCACAATCCTGCGCGCAAGACGCCGCGCCACGATCACCGTGATGACGCCCGCCGCAATGCACAGGCCGAGGATCACCGACCATTCGAGCCGCGTCGGCATCCATTGGGTGCTCGTCGACAGGAGTTCGGGCGCGGTACGGACGACGATGCCATAGAAAACGTAGAGGCCGACGATGGTCAGCACGACCGAAGCAATGGTCGCCACCACCATCGACAGGACGATCTGTCCGCCGAGACCAGTGAAGCGCAGCTTCACGCGAGGTCCGCCAGCCGGAAACCGACGCCCCGCACATTGTTGACGAAACCCGGAGCCCCCGCTTCCTCCAGCTTGCGCCGCAGCTTGCTCAGATGGGTATCGACGGTCCGTTCGAGCGCCTCGCCGCCCGGCAGGCAGGCATCGACCAGTTCGCTGCGCGAGAAGGCCCGCTTTGGCGCACGCGCCATGTGAGACAGGATACGAAATTCGGTGAGCGTCAGCGGCAGGATGACGGGATCGTCGCCGCCATCCGGGGTAACCGAAGCGATATGGCTTTCCAGATCGACCTCGATCCCGCCGACCCGCAGCAGCGCCCCCGCCGACCCGGCCGTCCGGCGCAGCACAGCCCGGGCCCGCGCCGCCACCTCGACCGCGTTGAACGGTTTGACGACATAATCGTCCGCGCCGATCCGCAGCGCCTGCAACTTGTCGATGTCCTGGTCGAGCGCGGTCAGCATGATGACGGGCGTGTTGCCGCGACGGCGCAGCTCGGCAAGCACTTCCCAGCCATCCATGCGCGGCATCTGAACGTCGAGCATGACGAGGTCGGGCTTGAGCGCAAGGTGGATGTCGAGCGCTGTCCGGCCGTCGCCGGCGCGCACCGTGCGGAAGCCCTCGCGTTCGAGATAGGCAGAAATGACCTCGGCGATTTCAGGCTCGTCCTCGGCCACCAGGATCAGCGCATTGTTCACGGTCTTACTGTCTCCCCTGCCGCCGTCCTACCCGAAAGAACAGGGGAACCGCCATGGCGCTCCACAGTTTCTCCACACTTCGCCCACACGGCATCGACGAAGCCGATGCATTGGCCGCTGTCATAACTGGATCACTGTGGATTTTATCGATGCACCACCTCTTCGGACGTCAACGCTCGCTCTTGGCTCTCGGCACCGCTTCGCTGCTCGTGCTGACCGCCTGCGGAGCCCAGCAGCCGCCTCCGCCGCCGACGCCTGAAGTCTCGGTCATCACGGTCGCGCCGGCGGCGGTGCAGATCGCCGACGAGCTGCCCGGCCGGGTCGTAGCCTATCGCGTCGCCGAAATCCGCCCGCAGGTGAGCGGGATCATCCAGCGGCGTCTGTTCGAGCAGGGCAGCGAGGTCCGCGAGGGCCAGCCGCTGTTCCAGATCAACCCGGCCCCCTTCCGCGCCGATGCCGGCAGCGCCGCCGCCGCCGTAAAGCGTGCGGAAGCGACCCTCGCCCGGGCGCGGACGCAGGAACAGCGCCTGGCAACGCTCGCCCGCAGCGATGCCATCAGCGGCCAGGACTATGACGACGCGGTGGCAGCCCGCGCTCAGGCGGCCGCCGACCTCGCCCAGACCCGCGCCGAACTCGACCGGCGGCGCGTGGATCTCGGCTTCGCCACGATCCGTTCGCCGATCAGCGGCCGCATCGACCAGGCGGTGCTGACCGAAGGCGGCCTCGCGAGCACCAGCGACACCAATCCGCTCGCCACCGTCCAGCAGATCGACCGCGTCTATGTCGACGTGCGCCAGCCGGCGACGCGCCTAGAAGCGCTGCGCGCGGCTGCCCGCAAGGGCGCGGCCAATCAGGGCGCGCCGGTCGACATCGTCATCGGCGAAGGCCGCGTCCATGGCGTGAAGGGACGGCTGCTCTTTTCCGGCATCAGCGTCGATCCCGGCACCGGCGAGGTGATCGCCCGCGTCGAGGTGCCCAATGCCGACCGCACCCTGCTGCCCGGCATGTTCGTCCGCGCGCGGCTGCCGCGCCTCGCCCAGTCCGACGCGATCATGGTCCCGCTCCAGGCGATCGCGCATATGGGCGACCAGACGTCGGTCAACATCGTCGACGCCAAGGGCAAGGTTCAGACCCGCAATGTCGTGCTCGGCGACGAGAAGGACGGCAAGGTCATCGTCGAAAGCGGGCTGAAACCCGGCGACGTCGTGATGGTCGAGGGACAGGACCGCGTCCAGCCGGGCGCGACGGTGAAACCGATGCCGTGGCGCAACGCCGCTCCGGCCCGCTGAGGTAGAGCCCCATGTCCCGCTTCTTCATCGACCGCCCGGTCTTCGCCTGGGTGCTTGCGATCGGCATCATCCTGATGGGCCTGATCGCCGTCCCGAACCTGCCGATCGAGCGCTATCCCTCGATCGCCCCGCCCAGCATCAGCATCTACGCTTCCTATCCGGGCGCCACCCCGAAGACGATGAACGACAGCGTCGTCGGGCTGATCGAGCGCGAACTGTCGAGCGTCAAGAACCTGCTCTATTTCGAAAGCTCGACCGACACCTCGGGCGCCGCGCAGATCACCGCGACCTTCCAGCCGGGGACCAACCCCGAACTGGCCCAGGTCGACGTGCAGAACCGCCTGAAGACGGCCGAGCCGCGCCTGCCGCAGATCGTCCGCCAGACCGGCGTCACGGTGGAGGCGGCCTCGTCGGGCTTCCTGATGATGGTCAGCATCCAGTCGAACAATCCCAATGCGGATGCCGGCATGCTGGGCGACTATGCCGCGCGCAACGTATCCGAGGAGCTCAAGCGCATCCCCGGCGTCGGTCGCGTCCAGCTGTTCAGTTCCGAACGCGGCATGCGCGTGTGGGTCGATCCGGCCAAGCTGCTCAGCTACAAGCTGACCATGGGCGACGTGACCGATGCGATCGCCAGCCAGAACGTCCAGATCGCCCCCGGTTCGGTCGGTGCCGAGCCCACGGTCGGCGAGCAGCGCGTGACCATCCCGCTGACGGTCGACGGCCAGCTGCAGACGCCGGAAGAGTTCAGCCAGATCGTGCTGCGCGCGAACAGCGACGGTTCGACCGTCCTGCTTGGCGACGTCGCGCGGATCGAACTGGCGGCGGCAACCTTCGCCAGCAGCAGTCGGGTCAACGGCAAGCCCAATGCGATCCTCGCCGTCCAGCTGTCGCCGGGCGCCAACGCCGTGCGCACATCGTCGGCCGTCAAGGAACGGATGGACGAGCTGTCCAAGTCGATGCCGCCGGGCGTGTCGTACAAGATCCCGTTCGACACCGCGCCCTTCGTCTCGATCTCGATCGAGAAAGTGGTCGAGACCCTCGCCGAGGCGATGATCCTCGTCTTCCTGGTGATGTTCCTGTTCCTGCAGAAGGTCCGCTACACGCTGATCCCGGCGATCGTCGCCCCGATCGCGCTGCTCGGCACCTTCGCGGTGATGTCGATCACCGGCTTCTCGATCAACGTGCTCACCATGTTCGGCATGGTGCTGGCGATCGGCATCATCGTCGACGACGCCATCGTCGTCGTCGAGAATGTCGAACGGTTGATGACCGAAGAGGGCCTGTCGCCGCGCGACGCAACCCGCAAGGCGATGTGGGAGATCAGCGGCGCGATCGTCGGCATCACGCTGGTGCTCACCGCCGTGTTCATCCCGATGGCGCTGTCGAGCGGATCGGTCGGCGCGATCTATCGCCAGTTCACCGTCGCCATGGCGGTGTCGATCCTCTTTTCCGCCTTCCTTGCGCTGACATTGACGCCCGCGCTCTGCGCCACGCTGCTGAAGCCGGTGACGGGCCATGAGGAGAAGAAGGGCTTTCTCGGCTGGTTCGACCGCAAATTCGCGGCGATGACCAAGGGCTATGAGACTTGGGTCACCCGCCTGCTCAAGCGGTCGGGCCGGATGATGGCGGCCTTCGCCGTGATCGTCGCGCTGCTGGCGCTCGGCTTCTACAAGCTCCCCTCCTCCTTCCTGCCCGAAGAGGATCAGGGCTTCTTCATCTCCGCCTTCCAGATGCCGGCGGACTCGACCACGCTGCGGACATCCGAAGCAACCGCCGTTCTGGAGAAGCATAACCAGAGCCGCGAGGCGGTGCGCGACACGGTGGTCGTCCAGGGCTTCGGCTTCTCGGGCTCGGGCTCCAACGCGGCGCTGGTCTTCACCGTCCTCAAGGACTGGGGCGACCGCAGCGGGGTTTCGGCCGCCGATGAGGTGGGCGCCGCCAACCAGGCAACCTCGCAGATCCGCGAAGGCATGGTGATGAGCCTGCTGCCCCCGTCGATCGACGGGCTCGGCAACTCCTCGGGCTTCTCACTGCGCCTTCAGGACCGCGCCAATCGCGGGCAGGAAGCGCTGATGGCCGCCCAGGGCCAGCTGCTCGGCCTCGCCGCGCAAAGCAAGGTCGTCGCCGGCGTCTATCCGGAAGGCCTGCCGCCCGGCAGCAGCGTCAAGCTGCAGATCGACCGGCAGAAGGCGCGCATCATGGGCGTCGCCTTCCCCGACATCGCCTCGACGCTGAGCACCGCCATGGGCTCCACCTATGTCAACGACTTCCCCAACAAGGGGCGTCTCCAGCAGGTGATCGTCCAGGCCGAGGCGAAGTCGCGGATGAGCATCGACGACGTGCTCAACCTCTATGTCCGCAACGCCGACGGCGAACCCGTGCGGCTGGGCGAGCTGGTGTCGACCAGGTGGGAGCTGATGCCGCTCCAGCTGGTGCGCTACAATGGCTATCCGGCAATCCGCATCGCCGGACAGGCTGCCCCCGGCCAGTCGACCGGTGCGGCCATGCGCGAGATGGAGCGGCTCGCCGCCCAGCTTCCGCCGGGCTTCGCGGTCGAATGGACCGGCCAGTCGCTGCAGGAAAAGCAGTCGGGCGATGAAGCGGTCCTGCTCCTGGGCCTCTCGATGCTGATCGTGTTCCTCGTGCTCGCGGCGCTGTACGAAAGCTGGGCGATCCCGCTGTCGGTCATGCTCGTCGTGCCGCTCGGCCTGATCGGCGCGCTGGCGGCGGTGTTCATCGCGGGGATGCCCAACGACGTCTTCTTCAAGGTGGGCATGATCACGATCATCGGCCTGTCCGCGAAGAATGCGATCCTGATCGTCGAGTTCGCCAAGGCGGCGCGCGACGAGGGCATGTCGACGGTGGAGGCGACGATCCACGCCGCGCGCCTGCGCCTGCGGCCGATCGTGATGACCAGCCTCGCCTTCACGCTGGGCGTCATGCCGCTGATGCTCGCCACCGGCGCCAGCAAGGAGACGCAGCGCGCGATCGGCACCGGCGTCTTCGGCGGCATGATCAGCGCGACGCTGCTCGCGATCTTCTTCGTCCCCGTCTTCTTCGTGGTGGTGATGAAGCTGGTCGAACGGCTGCGCGGTCGTGCCAAGACCAAGGACGAGAACAAGGGCGCCGGCGAAGATCCGGCGCTGGAGAATGGACATGCGTAAACTCGCCCTGATCGGGCTGCTGATGACCAGCGCCTGCTCGATGAACCCGCGCCTCGACGTGCCCCCGCCCCCGGTGCAGCAGAGCTTCCCGCAGGCGTCGCCCGAGGAGGCCGCCAGCGCGGCCGCGATCGACTGGCGGACGATGTTCCGCGACCCGCGCCTCCAGGCGCTGATCGAGCTGGCATTGGAGAATAACCGCGACCTGCGCGTGTCGACCCTCAATGTCGAGGCCGCGCGGGCGCAGTTCCGGGTCGCCCGCGCGGCGCAGTTGCCCCAGGTCGATGCCAACGGCTCCTATACGCGGCAGCGCATTCCGACCGCCGCGGCTGCCGCCGGCGTCGGAGGTGCGATCCCCGGCAATGGCAACGCGCCGAGCGGCTTCGAATTCCAGCAATATTCGGCCAATGCCGCGCTCACGCGCTTCGAGCTCGACCTGTTCGGCAAGCTCCGCTCGCAGAGCCAGGCCGCGTTCGAACGCTATCTGGCGACCGACGAAGGCCAGAAGGCGGCGCGGATTTCGCTGATCGGGTCTGTGGTCGACGCCTATCTGACCGAGCGGCTGGCCGACGAGCAATCGCGGCTGATCGAGCGCACGCTGGTCGACTGGCGCGCCTCGCTCGACATCGCCCGGCGCCGCCACGAGGCGCGGCAGGCGAGCGGGCTCGACCTCGCCCAGGCCGAAGGCCAGGCGCAGCAGGCCGAGGCCGATCTGGCCGCAGCGCAGCGCAGCCTGTCGCAGGCGACCAACGCGCTGCAATTGCTGGTCGGCAGCCCGATCCCGGCCAGCCTGCCCGCACCGATGGCGCTGATGGACCAGCCGATCATCACCCAGCTGCCCGCCGGGCTGCCGTCCGACCTCATCGCCAACCGGCCCGACATCCGCCAGGCCGAGCATGAGCTGGTCGCCGCCAATGCCGATGTCGGCGCGGCGCGCGCGGCCTTCTTTCCGAGCCTGTCGATCACCGGCCTGTTCGGCTTCACCAGCCTGTCCTTCGACCAGCTGTTCAAGGGCGACAACCGCACCTGGTCCTTCACCCCGCAGATCACTCAGCCGATCTTCCGGGGCGGCAGCCTGCGCGCGCAGCTCGACGTCGCCAAGATCCAGAAGCAGATCGCGGTCGCCAATTATGAAAAGGCGATCCAGTCGGCCTTCCGCGAAGTCGCCGACGGCCTTGCCGGCCGTGCCACCTTCGCGCGGCAGCAGGACGCCCAGCGCAAGGCGCGCGACGCGGCGGTCAAGCGCGCCGAACTGTCGGCGCTGCGCTACCGCGCGGGCGTGGACGGCCGGCTCGAACTGCTCGACGCCCAGCGGAGCCGCTATGCCGCCGAACAGACGCTGCTCGACCTGCGGCGGCAGGAATTGTCGAGCGCGGCCGGCCTCTATCGTGCGCTGGGCGGTGGTGCGGAGCCGAAACGCCCCTGACGCCCCGCTCTTCCCGCCATTGACGCCTGAATATACGAACCATATACGGTTCGTATATTCAGATGCGAGGCGGATATGGGCATCGTCAAGATCGACGACGAACTGCACGAAGAGATACGGCTGGCCAGCACGGTGATGTGCCGGTCGATCAACGCGCAGGCCGAATTCTGGATGAAGATCGGAAGGCTGGCCGAGGCCAACCCCACCCTGTCCTTCAACGACATCGTGCGGATGCAGTTGAGCGCGGCTGCGCAGAAGCCCGCGGCAGCGGCAGACATTGGCCGTGCCGAGGCCGCCTGACATGGTGAAGACCCCCGACGAGATCGCGCTGATGCGCATCTCAGGCCGGCTGCTCGCCTCGGTGTTCGAGATGCTCGACACGGTCGATCTGGCCGGGCTGTCGACCATGGCGGTCAACGACATGGTCGAGCGCTTCATCGTCCACGACCTCGCCGCGCGGCCGGCGAGCAAGGGGCAATATGGCTTTGCCTATGTGCTCAACTGCTCGATCAACGAGGTCGTCTGCCACGGCGTGCCGAGCGCGACCGAGATCGTGCGCGACGGTGACATCGTCAATTTCGACATCACGCTGGAAAAGAACGGCTTCATCGCCGATTCCAGCAAGACCTATCTGGTCGGCGACGTCCCCGCCGCTGCCCGCCGCCTCGCCCGGACCGCGCAGGAAGCGATGTGGAAGGGCATCGCCCGCGTCCGCCCCGGCGCCCATCTCAGCGACATTGGTGCTGCGATCGAGGGCCATGCGCGCAAGAACGGCTATTCGGTCGTCCGCGAATATTGCGGCCACGGCATCGGCCGCGAGATGCACGAGGAACCCCAGATCCTGAACTTCGGCCGCCCCGGCAGCGGCCCCCAGATGCGCGAGGGCATGGTCTTCACGATCGAACCGATGCTCAACCAGGGCAGCCGCACTGTGGCGACCCGCGACGACGGCTGGACCGTGGTGACGACCGACGGCAAGCTGTCGGCCCAGTTCGAACATACGGTCGCGGTGACCGCGACCGGCGTCGAGGTGCTGACGCTGCGCAAGGATGAGCGAGGGAGGCTGGCGGTGGCGGCTTAGGGGCCGGACTCATAGATATCCGCTTTCGACCCGTTGCAGACTCGCCCAACGACAATAAAAATTTTAGATAAGCGCTTACGGAGGAGATCAAGTGGACAAGCATCGAAAATCCCAAGTAGTGGAACGAATGCTATTCGCTATGCTGCTGGCCGCGATGGGTGCTGCGGGATCTTTCTATGAGCGATTTCGGACTGAAGTCCCGGGTTGGCAACTGGTCGCTCTGATAATTGCGGGCATGTGCACTTCTTACGGTGCCTATCGCCTCGCGCTCCAAAAGCTCACATCCTAGATAGCAGAGAAATCAGGGAAATTGGGGACAGTATATCTATTTCTGCTGTGCGTCGGCGACTGGATTGCCCCCCTGGATTGAGACAGAGAAATTAGGGACAGCCCTTTTTGGGAGGGGTATATGTCCAAAGTGGTTCGACGAAGATTTGGGCGGGCGTTCAAGCTTGAGGTGGTCCGG
>JAIYAJ010000421.1 GCA_027489105.1 Zymomonas sp. | reverse complement strand
CGGACGGTATCGTGATGACGGGCATCACCGGCTGGCCGTTGCCGAGCAGTGCTGCGGCGGCGACCATGGCTTCGATGTCGGCCAAAAGGGTTTCGGGCTTGTCGCCGCTTTCGGTGTCGGCGGTGGCATCCCCCTCGGCCGAGGCGGCAGCATCCTCGGGCGACGCTGTGGGCGCATCGGCCGCCAGCTTGCCGTCGGGCTGGGCTTGCTCGCCGTCGGGCGTGTTCTTCTGGTCCGACTGGCGCGAAACGAGCTTGGCGAAATTCTGGGCCGATTCTGGCGCCGATCCGGCAGCGGGGGCAGGTCCGCTGGGCTGGGGCGCGACGCTCCCCGTCAGGGCAAGCGCGGCATTGGAAAGCGCGGCTACCGCCATGTCAGTTGTCCTTCTGCTCGGATGATCGGTTGGAACGGGGACGGAAGGACGCGGCAAGCCGCGCTTCGGTCCACTCGGTAAGGGCCTGTGCGGCCCGCTGGTCCAGTTTCGCTGCGCTCTCCTGGCGCTGCCGGGCCTCAAGGCGCTCGGCGCCCTTGGCCTCGACCTGTGCTCTTGCCGAGACGATGGCGTCGGCGAGGCCGTTGCGTGCCGTGTCGAGCCGCTGCGCGAGCTGGCCGCGATTCTGAAGCACCGCGCCGCTGGTCATGCCGGCCGGCACCGACAGGCTGTCGCGCAGCATGGCAAGCTTCTCCTGGTTGTTCCGGAGCGTGTCGAGTTGCGCTTCGGCCTGTGCCGCAGCCGAGGCCGCCAGCAGATGCTGCACGCTCCGGACCCGCGTGATGCGGGCGCGCCTGGCGACGATCGACTTCATCCGCCGAACGCCTCAAGCAGGGCCTGGGCCGACTGCGCATAGTCGACGCGCTCTTTCTGGCCCTGACTGATGAAGCCGAGGATGTCGTCGTGCCGCGCGATCGCGATGTCGACGATCGGGTCGCTGCCCTGGCGATAGGCACCCATCAGGATCAGGTCGCGATTTTCCTCATAGACAGCCCAGAGCCGGCGGAAGATCTGCGAGGCGCGCAGATGCTCGGGCGAGACGATGTCGCTCATCACGCGGCTCAGCGACTTGCCGATGTCGATCGCCGGGAACACGCCTTGTTCGGCGAGCCCGCGCGACAGGATGATATGGCCGTCGACGATTGCCCGGGCGGTGTCGACGATCGGATCGTCGGTATCGTCGCCGTCGGCAAGCACGGTGTAGAGCGCGGTGATCGAGCCGCCCGAATGGACGTCGACGCCAGCGCGTTCGATGAGGCGCGGGATCAGGCCGAGGGCCGACGGGGGATAGCCCTTCATCGTCGGCGGCTCGCCCAGCGACAGTCCGATCTCGCGCTGCGCATGGGCGACGCGGGTAAGGCTGTCGATCAGCAACAGGACGCGCTTGCCCTGCGCGCGGAAATATTCGGCGATGGCGGTGGCCCGCATCGCCGCGCGCAGGCGGAGCACCGGCGGGTGATCGGCGGGAACCGCCACGACGACGCTCTTCTGGCGCACCGGCCCGGCGAGTTTGGTGGCGAGGAAGTCGGAGACTTCGCGGCTGCGCTCGCCGACCAGGCCGACGACGATGACGTCGGCTTCGGCGCCCGCGATCATCTGCCCCATCAGGACCGACTTGCCGACGCCCGATCCGGCGGCGATGGCGATGCGCTGGCCGACGCCGGCGGTGAGCATGGCGTTGATCGCGCGGACGCCCATGTCGAACGGCTCGGTGACGCGCGCGCGGTCGAGTGGATTGCCCCGGCGGCCCGCGAGCGGCCAGCGTTCCGCGGTCGCGATCGGACCGAGCCCGTCGATGGGGTTGCCGAGTGCGTCCATCACACGGCCGAGCAGCGTTTCCCCGACATCCACCGATCCGCCACGCCGGTCGGGTTCGACGCGTGCGCCGGCGCTGTGGGGCGCATCGGCGTCGAGCGCCATCAGCAGGGTGCGGCTGCCACGGAAACCGACGACCTCGGCGAGGGCGGCGTGCCCGTCGGCGTCGATGACGCGGGCGTTCGAGCCCACCGGCATGGGAAAGCCGGTCGCTTCGAGCATCAGGCCGTCATAGGAGGCCAGCCGGCCGATGCGGCGCGGTCCGCCCTGATCGGGTTCGACCCCATCGAGCATGGTCCGGGCGAGCTGGGACAGGCTCATCGCGGCATCCCCATATTGTCGAGCTGGGTACGCAGGCGGGCCAGGCGGACCTGCGGACCGTCTTCGATCCAGCCTTCGCCCGTTTCGAGCACGATCGTGCCCGAGGCGAGATGGTGGTCCGGAGCAAGGGGCAGGCCGAGATCGACGCCGTCAAGCAGCGCGATATCGTCCGGATGGAGGCGCAGGCGCGCCGGGCCGCATTCGGCGGTTACGAGTTCGGCGATCGCGGTGGCGCGCTGCTCGAGCAGGGCCGGATCGATCTTAACCTCGCCGACGATCTGGCGGACCATGCGGGTGACGGTTTCGGCAAGGACTGCGGCGAGCGGCCCCTGCGCTTCCGGCTGGAGCGCCTCGGCTGCGCGGACGAGCTGGGCCAGGGCCTCGCGCTCGCGGGCGAACTCCAGGATGGTCGCCTGACGTCCTTGCTCGAAACCCGCGGCGAAGGCTTCTGCCTGCACGGCCTCGATGTCCACGGGTGCAGCCGGCCCCGCGTCCGAGGCGGGGCTGGGCGAGCGCGGGGCGAAGTCGCTGGCACGACGGCGCGGGGGCGAGCCGCCCCAGGGGGTGAATTGCGTGCCGGACGCCGGGCGGGCCCAGGCTTCGACGCGCGTGGCGGCTTCGCCAATGTCTTGCGTCCAGATCTCAGACAAAATCGTCGCCCTTTCCGCCCAGGCTGATCGTGCCTTCGGCCGCCAGCTTGCGCGCTATGGCGAGCATTGCCTTCTGCGCTTCCTGCACATCGGCCAGACGCATCGGGCCGCGATCGGCGATCTCGTCCTGTACCGACTGTGCCGCGCGGCTGGACATGCAGCCGAAGATCTTGCCGCGAAGCTTTTCGTCTGCGCCCTTGAGCGAGACGACGAGAATGTCGTTGTCGACGGCGCGCAGCAGGGTGCCGAGATCCTTTTCGGAAAGCGCCATCAGATTATCGAAGATGAACATCTCTTCCTCGACATTGCGGGCGACCGACTTGTCCAGCTTTTGCAGGGCCTTGATGATCCGCTGCTCGGCCGCCTTGCGCGACGAGTTGACGATTTTGGCGGCCTCGCCGGCACCGCCGCGCCGGGTGATCGCGCCGTTGCTCTGGCCGGCGACGGGGCGGTTGAGCAAGTCGTCGAGCTCGACCAGCGCCGCTTCGGTGACCGGTCCCATTGTGGCGACGCGATAGACGAGGCCCGCCTGCATGTCCTCTGGCAGGAGCGCGAGAACATCTGCGGCTCGTTGCGCGTCGAGAAAGGCAAGCACGATCGCGGCGATCTGCGGATGCTCGAACTCGATCAGATTGGCGATCTGGCGTGCGTCCATCCACTTCAGATTTTCGAGCGCCGTGGTGTGCTGGACGGGCGTGATGCGCTGCAGGACCTGGTCGGCTTTCTCCTGGCCGAGGGCCTTGTGCATGATCCCCTTGATCTGGCGCTCGACCCCGAAGCCCAGCGTGGTGCGGGCCTTGGCGCGGTCGACGAACACGTCGAACACGCCGTCGATCGCTTCCTCGGAGACGTTGGCGACGTTGAACATCGCACCGCCGAGATGCTGCACCTCTGCCGGGTCGAGACGGGCGAGCACGGTCGCGGCTTCCTCTTCGCCGAGCAGCATCATCAGGATCGCGGCCGCCTGGCTCCCGCCGGGGAGCGGGTTGGCGTCGTCGGTGTCGATCGGGGTTTCGTCAGCCATGGATCATTCGCCCTTGGGCATGTCGGCGCGAATCAGGTCGCGGACGACAAGAGCCGCGCGGTCGGGGTCCTGCCGGACGAAATTGCGGATCAGTTCGGCGCGGTTGGCATAGCCGGGCGTTGCCTCGATCATGTCGAGCGTCACCGGCTTGTTCGGATCCTGCAGCGCCTGCTGGGCCAGAACGGTCGCGATCTCGGCGCGGATCGCGGGGTTGGTGTTCTCCGGGATGCGGGCTGCAGGATCGGCCATGGCCATCGCCATGGTCTGCTTCTCCTCGGCCAGCGCCGCGCGGCGCTTGAGCAGGGGCTTTGCGACCCCGAAGACGAGCAGGGCGACGACCAGCAGCGCGGACAGGTTGCGGGCGAGGGTGGACACCCAGGGGGCTTCCCACCAGTTCGGCTTGACCTCGGCCTCTTCGGCCATTGCGAAGCTGCGGGCCGACAGGGCTACCACGTCGCCGCGATTGGCGTCCGCGCCGACGGCGCCACGCACCAATGTCTCGATCGACGCCAGCTCGGCCCGGCTGAACTTGCGGCTGCCTTCACGCAGCGCCACGGCGACCGACAGGCGCTTGACCGTGCCGATCGGGGCGCGGGTGACGGAGACCTCGCGGCCAAGTTCATAGGTGCGGTTGTAATTCTCGGACGTCTTGGCGCCATTGGCCGCAGCCGTCGTGCCGGCCGCAGGCGGAACGGGCAGGGTCTGGTTCGGCGCGGCGGCAACCTGGCTGGCCGCCGGCGCCTGGTTCGACAGCGCGCCGGGGATGCCACCGGCCTCGGCGGGCTTGTCGCCGGTCCAGCTGCCCTGTTCCTGACGGACCACGGCGGTGTCCTTGGGATAGCTCTCGCGCGTCGCCTGGGTCTCGGTGAAGTCGACGTCGGCATGCACCTCTGCGGTGAAATTGCCGGCACCCACGATCGGCGTCAGGATCTTGTTGAGCGCTTCGAGATAGCGCTGCTCCATCTTGGTCTGGATGTCGACCTGGCGAGCCGATGCCTGGCTGAGCGGATCACTGCCCGAGCTGGACAGCAACCGGCCTGCCTGATCGACTACCGATACGCTGTCGGGCGACAGATCCGGAACCGAGGAGGCGACCAGATGGACGATCGCCTGAACCTGCGAGTCCGACAGGGTGCGACCGGCGCGCATACGCAACATGACCGATGCCTGGGGCTTGCTCTCGTCGCGCAGGAAGACGGTCGGCTGTCCCGCGGCGATGTGGACCTTCGCGGTATCGACCGCGTCGATCGCCTCGATCGTGCGCGCCAGATCCATTTCGCGGGCCGAGCGGAGCTTCTCGCCTTCGACCGCACGGCTGGCGCCCAGCGGCAGCGACGAGATCATCGCGTCTCCGTCGGGTGCGGCCTTGGGCAGGCCCTGCTGGGCGAGCAGCATCTTCGCCTGATAGAAGGCCGTTTCCGGAACGGTGATGGCGCCGGTGTCGCGGTTGATCTCATAGGGAATGTTGGCGGCCTTCAGGGCATCGGCCACGGCGGCCTTGTCGCCGTCGCTCATGCCCGCGAACAGGTCGCGTTGCGGTGCGCCCGACATCGTCGCCCACAGCAGCGCTGCGGCACCAAGCAGGCCGATCAGCCCCATCATCGGCAGGCTGCGCTGGATGGCAGGCTGGGCCGCGAAGTCGCGGATGCGTTCGAGCACGGCCGAAGTGCCGACCGAAGCCGGGGCGGTGGTGGCGAGGGCCGAAGCGGTCGGGGCGGTGGGGACGATGTCTGCCATGGATTATACCGGCATGCTCATGATGTCCTTGTAGGCGGACAGGAGTTTGTTGCGGACCTGCAAGGTGGCCTGGAAGCCGATGCTCGACTGTTCGCGCTGAAGCATGACCGCAGCGATGTCGGTGGTCTCGCCGCGCTCGTAGCTTTCGGTCGCCGCAGTGGCCTTGGCCTGGAGGCCGTTGACCTCGGTCAGAGCGCCGCGCAGCGTCGAGGCGAAGCTGCCCTCCGGCGCGCTGGTGGCACTGCCGACCTGTTGAACACCGTCCAGCGGCGTCGGTGCGGCGGCGGCCTTCTGCAGCGCGCTGTTCTGCTGCAGGATCGCCTGCCGCATCGCGAGGATGTTGCTGGTGTTGATGGTGGTCATTCAACCCTCCTCAGGCGGCCGCGCGCATATCGGCGAGCCGATAACGGAGCGTGCGTTCGGAGATTCCGAGCCGCTGGGCCGCGCGGAGACGATGCCCGCCCGTGGCGGCGAGCGCTTCCTCGATCGCGCGCGCCTGGCTGAGGCGGCGCGCTTCGGCGAGGCTGAGCGCGGTGTCTTCCTGAGCGGCCGTGGCCGAGCCTTCGTGCGTCGGCAGGCCGGGCGCGCGATCGATGATGAGATCGGCTGTGTCGATACGGTTGCCCTCACGCATCAGCATCGCGCGCTGGAGGACATTTTCGAGCTCGCGGACATTGCCGGGCCAGTCGTGCGCCATCAGGCGATCGAGTGCTGCTGCGGTCGGCCATGGCAGCTCCTCATGCTGGCCGGCATGGCGCAACAGCAAAGCGGCGGCGATCGCGCGGATGTCCTGCCGGCGCTCGGCGAGCGGCTTGAGGGACAGCGGCATGACGTTGAGCCGCCAGTAGAGGTCGGCGCGGAAGCGGCCTGCCTCGACCTCGGCGGCCAGATCGCGGTTGCCTGCGGCGACGATACGGACGTCGACGGGGACCGGGGTGGTGGCGCCGACGGGGAGGACTTCGCGTTCCTGCAGCGCGCGGAGCAGCTTGGGCTGCAGCGAGAGCGGCAGTTCGGCCACTTCGTCGAGCAGCAGCGTGCCGCCGTCTGCCGCGCGGAACAGCCCCTCGCTCGACATGTTCGCGCCGGTGAATGCGCCCTTCTGGTGGCCGAAGAGCATGGCTTCGAGCATGGTTTCGGGGAGCGCGGCGCAGTTGACCGCGACGAACGGGCGTTCGGCGCGGCCCGAGGCGGCGTGAATGAAGCGTGCGACGCCTTCCTTGCCGGTGCCGGTCTGGCCGAGCAGGAGGACGCTGGCTTCGCTGCGCGCGATCCGCGCGGCAAGCTGGAGGAATTTCGCGCTGTCGGGTTCGCCGCAGGCCGGCATGACGGCGGGACGGATCAGCTCGGCGATCAGGGCGTGCCCGAAGGCCATGTCCTCGAAGCCGAAGACGAGGGTGGTGGGGCGGCCGATCTTGGCGCGGCGGAGCACCGGCGTGCCATCGGCAAAATCGATGAGGATGTCGTGCTGGCGGGCGAGGCCGATCTCGGTGACGTGCAGGATGCGCTGGGCCTGGCGGACCGTCGCGTCGGCAGGATCGATCAGCAGCCAGTCGATGCCCGCGCCTGCAAGCCACGCGGTTAGCGTCGGATGGGAGCCCTGGGCCTTCTCGGAGATGCCGATGTTCATCGTCGCCGTCCTTCGTCGGATCTAGCGTGCCAGCCACACCAGTTCCTTGAGGACGATGATTACCGCTGAATTAACTACGAAAGTCTTAATAGACTGCGCGCACCCGCGTACGGGCCAGCGCGCGCCCGCTTCCGCGCCCGTATGCTCCCGCGTAAGGGGTTGTCTAAACCACTGATATAAAATGAGAAGATTTGAAGCCGAAGCCGGCTTAAGCCTTTGGTCTAGTGCGGCAAGAAATTGCCGTGGAGCTGCCGGGTGATTTACCCTGCTCCGATGCCCTTTCCCGCGACGGCGGGCGGGTCGAGAGCGGCTTAAGGCGAAAAGTGCAAAATTTATATCGTTCTATATCAGATAGATAGGTTCGATCTTGGGCAAAAATCGAGTGTGGTGAACTTTCCTGGTTAAAGTGGGGGTAAGCACGGCCGTTAATGGGATCGAGGCGAGAACGGCCAGCACCGGATCATCGCCCCTTTGACCAGGATAAGGACTGATCCAATGACCGTCATCAACACCAACATCTCTTCGCTTCGTGCTCAGAACGCCGGTCGCATGGCTGCTCAGATGCAGGCTACCGCGATGGAGCGGCTGTCGAGCGGCAAGCGCATCAACTCGGCCAAGGACGACGCAGCCGGTCTCGCTATCGCTTCCTCGATGACCTCCTCGATCCGCGGCATGGGCGTCGCCATCCGCAACGCCAATGACGGCATCTCTCTGGCGCAGACCGCCGAAGGTGCGCTGGGCGAGGTCAACAACATGCTGCAGCGCATCCGCGAACTGGCGGTGCAGGCCGCGAACGGCACTTACCAGTCGGGTGACCGCGACAACATCCAGACCGAAGTCGCCTCGCTCCAGTCGCAGATCACGGACGTCGTCACCAAGACCAAGTTCAACGGCAACACGTTGTTCTCGGCCACCTCGACGGCGACCAGCTTCGCCATCCAGACCGGCGTGAACTCGGGCGACACCACCTCGATCTCGGTCGGTGGCCTCGACAAGGTGGCTGCGGCCTATGTCAGCACGGTCAAGGTCGACACCGCCGCCAACGCCGGCACGACGATCACGAAGACCGACGATGCGCTGGCGCAGATCAACACGGTCCGGGCGAGCCTCGGTGCGAGCCAGAACCGCCTCGAGGCGAGCGTCAACGTGCTGACCGCGAACGTCAACAACCTGTCCGAAGCCCGCTCGCGGATCGAGGACACCGACTTCTCGGTGGAATCGGCGGCCCTCGCCAAGTCCCAGATCCTCTCGCAGGCTTCCACGGCGATGCTGGCCCAGGCCAATCAGAGCCAGCAGAACGTGCTCAGCCTGCTCAAGTAACAGCTTCCTATAAGTTGCTGGCCGAGGCGCCCCCCGTTGCGAAAGCAGCGGGGGGCGCTTTGGCGTTCAGCGCGCTCGGTTGATGCCGGCGCGCTCTGTGCTGTGGAGCGCTGCCCGCCGATCAGCCTGGCACCTGCCTCGGGTAAATCTCACGCTAATCATCGCTTGGCCGAGCGGGCCATGGAAGGCTTCTTCTTCTAAAATATGATGTGATTTCGTCGTTCTGATACGATCGATGGAATATTCGTCCTACAAAGGATCTGAATAATCCGAGCTTAATCAGAAAAATTAGGGTTAATCCAGCTTAACCATCTTTGTTCCTTAAGCAAGGTTTTGGTGGGTCGTTATTCCGATCGTGGCGAGGACGGTGCAGTAGACCGGCACGCCGAGTAGTAGCGGAAGGATTAACTCAATGGCTGTCATCAACACCAACTCTTCGTCTATGCGGGCGCAGAATGCCGGTCGCCTCGCGGCCCAGCAGCAGGCGACCGCAATGGACCGTCTGTCGAGCGGCAAGCGTATCAACACCGCTCGTGACGACGCCGCCGGCATGGCGATCGCTTCGTCCATGACGTCGTCGATCCGTGGCATGAGCGTCGCAATCCGCAACGCCAATGACGGCATCTCGCTTGCGCAGACCGCCGAAGGTGCGTTGGGCGAAGTCAGCAACATGCTGCAGCGCGTTCGCGAGCTTGCGGTTCAGGGCTCGAACGGCACCTACCAGTCGAGCGACCGCGACAATCTGCAGACCGAGGTCGCGGCGCTCCAGTCGCAGATTTCGGATGTCGTCACCAAGACCAAGTTCAACGGCAACACGCTGTTCTCCGCGACGTCGACGGCGACCAGCTTCTCGATCCAGACCGGCGTCAATTCGGGCGACACCACGTCGATCTCGATCGGTGGTCTCGACAAGGTGGCTGCGGCCTATGTCAGCACGGTCAAGGTCGACACTGCGACGAATGCATCCGCAGCGATCACGAAGGCCGATGAAGCTCTGACCCAGGTCAACACGGTCCGCGCCGGCATCGGTGCGACCCAGAGCCGCCTCGATGCCGCCGTCAACGTGCTGACCGCGAACGTCAACAATCTGTCTGAAGCACGCTCGCGCATCGAGGACACCGATTTCTCGGTGGAATCGGCTTCGCTCGCCAAGTCACAGATCCTGCAGCAGGCCTCGACCGCGATGCTCGCTCAGGCGAACCAGAGCGGCCAGAGCGTTCTGAGCCTCCTGCGTTAAGTTCGGGACGGCCTAAACACCTCTGGCCGTCTCAGCGGGCCCCCGGCGCAATTTTCCCCGCGCCGGGGGCCTTCTCCTTTCTCAGGCCTTCGCCACGGGACATCGATCGATGGACGCCACTTCCTCTTCCAGCGACAACGGCTTCGACGCAGCGCTCAAGGCGCTCGAGGATCTGGAAACCAGCATCAGCCAGAGCCAGGAAGACAACGCCGCCAATGCTGCGCCTGCCGACCTGGGTGGTATCGACCTCGACCAGCTTGTGGCGGAAAGCATGGCATCGGCCGCCGTTGCCGCCGAGCCGGTGGTCCCGCCTGCCGCAGCGGCCGTAGTGGCGCCGGTCGATGCGGCACCGGTGCCGGGTCCGAGCTTCGTTCCGCCCGCGCTGGTCGTTTCTCCCGGCATCGCCTTTGCGGAAGAGGAGGAGCGCTCGCCGACCATGGCGGTGGACGCCTTGCCCGATATCGACGCGCTGGTGACCCAGCTGCCCCCGATCGCGCCACCCGTCGCGATGTCGGCGCCTGCCGACGGCGAAGCCGAAGCTGGCCCGCCCGTTCGTGCGGGCGCTCGAGCTGGACTGTGGACCAAAGTGGCGATCGGCCTTGGCCTGCTGTCGAGCGTCGTGTCGGCGGCTGGCCTGATCATAGCCGAGCGGGTCGTGTCTTCGGCGAGCCTTGTCGTTGCCGATGCGCGGGAGCGGCAGCATCAGCTGGAGCAGGCCAACAAGCTGATCGCCGATCTCCAGCTCGTCCGTGACAAGCAGATCGAACTGCTCAAGGCGCAGCAGGCCCAGTTGGCGAGCGCCCCGGTGACCAGCGAGGAACTGCAGCACCGGATGGAGGCGCTTCAGGCCGGTCTGATCCAGCGCGATCCGGTTCGCGAGTTCGTTCAGGCGGTGCGCGAGAGCCAGATGGCGACCAACAGCCGCTTCCAGGAAGTCGGCATGAAGCTCGAACGGATCGAGGCGATGGCCGCACGCCAGGCCCATTGAGCCGCCGGCTGGACGACGTCGCGCGCTAGGACTAGTCCGACGCGCGAACAGTCCTCCAATGGAGTTGCCCGATGAGCCGGATTTCCCTCGAACATGCCAGCAGGATCATCGCCGGCGCGATGGCGAAGGGCGGCGAACTGGGCCTGAAACCGCTCAGCGTGGCAGTGCTCGATGCGGGTGGCCATCTGATCAGTTTCGCCCGTGCGGACGGTGCATCGAACATGCGCGCACAGATCGCGATCGGCAAGGCGGCCGGCGCCCTCGCGCTGGGTGTGTCTTCGCGGGTGGTGGGGACTATGGCGGTCGAACGGCCGACCTTCGTGGCCAGTCTGGCGTCTATGGCGTCCCAGGGAATGGTACCCGCAGCCGGCGGCGTGATCGTGGTCGACGGTGCAGGGCTGCCGATCGGCGCGGTCGGCGTGACCGGCGATACGTCCGACAGTGACGAGCTTGCCGCGCTGGCGGGGATCGCAGCGGCGGGGCTCAGGCCCCAGGGCTGAGGCTCAGCGCCATTCTCGGAGCGAGGAGCGCAGCTTGTCGAGCGCGGCCTTCTTGATCTGGCAGACGCGGGCGGCACCGATGCCGAGCGTCTGCCCGATTTCCTCGAGGTTCATTTCCTCGACGAAATAGAGCTGCAGCACGCTGGCCTCGCGCTCGGGCAGCGCGGAGATGTGTTCGGCCAGGGCGGCCGCAAGTTCCTCGCGCTCGATCGACTGGTCGACGCGCTCCTCGACATCGGCGAACCACATCGACTGGTCCGAATAGACTTCGTCGATCGTCTCCTGATAGGTCGCGGCGGTCTCGTCGATCAATGCGCGCAGCGCCGCGCCGTCGAGGCCCATTGCCTGGGCGAGTTCGGACTCGCTCGGGCTGCGGCCGTGGCTCTTTTCGAAATCGGCCTTGGCCTTGAGCATCTCGCGCCGCTTGACCATGGCCGAACGGCTCATCGACGCATGACGGCGAAGATGATCGATCATCGCCCCGCGGACGCGCATCGACGCATAGGTCGAGAAGGCGTGGCCGCGATCCTCATAGCCGTTGGCCGCCTCGACCAGAGCGATCATCCCGATCTGGATCAGATCCTCGACGTCGATCGCCGAGGAAACCCGGCCATGGACATGCCAGGCGATCTTGCGGACGAGCTGCATATGGGACCGGACAAGGTCCTCCTGACGCGTCTTCTTGGGGACGCGCCCATAGACTTGCATCTCGTTGATGGCAGGTTCAGCCCCCACGAAGCACGGCCTCCATCCCGAAGAAGCTGTCGCCCCCGGCCATTGCGGGGATATCCAGCGTGTCGATCGTCCGCGACAGATGGCCCATCGCCTGCGATGCGCGGGCGTGCGGATATTGATCGACGACGAGACGACGGCGGGCAGCGGCGGTAAGCACGCGTTCGTCGGTCGGGATGCCGCCGAGATAGCTCAGCGTGGTGCGATCGAGGAAGCGCCCCGCGACCGCACGGAAGCGGCGGAACAGCTCGCGGCCCATCGCCTCGTCGGTGATGCGGTTGGTGACGACCGCGATGTCCCGCACGCCATGGTCGGTCGCGAGCAGCTTGACGGTGCCATAGGCGTCCATGAAGCGGTCCGAGTCCGGCGCCAGAACGACGATCGGCAGATCCGCCGAGGCGATCATGTCGAGCGTGTCGGGGTCGGCGCTGCCCGGCGTGTCGACGATCACGAAGTCGAGCGAGCGGCGATGGGGGCGGAAAGCGTCGGCGAGCTTGAGCCGCGCGGCGAGGTCGACCCGGCCGGCGCGATCGGTGGGGCCGGCGGGAACGACGAACAGTGCCTCCGGGCCGTCGACGACGATCTCGTCGATCGTCAGGCGACCGCCGATCACGTCGTCGATCGACTCGCGCGGGTTGAAGCCCATCGTGCGGGTCGCGTCGGTCGGGCCGGGATCGCAGTCGACCAGCATCGCGCGGCGGTGCATCTTGGACAGCGACAAAGCGAGGTTCGCCGCGATCGTGGTCTTGCCGACACCGCTGCGGCCGCAGGCGATGCTGATCACCCGGGCGCTGCGCGCATGCGCGGCGGAGCCAGGGAGGTCCGACACTCGGGGCCAGGTGAAGCTCATTCGGCTGTCTCCATGGGCCGGGCGCTCAGGGCACCGGCACTGCTGTTGTTAGCGGGTCCACCGCCGACCACCGCGGCGACTTCGACCGCCTTGCCGTCCGGGATCTCCAGAAAGGACATGACGGGGGTCTCGGGCAGATGCGGCTTGAGAAGTCTCGCCAGCGCGCGGCGCGCGATGGGGGAGGTTACGATGGCGAAGCGGACGGCGCCGTTGACGAGCGGCTGGGCCGCCTCCGATACTGCGCCGACGATCCGGTTGGCGAGTGCGGGTTCGAATGGGTGGGTTGCGCCCGGCGAGGTGCGCACGGCCTGTGCCAGCAAGGATTCCAGGCCGGCATCGAGAGTGATGACCGGCAGCGGCATCTTCACCGGCACGAGCGTCTGCACGATCAGCGCACCTATCCGTGACCGGATATTCTCGACCAGCGCGATGCCGTCGTTCGACTGGCCGGCAGCGTCCACCATCGCCTCGGCGATGCGGCGGAAGTCGCGCAGCGGCACACCTTCGGCGAGCAGTGCGCGTCCGGCGGCGGCGATCTGCGACAGCGTCAGCGGCTGCGGGGTCAGGCCGGCCACGAGCTGCGGTGCGGAGTCCTTGAGCGTGTCGAGCAGATGCTGGGCCTCGTCCATGCCGAACAGGTCGGCACAGGTCGCCATGATCATCTGGTTGAGATGGGTGGCGATGACGGTGGCGGGGTCGACGACGGTATAGCCCGCGACGATCGCCTCGCTGCGCTTGTCCGGCGCGATCCAGACGGCCTCGAGCCCGAAACTCGGATCGCGGCACTCGCGGCCCTCGACGCGGCCGTCGAGATCACCGCTGTCGAGTGCGAGCAGCTGGTCGGGATAGCATTCGTCTTCGCCGACGATCACGCCGGCAACGGTGATGCGGTAGGTGTTGGGCGGCAGGTTGAGATTGTCGCGGACGCGGACGAGCGGCACGACGAAGCCGAGTTCGCGCGACAACTGGCGGCGGATGCCCGTGATCCGGCTCATCAGCGGCGCGCCCTTGCGCTCGTCGACCAGGCCAACCAGGCCGTAGCCCATTTCGAGGCCCAGCGCGGAGCCGTCCGAAATCTCGTTCCAGTCGATGCTGTTCGGCGCGAGCGGGGCAGGGGCCTTGGCGGCTTCTGCAACGGCCGTCTCGCGGGCTTCCTGGACCTTCTTCGCCTTGGAGAGCTTCCAGGCGGCGAAGCCTGCGAGCCCGGCGGCGGCGAGCAGCATGAAGTGGGGCATGCCGGGAACGACACCCAGGATGGTCAGGATCGCGGCGACCGGTGCCCAGGCGCGGGCGGAGCCGAACTGGCTGCTGATCTGGCCCGGCAGGTCGAGCGGCGAGGACACGCGGGTGACGATGGCGGCGGCTGCGATCGAGAGCAGCAGCGCCGGCACCTGCGCGACGAGCGCGTCGCCGATCGCCAGGATGATATAGGTCGAGGCGGCGTCCGACAGCGAGAGGTCGTGGCTCAGCGTGCCGAGGATCAGCCCGCCCAAGATGTTGATCACGAGGATCAGCACGCCGGCGACGGCGTCGCCCTTCACGAACTTGGACGCACCGTCCATCGAGCCATAGAAGTCGGCCTCGGTGGCGACTTCCTGGCGACGCGCCTTCGCTTCTTCGGGGGTCAGCAGGCCGGCATTGAGGTCGGCGTCGATCGCCATCTGCTTGCCGGGCATCGCGTCGAGGGTGAAGCGGGCCGACACTTCGGACACGCGGCCGGCGCCCTTGGTGATGACGACCAGGTTGATCACCATCAGGATGCCGAACACGAACAGACCGACGGCATAGTCGCCGCCGATCAGGAAGTTGCCGAAGCTCTCGATCACATGTCCGGCCGCCGCCGGGCCGTTATGGCCGTCGACGAGGACGACGCGGGTCGATGCGACGTTCAGCGACAGGCGGAACAGCGTCGCGAACAGTAGGACCGTCGGGAACGCGGAGAAGTCGAGCGGCTTGGCGGCGTTCAACGCCACCATCAGTACCGCCAGCGAGATCATGATGTTGGCGATGAAGCCGATGTCGAGGACGAAGGCCGGCACCGGAATGACCATCAGCCCGACGAGCATGAGCGTCGCCATGGGCAGGATCGCATTGCGTCCCGTCATCGCCCACAGCTTGCGCGTCATCGGAGTGGCACCCGCCATGACTCAGCGGTCCCCGGCACGGAATCGGCGCCCGGTGCTCTGATTTTCGGCGGTTTTCCTGTCGTTCGCCATGGGACTCTCAATCGCCTTCGCGGGAATGCAAGGCGATCAGTGCGGCCAACATGGTTAATTTAGCGTTAGGCACGATTGCCCGCCGCCGGCTTTTGCACCGCGACAGGTGTTGTCCGCAGCGGCAACAGGCCGACTTGCGGTGATTGTTGCGCCAGATGCCCGCGCATTAACCCGATCACAAAGCTTTAGGGTCAGAAGGGGCAGGCAAAATCCGAGAACCCGATGTCCGAATCGATCAAACGCAGCGAAACTTCGGTTGTCGCTCTGGTCCTGCAATGCATCGCGGTCGTGGCCGGGGTGGCGGTGCTAGCACTGTCCCCGCCGGCGTCCGGCCCGATGCTGGTGGTGCCGCTGGGCAGTGCGTCGCCTTTGATCTGGCTCGGACATCGCGACGACGTCCGCATCGTCGGCCTTGGCCGGCTGGCGGGCTCGATCATGGTTCTGGGGGAACGGGACAGGCTGCTGCCTGTGGCATTGCGCCATGGGGCTATCTTGCTGCCTGCCCTGCCGGATCTTTGTGTGTCACGCCGATAGTCCGGGACGTACGGACCTTGTCCACCGCCTTGCTGGACCGTCGCCGCGCCGTGGGGTGCGAGCATTGCGGGCGTCGTGCCAACGGAACGCTGGCCGACCAGATGGCCGCTATCGGGTGAGCCCGCAGGCTAGCGGCCCCGCAATCGGCCCGAGATTCCCGCCGCCAGGAGCGTGTTCACGATGGGTGAATAGGCTCTTGTATTCTGACGCGCGGATTTTCCGAGCCGTTGACCGAATCCGGTCAACTTGAAAATGCTCTGGCTGACGGTAGTGCGTGTCAGCGCAGGATCACCGAACCCAGCAGCCGCTCGATGTCGGACCGAAGATAGGGCTTCGTCACCAGCGGTGCTCCGGCAAAGCCGTCTGCAATCGCCGATTGCTCGCCGAGGCCGCTGACGATCGCATAAGGAACGCTTCGCCGCGCGAGCAGGGCCGCGATCGGCTCGCTGGTCTCGCCCTCGCCCAGATGGACGTCGAGCAAGGCGAACGCGACCTCGCCCTCCTCCAATATCGCCAATGCCTGCCGGGCTGAGCCGCAGACGTGGACCGCCGAGAAGCCAAGATCGAGCAGCATCTGCTCGGCTTCGAGCGCGATCACCACATTGTCCTCGACCACCATCGCGATCCCCAGAGCCTGCTTTTCGGCCTGCTTTTCGGCCTGCGATCGTGGGTGAAGCTGCGTGACGGTCGCGCAGGGCGCTGCAGCCTGCGGGTGAGCGAACTCGGCGATAGCGCCACGCGGCAGCGAAAAGCGCGCCACGAAGCCTTCGGGCCGGAAGTCGATCTCTGCCGTGCCGCCCAGCTCATGGGGCACGGTGTGCGCGATGATCGTCGACCCGAACCCGCTCCGCGTGGGAGGTACGACCGTCGGACCGCCGCGTTCGACCCAGTTCATCGTCAGGCTGTCGTCGGCCGAGCGCGACATGGCGATCTCGACGCGGCCCTCCTCATTGCTCAATGCCCCATATTTGGAGCTGTTGGTCATCAGCTCGTGGACGACCAGAGCCAGCGAGGTGAAGGCGCTCGGCGTCAACATCGCGTCGGGTCCGCGCAGGAAGACGCGTTCGCCATCGCCATCGGCATAGGCGCGGCATTCGGTACGGATCAGCGCGTAGAGCGAGGCGGGAGACCAGTTGGCCTGCGTGACCTGATCATGCGCCCTCGCGAGCGCGTAGATGCGTTTGCCGACGATCTCGGCAAAGTCTTCGATCGAGTCGCTGCCCGACGCGCTCTGGGTGACCAGGCCGCGGACGAGATTGAGGATGTTGCGAACGCGGTGGTTCAGTTCGGCGATCAGGAATTCCTGGCGCTTCTGAGCCTGTGCGCGGTCGCGATGCGCGGCGTCCGCCAGCTGGAGCACGACTTCGAGCAGCGTGACCCGCAGGCTCTGCGCGATCGCGATCTCATCCTCTTCCCAAGGGCGCGAATGGCCGCGCCGTTCCTGCTTCCACAGGTCAAAGCTCTTGCGCGGATGGATGCGGCTGTCGCCATCGACGAGCTCCGCCGCCTTCTCCGGATTGCCCGCCCAGTTGACCTCGTGGACATGTTCCCGGCGGAACAGGACGATATAGTCGCGCGGCACGCGGGAGACCGGCAAGGCAAGCAGGCCCGAACAACGGTCGACATAGGCTGCTGCTGGCGGGAATGCGGCCGAGAGCTTGTCGGTCGACCAGATCGTGCTCGATGCCGCCGTGTTGAGGAAGCGCGACAGGGGCTCGAATTCCTCGCGCGTCGGCGCGATACCGACAGAGCGATATTCGCCGTCGATCCAGGCAGCCATGCCGTCATAGGGAATGACCTCGGCGATCGTCGTCGCAAAGTCGTTGAGCGTGTCGCCCAGCGAATGGCCGCGCGCCACGCGGGCCATGATCTCGTCGTGGAGCTGGCGCGCCCGCGTCTGACGGGCGTGGACGGCATCGCCCTCGCTCTGTTCGAGAATATAGGAGAAGAACTCGCCGAACAGCTCTGCTGCGGTCCGGACCGAATAGGGCAGGCGGAGCGGCTTGTAGTGGTGGCAGGCGAACAGCCCCCACAATTCTCCCCGCTTCATGATCGATACTGACATCGACGCCTTGACGCCCATATTCTTCAGATATTCGATGTGGATCGGTGAAACGGCGCGAATGCCGCTCATCGTCAGGTCGAGCGCATTGCCTTCGGGGCTGATGTCCGGAAGGACCTCGACCGTCCTGTCATCGACGTCGACAATGATGCGGAGCATGTTCTTCGCGTAGAGCGCCCGTGCCTGGGAGGGGATGTCGGTCGCCGGGAAGCGCAGACCCAGATAGCTGTCCATGCCTGGCGCGCGCCACTCGGCGACGACCTGGCCGCTCTTGTTCTGGTCGAAACGATAGACCTTGACGCGGTCGAAGCCGGTGAGGGCGCGCAGATGGCGTGCGCCCGACTGGCACAGTGCCTCGATCGTCTTCGACTGGCGCATCCGGGCGACCATCGGCCGCACATAGCTGACCAGATCCCGAAGCCGTCCGGATTCGCTGGGCTCGATTTCGAGCACGAACGATCGGTCGGATCGATAGACCGCGATGTCGAAGGTCCGGCCGTCTCCGACCAGATCGACCTCGAACAGCCGGTCCACGGACTCGGCGCTGGCCAGGATCTGCAGCCGCCCCCTGACGTCGTGAAGCGCGCGCGGATCGATATACTCGCTCGCCGGACGCCCGACCATGTCGAGCGCCTCCGCACCGGTCAGGATGCGGGAGTTGGCCGAGGCATGGGTGATGATCCAGTCGCTCGAAAAGGCGATCAGCCAGCCAAAGCTCTGAATCCGGCCGATGAACTGGATCGGCTCGCGGTTGCAATAGGCAAGGTCCAGTTCCTGTTGAGAGATCGCCGTAGCCATAAATCAGCCCTTCACGCCCTCGCTCATGGCAAAGGCGCTTCTAAAAAGATCGAAGCAGCGTTGTGCTGCCTCGAGCGTCTCGGCGGCAACTTCCGGGTTCATGCGTTGCTCCGCAAACCACGTCAGTAGTCGCCGCCAGACGACGATACCCCTATCATCCTCCATATAGGCGGAGGGCCGACCTGTGGCCGCGCCCCAATAACCTTGCCGCCTGATCATCGACATGCCGAGGCGGGAGCCAATGAGCACATAACTGGCTGCGGGCTCGTCAGGCATGTCGAGGGTGAGGTGCGGAAGCTGCTCCGGCTTCACCCCAAGTCCTGCCAGATCGTCTTCCAGAAGCGCCGAATAGTCCGGCGCCGTCATCTTCAAGTGCCGCTCCGCAAAGCCGGCCAGGAGCGGTTGGAGGGACAAGGCGGCCATGTAATGCGCCGCGAGGAACCTCCGATAATCGTCGCGTCGGCTCAGATCGAGCAAGCCGAAGGTGGCGTCCACAGCTGCATGAGCATCCCGGGAACCATCCCGCAAATATTCACGCAACCCCTGACTAAGTTTCGGCCCAACGCCGACAGATGGCGCCCTCACGAATTGACTTTACGGAACATGCGAACGCTACCTTGTGCAATGTGCGAGGCGATTGCCCAAGGCAGCTTGTCTCGAATGATAGCATAGCATGACCGAAACGTCTGTCTGCCCACAAGTGCACATAGGAGGAACTTTCCTGCGGGGGTGCGGGTTCCGACAAAAAGTGAAATCCTGTGCGTAACGAGGATCTATGCTGCTCGACGGAAGCAACCTATTGATGAATCTGCAGTCTGTTGACCGACAGCTGCTTGCCGAGAGCCTTAGCGAGTGCATCCTGCGCACCGGGCATGTCCTCTACGAACCCGGCGACGTCATCCAGCGCTGCTATTTTCCCTGCGGGTCCTCGGTCGCATCCTTCATGGTGATGCTCGAAGACGGCAATGCGGTGGAAACTGCCATGATCGGCCGGGAAGGCGCGGTCGGCGGGATCGTGAGCAGTGGCCATCTGCCGGCATTCGCGCGCACCGGGGTACTGCACGGCGGACCCTTTCTGTCGATTTCGACCAGCGATCTCGAACGGGCCAAGGATCGCTCCCCATCGATCAGCCGGCTGTTCGCGCGCTATGCCGATTGTCTGCTGGCTCAGGTCTTTCAGTCGGTAGCGTGCAACGCGAACCACATGATCGAGCAGCGGGCGGCGAAGTGGCTCTGTGCGGCGGTTGCCCGAACCGGCAGCAACGAGATCACGATGAAGCAGGAGCAACTCGCCTCGATCATGGGCGTGGGGCGGAGCTATGTCAGCCGGGTGGTAGGGCGGTTCAAGGCGCTCGACCTGATCACGGTGCGTCGCGGCGTGATCAAGGTGATCGATGCGGAACGGCTGGAGGGATTGGCCTGCCAGTGCAACGGGCTGGTCGAACGCCATTTCGACACGGTGCTGGCCGGGACCCATCCCACGGCAGCGGACCGATTCCGGCGCGCAGTCTAGCGCGGGTTGCGGCTGTAAGTGGCTGGCGTGCAGTCGAAGCGGCCGGCGGCCTCGGCGAGCATATCGATATGCTGCTGGTTGCGGTCGGCGAGATAGCGCACCCTGAAGCGGGCGCCGTCCACGATCTGCAGAGCGGCGAGCAGGCTCTGCTTGAGGCGCGGCGATGGAGCCCAGCTGCCCCGCGCTTTCATTTCCGCCACGCGGGCGGTGAGATCGGGCAAAGTCTTTTCGATGGCGTCGACATCCTGCGCATCGAGCGCCGCAACCAGGGCAGCGCTCGATGCGGCAAGAGCATCGACGATGGCTTGGCTCACGCCGCGCCTTTGGGCAGGTCGAGTGCGATCATCTTGGCAGCGATGGCTTTTGCGTCGATCGGATATTGCCCATTGGCGATAGCCTGACGAATAGCTTGGATCTTCTCGCTGTTGATCGGCGGTCCGGCTTCCGCAAGCGCCTTGACCAGCGATGGCGCCATGTCTGGCGTGCTGGCGACAGGAGCCGTCGGCTGCGTCGGCGAT
>JAIYAJ010000476.1 GCA_027489105.1 Zymomonas sp. | reverse complement strand
GCCGGCATTGGCGCGGGCCTCGGCCTGCTCCAGCTTCTCGGCGCGAGAGATACGCTCGCCGATCTTGTCGGCTTCCGCCATCATGGCGTCGAACTCACGCTCGATCTCGGCGGCGCGCTCCTGCGGCGTGTCATCCTTGATCTCGTCGAACTTGGCGCGCGCATTGGTGGTGATGCGGGCCTGCTTCTCGCGAAGCTCCTTGAGGCTGCTCATGGCAAATCTCCTTGTTGCATTGCCAGTCAGGGGAAATGGGCCGGCGCGTTGCGCCCGTGCCCCTCTCAGCGGCGGCCCAGCCGGTCCGCGAGGTTCTTCTTCATGCGGATGCGCGTCGCAGCCGCAGAATGGTTGTGGCTCTTGGCGCGCGCGCCAGCGAGGCTGCGCAGGCCGATCTCTGTGCCGCCATAGGCCGGCGTCGTGACAATCGCCACGTCATAGAGCTCCACCTCGCGGATCGTGCGCAGCGGCGGAGACTGGCTTTCATCCCATTCCTGCACCGTCGCGCGGAAGCTGAAGCTCATCTTGTCGAGATCGCCGCGCTTCATCTTGGGAACAATGCTGCCGACATCCGGATCGCCGGCATCGAGCACGGTCTCCATCTTCAGGCCGTGATCATCCTCGGTGAGGCGTAGCGTGCCGGATCTGGTGCGCGCCAGCGGCAGGCCTTCATGGTTGATGAGGAACACCACATCATCCCGGCCGATCGCCTTGCGGAAGGCGCCGGGCGCAATCACCTCGCGCCAGTACCCTCCGATGTCAGCCTCCTGGTTGAACACGGCGGCATAGCCGGAGACACGGATTCCGTCATCGGCTTCCGCGACATCGGCAGCCGCCGCAGCGGCACGTTTCTCAAGCTGCATCGCCTGTTGCTCCTTCGGCGGGGTCGGCATTGTCGTCATTCTGGATGTCGGTGGAGGGGTCGGCTCCCTGCAGGGAGCCAGCGGCTTCAAGCTTGACCATCGCGCCCTGCGCCAGAAGCTTGTCGCCATGAGCGGCATCCGGCAGTTCGAGCAGCGCGCGCCCTTCATTCGGGGTCAGCAGCGAACTGGTCACGCCCTTGGCGAGGCCCTCCATGCGCGTCTTGAAATCGCCGCGCTGCAGGCCGTCGAGGTTGTGTTTCACATAGTGGACGGTGTCAGTCCGCCCGAACAGCTTGAGGTTGAGCTCCTGCTCGAACTGGACCACCCAGCGGCCCAGCGTGTGCTTGGTGAACTGCAGATCCTGCTGCTCGGTGTTCGAGAATGTGCCGTGCGTGAGATCCTGGAGGAAAGCCGGCGGCAGCGAGTATATCCGGGCGACGTTCTCGACGCAGAAGCGCTGCAGCTCCAGCAGCTGCTGCTTCTCGGGGTCGATGCCGAGCGGCTTGAGCGTATGGCCCGAAGGGATCGGCAGCACTGCCTTGCCCGCATCCGCCTGCGCCTGGACGGCCTTAGAGATATCCTCTGAAGCCCGCTGGATTCCGGCAGGCGTCGTCAGCGGACCCTCGAGCACCAGCGGCGGCACGCCGCCATTCTGGAACAGCTTTGAGGAGTAATCGGTGGCGGCGATCGCCATGCCGATGGCGTTGGCGTTGGTCAGGATCGGGGAGCGATGCCCGATGCCGTCAGACTTGAGCATGAACGGCAGGTCGATGATCTCGGCGGCGGCATACACGACATCGCGCCCGCCATCCCGGTAGAGATAGTCGGTGCGACCCGCGACACGCCGCACAGTCACGCCTGCCGGGTTCAGCGGCCAAAGGTTGATGACTTCGCCGGCCGCATTCCGCTCGATGAAGGTAAAGGAGCGGCCATGCGTGAAGACGGAGTCCCACAGCGACTTCCGCCACAGGAAGCTGGAGGCTTCCTCATTTGCTGCATCGCGCAGGATTGTCGCGAGCCTGCCCATGCGGGACCGGCCTGAAGCCACCTTTTCGGATGTGCCGTCCTTGCGCGCATAGAGCTGCATCGGCAGCGCTGCCAGCGTCCCCGAAAGAAAGTTGACCGCTGCCCATACCGAGGGTACGCCGAGCGCCTTGTCGACCGTGACACGCACGCCAACGCTCGACAGGCTCACAACGCCATAGAAGTGCTGAATGAAGTCCGCCGACGAAACGGGAACCTTCGGGTTCTCCGCCGTGCGCGCCTCGCCTCGCCAGAATCTCAGCCGCATCACGCATCCATCCTGTAATCGGGGTCATCCCAGGGGGAGACGGCGCATGGCTCTTCGCCCGATATGGCGAGTGCCAGCGCCATCACCGTGGCCGCGATGCCGTCAATCTTGTCCGCCGCCCGCTTCCGGTCCGGCACGAAATTCATGTTGGCGTCGAACCGCACCACCGCGTTGCCGGCCATCCAGCCCAGCACCGGGTGCCCGCCATGGTCGAGCAGCCCGGAGAACACCAGCCGCTCGAACTCGCGGCTTGGCTCTCCCAGCGACTGATGGCCCTGCCGCAGGTCGCGGATCAGATCCTGCTCGACGCCGTCATTGACGAGGTCGCTTTTCAGCTTGTGTGTGTTCCACGGATCGAAGCCGAGACGCTCCACCGCGAACATGTCGAGCCCCTGGCGGATCGCGGCGGCGATGTGGTTCTGGTCGGTGACCTCGCCGGGCGTGGTCTCCAGCGCTCCCTCCGCCTGCCACTTCAGCCAGGGTGTGGCCCTGTCCTGGTCGGCGCGGCGCTGAAGCGTCGCCTCGGGCGCCCAGAAGCGCGGCAGCACGATCCAGCTCTCCTCGCCCTCGATCGGCGGGAACAGCCAGACCAGCGCCGAGATGTCGAGATTGCCGGCGGCGTCGACAGCACCGAAGCATCGCCGACCGACCAGCTTCTCGGCGCGGCTCTTCCATGCGCCGGCGTCGGGCGCACAGGCGGCCCATTTGTCAGCCGGGAGCCAGCGCGCGAGGTTCTCGACCCACTGGTTCAGATGGTAGCGCCGGAACGCCGCCTCGGCCCTCGGGTTGCCCTTGGCCTTGGCCGCCTCCTTCCGCAGGTAATCCCATGTCGGCGCGATGCCGAGCGTCGGGTTTGCCCGCTTCCAGACCGCCTCGTCCCGCCAGTCATCATCCGGCGCGGCGGCGAAGATCACCGCCAGTGTCGAGGCATCATCGGAGACGCCCGACGCGATCGCCTGCGTCTCCTCGAAAAGCTGGTACCCGACCTTGCGCGACTTGATCCCGGCAGTTGAGGCGTAGAGCTCGATCGGTTCGAGCCTGTTGCCCGTGCCCTGCCGGAGGGTCTCCTCCATGTCCCGGCTTTCCCACTCGTGCATCTCGTCGCCGAAGATGACTTGCGGCATGCGCCCGTGCTTGCCGTCAGGCTTGCCGGAGAGCAGCTGGAACAGGCTCTGCGTTTCGGGCAGGAAGATGCCCTTGGCCGTCATGGTGACGCGCGGCGTCGCGCCGCCGGTCAGCGCATTGTTGGCGTTGAGCATCGCCTTCATGCGCCCGAACGGGATCCGCGCCTGATCCTCGTCGCGGGCGAAGCAATAGCCCTCCGAGCCGGCGAGCCGCTTGTCGAACACGAAGAAGAGGAGCGCCAGCGCCGCGAGGAACTCGGTCTTGCCGTTCTTGCGCGGCACCCACAGCAGCAGGCGGGAGAACACCCTCACCTGCTCGATGATGGGCTGGCCCGTCTCGGCGTCGATCTGCTCCGAGGGCCGCTTCCACCCGACCAGCAGGCGGACGACAATCTCTTGCCATAGCAGGAGCCGGAACGACTTGCCCGCGAAGCGGTCGGTCGTCAGCTTGAACCATTGCGGCCAGTGCTGGACCACCAGCTCGGCCTTGCGCGCATCGAACCACGCGCCGGGCTGCGCCGCCGCCTTGCGCCAGGCGTTGATTGCCCAAGCGTAGGCGGGGTCATCCTCGACGGCCTTGAGCCAATCCGGCAGCGGCCAGAGCGCCGCCCTCGGCAGCGCCGTGGCGGTGTCCACCGTCATGCAGGGTTACCTCAGCTGTGAAGGCCGGTCGGTGGCGCCGAATCGAAGCCGGCCATGAGGCCGACAGGCGAGGTCTGCGACTGCGAGGCATCGGCCCCTTCCAGTGGCAGGCCAGGCTGCGGCCGCAAGCCGCCCTCGATCACCTTGCGGTGGTCGATCATCAGCGCGTAGTTGTCAGCCGGCGTGAAGCCAAAACGCTGTGACAGCGCCATCATCTCGCCGAGCGCCCGCTCGCGGATCCGCTCGGCAGGGTGCAGCCGCACCATCTTGCCGCCGATCGTCGTGTCGACGGTCTGTGTGAGACCATCCTTCGACAGGATGACGCAGGCGTTGTTGTAGCGCGCGACGCAGTCGCAATAGGCGGCGAGCAGGTCCGAGAACTCGGCCGAGGCGCGAACCGTCTGCACCAGGCGGGGAGCCAGCCGGCGCCACACCTGCAGCGCATCCTTGAACTTGGGCTGCATCAGCCGGTCGGGCGGGCGCATGCCACCGATATCGAGCTGCTGCTCGATCACGGCGTCACCCTGCGGAGTCTCCGTCTTCGCCTTCGCCGCCGCCTCGGTCTTCTTCCGCCGGCGGCCAGGCGCGCCCCGCTTCAGCTGCAGGTCAGGGTCTTGCTTGCGACGCCCCATGACGGGCCTCCTCCCTCAACCCACAAAAAAATAATCCCCGAAAAAATATCGCGACGCCGCGCAGAGATTTGGGACGGCGGTCCGTGAGGTG
>JAIYAJ010000085.1 GCA_027489105.1 Zymomonas sp. | reverse complement strand
GGTCCATCGTGTACCAGACGAAGCCGCCCCAGACGTCGCAGCGCAGCTCGCGCAGGCTCAGCTTGCCGCACGGGTCGCCCTGGGGAAAATCATGCGCGTCCTGGGCCTGCTGCAGGACGCCGTCGATGCCCCAGCGCCAGCCATGATAGGGGCAGGTGATCGCCTCGACCGACGAGCTCTGCCGCACCATCCGCATGCCGCGGTGCCGGCAGCTGTTGTAGAAGGCCCGGATCGATCCGTCGTCCTGGCGGATGCAGATCACCGATTCCTTCAGGAAATTATGGACGACGAAGTCGCCCGGCTCGGGAAGTTCGGCGGTGCGGCCGGCCACATGCCAGATCCGCTTCCACAGCCGATCCCACTCCTTGGCCGCGAACTCCGGGGAATAATAGCGCTCCCCACTGATCGGGTCGCCGCGCAAAACGGACGGGTCGCGCCCATCCAGCCTCTCGTCCAGGCTCATCTCTCTCTCCTGCTCCGCCGTCGCGGATATTCGGAGGAAGGTGCGGGATGCGGCCAGGGCTTGGTACTGGTAATAAGATCAGATCACGGCCGCTACGGCATGGTTCACCTTGCCGGGCCAGAGACGCACCCACCGCAGGGTCGCGTCCGGAGAAAGTGCCAGGAGAGTGATATGTCGATTTCGGTGACCCCGGGCGTGCCCGGACCGCACCTCATGCAGGCGGCCTTCATCGTCGAGGATCTCGACGCGGCGATCGATGCCTGGATCAGGACGACGGGCATCGGCCCCTTCTTCGTCGTGCCCCATATCGCCCTGGCCGAGCTCGACTATCGCGGACAGCCCAGCCGCGGCCTCGACTTCTCGGTCGCCATCGCCCAGTCGGGCGGGGTCCAGATCGAACTGATCCAGCAGCATTCGGACGGCCCGTCGGCCTATCGCGACCTGATCGCCAAGGGTCAGCAGGGCTTCCACCATTTCTGCATCTACACCAGCGACTATGACGCCACCCGCGACCGCTATCTCGCGACGGGTGCCCAGAGCGCGCTCGACGGCCTCTTCGGCGAGGTCCGCTTCTGCTATATCGACACCAGCCCGACGATCGGCTGCATGATCGAACTGGTCGAGGAGCACCCGCTGGAAAGCGCCTTCTTCGCCCGCGTCGCCGAGGCCGCACGCGACTGGGACGGCGTCACCGATCCCGTCCGCCTCGCCTTCCCCGCCTGACCCGAAGGAGCAGCCCCTCATGCCCAACTGCCCGATAGAAGACCGCCTGGCGATGCAGGACCAGATGATCGCCTATGCCCATGCGGTCGACTCCATGCACGACGTCGACGGCATCTGCGCGATATTCACCGAGGACGCCGTGTTCGACCTGACCCGCATCGGCCTGACCGAGCATCACGGCCATGCCGGCATCCGTGCGCTGTTCGAAAGCGTCTTCGCCTCGATGTCGCACCACGGCCATTATCTGTCGAACTTCGCCGTTACAGCCTACACCGCCGACCGCGCCTCGATGCGCGCCTATGTCGACGCCAAGGGCCTGGGCAAGGACGGCAGTTCGCTCAACGTGCTGGGCCGCTACTATTTCGATTTCCGCCGAACCGCCGATGGATGGAAGGCGGAGCGCTACACGCTGGACCTTCTGCTTCCGCCGGCGGGGTCGCTCGACAAGATCAGGGCGTGAGGGGGAAGTAGGCGGCGCCGTCCTGAGTCACGGAATTACGCCGAATGACGTCGACACCGTAAATCCTGCTCGCCCTTCTCGATACCGCAGCCGACGTCGAAGCCGCATGATCCGGAAGGATCAGGCCACACGCAGGGCCTCACGGGCTTCTCCCGGCAGTTGCGCGATGACCGAGAGGTAGGCGCTGGCGGTAGCATCGGGCTGACGGCGCCCCTGTTCCCAGCCCTTGAGGGTAGCGAGCGGGATCCGGTAGGCGCTGGCGAAAGCCTGCTGCGACAGGCCCAGCTCTTCGCGGATCGCGCGCACGTCGGGAACCTCGATGGTGTGGACGCGCGCCACCTTGCCCTTGCCCTGAGCGTGCGCGGCGGCCTCTTCCATCGCCGCAATCAGGTCCTTGCCAAAGTCCGACATCGCCATGCTCCTTACCCTCAATCCACCCCAGTGTCTCTTGGGGCCTTGATCGTCGCCGCGAAGGCGGCCACCGCCTTCTTCTCCTCCGCGCTCAGGTCCGTCGCCTGCGCCTTGGTGTAGGCCAGCAGCAGGTAGAGCGGACTGCCCGCGTTTTAATACAGATGGCGAGCAGAAGGCCGGCGAAGCGAAAGGGCCACCAATGACCCCTCATTGAGATACCGCATAGGAAGTGATATCTCATATGATATGCTAAGAGTCGTTCTCGACACCGACGTCATCGTGACTGCGCTTAGGAGCGCGACTGGCGGCAGCAATGCAGTTCTGCGCGAAGCCGCACTCGGGCGGCTGACGCCGCTGGTAACGCCTGCGCTGTTTCTCGAATATGAGGCGGTGCTGAAGCGCCCTGAGCAGCGTCTGGCGCACGGCCTGGGATTGCGTGATATTGACCTTTTTCTGACCGCTCTGGCGAGCGCGTGCGAAGCGGTGGAGGTGAGTTTTCAGTGGCGGCCGCAGTTGTCAGACCCGAATGATGAAATGGTCCTGGAGACGGCGGTCAATGGCAGAGCCGATGCGTTGGTCACGCATAATGTGCGCGACTTTGCCGAGGGCGCGGCAAGGTTCGGATTGCGAGTCCTGCGGCCGGGAGAAATGTTGAAGGAGTTAAGGTCATGACGAAGGCATCCTATCCCCTCAAGCTCCCGGCATCAGTTAAGGAAGCCGCCGCCCGGCTCGCCAAGGAGGACGGCGTCTCGCTGAACCAGTGGATCGCGGTCGCTATTGCGCAGAAGATCGGCGTAGTGGAAACGGCCTCCGACTTTCTCAAACGGCGCGCCGGCTCGGCAAGTCCGACGGACATGTTGCCGTTTCTCGACAAGGCGAAGCGGGAAGCGCCGCCCGTTGAGGATCAGATATAGCCATGACTATATGGGATTCGGTGCTCGGAGCATGCGTCGTATTTCTCATTTTCCTGATTCCCACGCTCTGCGTCTGGTTACCGGTTTTCGGCTTCGCATATTGGCACCGCCCCTTCCCCGGTAGCTTCAAGGGGTACGTACTGGCGTGGATCGCAACCGCATCCGGCACCGCCATGCTGCTGGCGCTATTGGGCGTCGTGGAGGAAATCGTTCGCAACTAGGAACGCCCCCCCTAATCCATTTGAACCATGCGCTTCCCCACCGCTGCGCCTATCATCCTCGCGACTGCCGAGGAGAGGATGCGCAGCATGGGTTTCGAGCTTCGGCCGCTGGGCGGACCGATCGGGCGGGAGCTTGTCGGGCTGGACCTCGATCGCGACGTGCCCGCTGCCACGGCGGCAGCGGTGCGGCAGGCGTGGCTCGACCATGGCATGCTGCTGGTGCGCGGGCCGGGGACGTCGCCCGAGGCGCAGTTGCGGCTCAGTCGCTGCGCCGGCACGCTCGAGCCGCATGTCATCCCGAAATTCCGGGATCCGGACAATCCGGACCTGATCCTGCTGACCAACAAGGACGGGCCGTCCGGCCCGGTCTATGACCATGACGGGATTGCGATCCACGGGCGGATTCCGTGGCACAGCGACGGCGCCTTCGTCACCACGCCCAATGCCGGCGCGGTGCTGCGTATGGTGCAGCGGACGCGCGATGGCGGGCAGACCGGCTGGCTCGACCTCGCCGCTGCCTATGACGCGCTGGACGAGGCGACCAAGGCCGAGATCGAGGGGCTGGAGGCGGTCTATCTGTTCCGCGCGGGGCTGGAGGAGATGCGCTTCAACCGGCCCGGCGGCCGCCGGATCAGCCCGCGCAACGACAGCTATCCGCATTTCCCGCCGGTCGCCGTGCCGCTGGCCTGGACGCATCCCGAAACCGGCCGCCGGCTGCTCTCGCTCAGCACGCTCAACATCGACCGCATATTGGGGATGGACCGCCCACGCAGCGATGCGCTGATCCAGCGGCTGATCGACCATATGGTCAAGCCGGACTTTCATTATATCCACGACTGGCAGGACGGCGACATGGTGCTGTGGGACAATCGCTCCATGCTCCACGCCGCGCTCGGCCATCCGGTCGACCAGATCCGGATCGTCCACCGCACCACGATCAAGGGCACAGAAGCAACCGGAAGGCTGCTCGACACGGAGGACGCGGCATGAGCGATTTCGACCTGACGATCCGCGGCGGCCTGATCGTCGACGGCAGCGGGGCCGAGCCTTTCCGCAGCGATATCGGCATCCGGGACGGCCTGATCGCGGCGATCGGTGACGCGCTACCCCCTGCCACGCAGGACATCGATGCAGCGGGCCTGATCGTCACGCCCGGCTTCGTCGATCTCCACACCCATTATGACGGGCAGGTGACCTGGGAGGAGCGGCTGACCCCGTCCTGCTATCATGGCATCACAACGGCGGTGATCGGCAATTGCGGGGTCGGCTTCGCGCCCTGCCTGCCCGAGCGGCGCGAGCTGCTGATCCGCCTGATGGAGGGGGTCGAGGACATTCCCTATCCGGTGCTGGCCGAGGGGCTTCCATGGACCTGGACCAGCTTCACCGACTATCTCGATGTGATCGCGGCGCGGCGCTACGACATGGACGTCGCCGCCTATGTTCCGCATGCCGCACTGCGCGTGCATGTGATGGGCGAGCGCGGCGCCGCGCGTGAGGCGGCGACGGCCGAGGATCTGGCGGAGATGGCGCGCCTGCTGGGCGAGGCGCTCGACGCGGGAGCGCTCGGCATCGCGACGTCGCGCACCTTCTTCCACCGGTCGAGCGACGGGCGGGCGATCCCGACCTATGGCGCGGCGGACGCGGAGATGCTGGCGCTGGCGCGGGTACTGCGCGCCAAGGGCAAGGGCGTGTTCCAGATCGTCGAGGATGTGCATCTGCCCGACCGGTCGATCGCCGCCCTCGCCGACATCGCGCGCGAGGCGCAGCGTCCGCTGACCTTCTCGATGGGCTGCAGCAACAGCGGGCCCTATGCCTGGCCCGGCCTGCTCGAGCAGCTGAGCGCGGCCAATGCCGGAGGCGTCGTGGTCAAGGCGCAGCTGATGCCGCGCGCGATCGGCATGCTGCTGGGCTTCGAGCTGACCCTCAACCCCTTCTACACCACCGCCACCTATCGGCAGCTGGCCGCGCTGCCGCTGGGCGAGCGGCTGGCGCGCTTGCGCGACCCGGCGGTCCGGGCCGCGATACTGGCCGAACCGGTCGATCCCGATCCCGCGCTGGTGCTGGGCCGGATGGTGCGCCAGTTCGAGACGATGTTCGTCCTCGGCGAACGGCCCGATTATGAGCAGACACCCGAGCGCAGCATCGCCGGCATGGCGGCGAGCCGGGGAATCAGCCCAGAGGCGCTCGCCTATGACCTGATGACCGAGGGAGAGAGCGGCGGGAAGCTCTACCTCGCCATGGCCAATTTCGCCGACGGGAAGCTCGACGCGGTCGGCGCGATGCTCGATCATCCCGACGTGGTGCTGGGCCTGGGCGATGGCGGCGCGCATGTCGGCACGATCTGCGACGCCAGCTATTCGACCTTCGCGCTCACCCATTGGGTGCGCGACCGGCCGCAGGGGCGCAAGCCGCTGGCCGATATCGTGCGGCGAATGACCTCGGCCGCGGCCTCGATCGCCGGCTTCGCGGATCGCGGGCTGCTGAAGCCGGGCCTGCGCGCCGACATCAACCTGATCGACCTGGACGCGCTGTCGCTGCGCGAGCCCGAGCTGCGCTACGATCTTCCCGGCGGCGGGCGGCGGCTGATCCAGCGCGCCGACGGCTACCGCGCGACCATCGTCCATGGCGAGGTGGTCAGCCGCGACGGCGAGCCCACCGGCGCCCGGCCCGGACGGCTGATCCGGGCCTGACGAGACATCCGACAAGGCCTCAGAAGAAAGCCTTGCGGAATTCGATACGGATCGCGCGGCCGACGGGATCGAGGAAGCTGCCCTGATAGCGGGAGGGCGTGGCCCCCGTCGCGTCGCGCACGCGGGGCAGCGTGTCGAACAGATTGTCGACGCGCAGCGAGATGCGCGCGCCCTGCGCCCAGTCGGCATTGGCGAGCGCCGGTATCTGCGCCAGATTGACGAACAGCCGCGCATTGACCTTGGCGAGCGCAGCGAAACGGAGATCGCCCGAAGCCGATCCGGCCGCCGCGTTCACCGTCGTGCCCTGCTGCCAATTGCCCGTCAGCCGCAGGCCCAGGCCATTATTGGAATAGGTGAACTGCGCCTCCAGCTCGTGCCGCGGCGTGCCGCCGGTGGCGCCGATCGCGTCGCCGTCGAGCAGGTCGAGCAGCGGCAGGCCCCGGCGGATGAGGATTTCGTCCTTGAAGTGCCAGGTATGGAAGACCGAGAATTGCAGCCGCCCGCCTTGCCCGCCGCCGGGGCCGCGGAAGCCGGGGCCTCCGCCGGGTGCGCCCGTTGCCTGCGGACCGCCCGCCTGCTGCTGCCCGTCGGGGCGCGGGGCGCCGGGCGCATCGCCGCCCTCACGCGGCCGGTTGCCTTCGCCTTCGCCGCGTTGCGCAGCCGCCGCCCGCCGTTCGGCGAAACGCCGCGCCATCGCGCCCGATCGCATCGCGTCGATCACCGACTGGGCGGTCTTCAACCGCTTGGTGAAGGTCAAGCCCCAGCGCAGCTGGCTCTGCTCCTGCCGGTCGAAATTGACCGCGCGCGCGTCGATCCGGATCAGATCGCCATCCTCGTCACGGACGAAGCGTTCGGCAAAGGCGGCGGCGATGGCCGGGGTCGGCTCGGGGAAGCCGGCGATCGCATTGCGGATCCGGCTGTGGACATAGTCGGCGGAGAGGGTGACGTCCTCCTTGAACGGCTTGAGCGTGAGGCCGAGCTTCATCACGCGGCGGCGATCGGCGAGCAGATCGGGATTGCCCCCGCCCAGCTGCGCGATGTCGACCGTCACGCCGCGCAGATAATCATAGGTCCGCACGTCAGGCGTCAGGACCTGCGGATTGCCCAGCTGCTGCACCGTCGGCGCATTGCGATCATGCGTCATCGAGAAGATCAGGCTGATTCCGTCGCGCGGCTTCCACGTCGTGCCATAGCCATAGGCGCCGAGCGCGCCGAAGTCGGAATAGCGATCTACCGCCGCGTTGACGTTGATCGACAGATCGCCGATCGCCGGAAGGACGTCGTTGCGCCGGCTGGTCAGGGGCAGATCGAGGCTGACGCGGCCGTTGACGTCGGTGCGCGACAGGTCCGCCGCACTGAGGATGCCCGAGCGCGTCGACCGGCTGTCGAGCCCGAGCGCGCTGTCGCCGCCCTTGAACCTGGCGTTCAGCGGCCCCGCCGGCAGCTCGAGCAGCGGCCCGTTGGCGACGAGC
>JAIYAJ010000020.1 GCA_027489105.1 Zymomonas sp. | reverse complement strand
CCCTGCAGCAGCGGATCGTTGGAGAAGTCTATCCCCGGCACGACGTTGGACGGCAGGAAGGCGACCTGCTCGGTCTCCGCGAAGAAATTGTCGGGATTGCGATTGAGCGTCAGCGTGCCGATGATCCGGACGGGTACATCCTCCTCCGGGATCAGCTTGGTCGCGTCGAGCACGTCATAGGGCTGCGCCTCCGCAAAGGCCTCGTCGAACACCTGGATGCCCAGATCCCATTGCGGGAAGGCGCCGCTGTCGATCGCCTCCCACAGGTCGCGACGCTGAAAATCATTGTCGGCGGCCTGCAACTTCAACGCCTCGTCCCAGATCGTCGACTGCAGCCCCAGCCGCGGCTTCCAGTGAAATTTGACGAAGCTCGCCTTGCCCTTGGCGTTGACCAGTTTGAAGGTGTGGACGCCGAAGCCCTCCATCGTGCGGAAGGAGCGCGGCAGGGTGCGGTCCGACATCGCCCACATCAGCATATGGGTCGTCTCGGGCATCAGGCTCGCCCAGTCCCAGAAAGTGTCGTGCGCGCTGCCCGCCTGCGGATAGGCACGGTCGGCCTCCATCTTCACCGAATGGACGAGGTCGGGGAACTTCATCGCGTCCTGGATGAAGAAGACCGGGATATTGTTGCCGACGAGATCCCAATTGCCCTCGCGGGTGTAGAATTTGACCGCGAAGCCGCGCACGTCGCGCGGCGTGTCGACCGATCCGGCGCCGCCGGCGACGGTCGAGAAGCGGACGAACACTTCGGTCTGCTCGCCCTTGGTAAAGACCGCCGCCCTGCTCAGATCGGAAATGTCGGCGGTCGCCTCGAACACGCCATGCGCGCCCGATCCGCGCGCATGGACGATCCGCTCGGGGATCCGCTCATGATCGAAATGGAAGATCTTCTCGCGCAGGACGAAGTCCTCGAGCAGGGTCGGCCCGCGCGCGCCCGACTTCAGGCTGTTCTGATTGTCGCTGACCGGTACGCCATGGTTGGTGGTCAGCACCGCCGCGTCGCCCGTCGCACGCTGGTGCGTCTCGCCACCGCTGCCGGTGGTGGTCTTCATATCGCTCATGGGGTGGTCCTCGCTCTTCGCTGTCTCAAGGGCCCAACGAAGCGGCGGACGAAAAGTCCCATGCGGCGCAACAAGCCTGAAGCCGCTATCTGTCGGTGGTCATCACCCGCATCGGCTTGCCCGCGCCGCCGCTGCGCAGCGTATCGGGGGTGACGACGACGGTGGTGCCGACGGTGACAACCGCAGCCATCGCCTTCTGGATACCGCCGGGAACGCTCAGCCGGGCGCGCTCGTCGGGGGTGACCTCGACCGGCCCCTCCAGCGTCTCGCCCGGCATCGGCAGCTTCATCCAGCGATAGAGTTCGCCGTCGATCGCGCCGAGCGTATAGGCGGTGGTGCCCGTCACGCTCCCCGCGATCTTCACCGGGGCCGAGCCGATCGGCACGCCGTTGCGCAGCACCAGCATCCGCCGGTCGGCCGCGCTGATCACGATCGACACCGGCCCGGTCGTCGCGCGCTCGGGCTGCCACAGCGTCCCGCCGAACAGGTCGGATTCGGGGCGGTCGGGGCCGTTGGCAAGGATCGACGGGGTCGGCGCGAAGCGCGGCACGTCGGCATCTGCGGTGACGATCACCGTCAGGCCGAGCTTCGTCACCTCATAGAGCTTCTGCGCGAAGCCCAGCGGCAGGCGGACGCAGCCATGCGAGGCCGGATAGCCGGGCAGATTGCCCGCATGCATCGCGATCCCGTCCCAGGTGAGACGCTGCATATAGGGCATCGGCGCGTCATTATAGAGGTTCGACTTATGCTCGACCTTCTTCTGGAGGACGGTGAAGACCCCGGTGGGCGTCTCATGCCCCTTCTTGCCGGTGGAGACGGTGGAGATGCCGATCGGTATTCCGTTACGATAGGCATAGGCCCGCTGCCGGGCGATGCTGACGACGATCACGACCGGCCCCTCGGGCGCGACCTGCGGCGCCCACAGAAACTGCCCCGGCTTCATCGCCTCGACCGTCTGGTGCACGGTCGCATCCTGCAGCGACGGCGGCGGTGCCTTGACCGGCGCGGCGAAGGCCGGCGCGGGCGCGGCCAGCACGGGCAAGGCGACGAGCGCGGCGAGCGAAGCGGCGGCGGCGAAAAGACTTCTCGGCATCCATCCCCCTGTCAGGCGCCCGGCGCGGGCGTTGGGGAGATATAGTGAGAGCCGCGCCAGGGTTTAAGCCATCGCCCGACTTGAATATTCTGCTCGATTGAGCCATATCTCTGCTCAAAGGAGCAACTCCTATGACGGTCATGATGACTGGAGCGACGAGGCGCGGAGGCAAAACCTCGCCTCGCACACCTTTCGCCTACAAAGCACTTTATCGGGCGACGCCGCTCGACCGGATAGAAATGGTCAAGATCGGCGTGTCGGCCGTGGATGCAAAACGGCTGATCGGGTCGCTCGCCTATGATCAGGCCTTCTGGTTCGAGGCGCTGAATCTAAAGACAGCGACGGTCAACCGGAAGGCAAGCGCCAATCAGGCACTGTCGCCCGAAGATGGCGAACGTGTGATCGGTCTCGCCAAGCTCATCGGCCAAGTGGAAGCGATGGTCGAAGATAGCGGCGTCGATACGAAGTTCGACGTCGCCAGTTGGCTCGCGGCCTGGCTGCGCGAGCCACTGCCCGCGCTTGGGGGCGTTCGACCGATACATCTGCTCGACACAATGGAGGGCCAGGCACTGGTCGCCCAGATGCTGACGCAGGTGGAGAGCGGGGCGTATGCATGACGCGACTCGCCTGGCGGATCGCGACCGACACCCGACACTATGAGGCCGACGATCTTTCCGGCACGGGGGCTGAGCGAAGCGGCGGCCGCTGGAACGAGGCAGGGGTGCCCATGGTCTACGCCGCCAGCAACCGTGCGCTCGCCTGTCTGGAAACGATCGTCCACCTGAATGCCGGCGGCCTGCCGTTCAACCGCTATCTGGTGGAGATAGCGGTTCCCGATGTGCTTTGGGACGAGGCCATCGCCACGTCGCCAGAGATGCTGCCGGTCGGCTGGGAGGCGCTGCCGGCCGGCCGCGCCAGCATGACCTTCGGCACCCGATGGGCGACAGCCCGCACATCGGCTCTCCTCATCGTTCCGTCGGCCATCGTGCCCGAAGAATCGAATATTCTTCTCAACCCCCGCCACCCCGACGCACGACACGTCGTGGCGCGTAAGATTCGCCGCTGGACCTACGACCCCAGGCTGACGTCCGATCCGCCCGGGCGCCAAGGCCAGTAGCGCCGCCCGAGCTCCCTGCCCCCTCACCCCTTCCCAAAGGGGTGCACTGCGACTATATGGCGCTCTTCATCACATCGGCATTTGCCTGGCGCTGACCGCGCGGGTGCCGCCCTTGGCCGTCCGGGACACGGATCGTCTGGCGAACGGTCCGCGACGAATTGGAGACGGTTTTCCAAGGGTTTCCATAACGCTGGCAGTGCGGTTCCGATCAGCCCGGACCCGCACTTTTCGTCGTGGGGTGCCCCCTGCGAATCGGGCTGCGGGCCGCTGAAAGGCGGACAATTTTTGTGACGCGAGGAAAGATACGCATGGCCACCCAGGCAGTTCCGTCGACCGCCAAGAAGCGCATCCGCAAGGTCTTCGGGAACATCCACGAAGTCGTCCAGATGCCGAACCTCATCGAGGTGCAGCGTGAATCCTACGAGCAGTTCCTGCGCTCGCGCCCGGCCGACAATTATGTGTCGGGCTTGGAAAAGACCCTGCGCTCGGTCTTCCCGATCCGCGACTTCGCCGGCACGGCCGGGCTGGACTTCGTCCAGTATGAGCTGGAAGACCCGAAGTACGACACCGAGGAATGCCGCCAGCGCGGGATGACCTATGCGGCGCCGATGCGCGTCACGCTGCGTCTCATCGTGTTCGAAGTCGATCCCGATACGGACACCCGCTCGGTCCTCGATATCAAGGAGCAGGACGTCTACATGGGCGACATGCCCCTGATGACGGACAACGGCACCTTCATCATCAACGGCACCGAGCGTGTGATCGTCTCGCAGCTGCATCGCTCGCCCGGCGTGTTCTTCGAACACGACAAGGGCAAGACCCACAGCTCGGGCAAGCTGCTGTTCTCCGCGCGCATCATTCCGTACCGCGGCTCCTGGCTCGACTTCGAAT
>JAIYAJ010000359.1 GCA_027489105.1 Zymomonas sp. | reverse complement strand
GCTGCGGCTCACCTGCTCGACTGCGCTTGGCGAACGCTTCGTGGCCCCCATCGTCGGCAGGTTCATTCGTACGCATCCGCGCATCTCGGTGTCGCTGGAGCTGACCAGCAGGGTGGTGGACCTCGTCGCCGAAGGTTTCGACATCGGGATCAGAACCGGCCATCCTGTCGACCAGCGGCTCGACGCCCGCCAGATCGGGGCTCGCTCGCTCGTCCTGTGCGCGTCACCGGCCTATCTGGCAGGGCGCGGGCTACCCTGCACGCCAGCCGATCTGGAAATACATGATTGTCTGATCGGGACGAGCGGTGTGTGGCATTTTAGCGAGAAGGGTACGCGTCGAACGCTGGTGCCGAGTGGTCGCCTGCGCTGTAACAGCGGTACGGCCTTGGTGGCAGCTGCGCTTGATGGGCTGGGGATCTGCCAGTTGCCGGAATTTTACGTGCGCGATCATCTCGCGGCGGGGCGGCTGGTACGGCTCCTCGACGGGTTCATTGATGCGCCCGAACCGATCTGGGCGGTCTGCCCGCACCGTCGGCACGCGCTGCCGAAGGTGCAGGCGATGCTCGCCGCCCTGGAGGCCGAACTCGGGGTGGAGATGGCCTCCGGGGCGACGGATCAAAGCGGCTGACGGATCAGCAGCGGTTGCGGTCCACATAATAGCGGCGGCCATCGTCCTTGTAATAGCAGTCGCCGCGACGGTCGCGATAATAGCGGCGGTTCTTGGCGGTCAGCGCGCCGATCGCACCGCCGGTGGCCGCGCCGATCGCAGCGCCCTCACCGACGCCCACGCCGCCGACGACCGCGCCGAGCGCCGCACCACCGGCTGCGCCGATCGCCGCGCCGCGCGCCAGGCCGCGTTCGGTCGGGTTGCTCGACTGGCAGGCTGACAGCGCAAGTATCGCGGGCAGGGTGCAGAGCAGAATGCGGGACCTGGACAGGGCGATCATCTTGAAACTCCTTCTTGGCGACCGGGGGGCACGGCCATGACAGGAACAACGTCGACGGATCGCTTTGGTTCTTTTCAAATTCTTGCTGATCGGCCACGCGCCTCAGCCGGGCGCCATCTGACGCAGATCGCGCTTCAATATCTTGCCGCTGGCATTGCGCGGCAGATCGTCGACGAAGACGAAGCGCTTGGGCCGCTTGAACCCCGAAAGGCGAGCCGCGCAATGCGCTTCCAGATCTTCGGCGCTTGGCGCGGTTCCGGCCCGCTTCACCACGAAGGCGGTCACCGCCTCGATCCAGTGGGGATCGGGCAGGCCGATCACCGCAACCTCCGATACATGCGGATGGGCATAGATCGCCTCCTCGACTTCGCGCGAGGAGACATTCTCGCCGCCGGTCTTGATCATGTCCTTCTTGCGATCGACGACGGTGATGAAGCCGTCGGCGTCGATTGTCGCCAGGTCGCCGCTGTGGAACCAGCCGCCGGCGAAAACGGTCTCGGACAGTTCCGGCTGGCGCCAATAGCCCGACAGCAGCTGCGGGGAGCGGTGAACGATCTCGCCGATTTCGCCGGGTGCGACGTCGCGCATCTCGTCGTCGACCACGCGGGTCTGGACATGGAGGGCAGGGCGGCCCGCCGAGCCCCGCCGCGTTGCATGATCTTCGGGCTGCAGCACAGTCGCGACCGGCGCTATTTCGGTCTGGCCATAGAGGTTCCACAGCCGCAGGCCCGGAATACGCTCGCTGAGCTCCTCGATCACCGCCACCGGCATGATCGACGCGCCATAATAGCCCTTGGCGAGGCTGGAGATATCGTGCGCCTCGAACAGCGGGGACCGCAGCAGCGATATCCAGACCGTAGGCGGTGCGAAGAAGGCAGTGACGCGATGGTGCTCGATAAGCGGGATCACCTGATCGGGCGCGGCGGAGGGGCTGATGACGCTGGTCGCACCTGCCTGGAGAGCCGGGCCCGCCATCGCGTCGAGGGCCGCACAGTGGAACAGCGGCAGGGCGTGAAGGATGACGGTGTCCGAAGTCCAGCCGCAGTCGAACAGGCAACTCTGATATTGCCACAGGACCGCAGCATGGCTGAGCATCGCGCCCTTGGGGCGGCTTTCGGTCCCGCTGGTGTAGATGATCTGCAGCAGGTCGTCCGCTTCGGCCCGGTCGTCGATCGTGGCGCCCGAGATGCGCAGGTCGGTCCAGCGACGGATGTCGGAGGCACAGGTGCCTTCGACGAGGAAGCTTGCCTCGATGGCTGAGGCGACGGCAGCGGCCGCATCGCGGGCAAGGTCGACCAGAGTCGCATCGACGAACAGGAAGCGGGCGCCAGAATGGTCGAGAATATAGGCGATGTCGGGCGCGCCGAGCATGACGTTGATCGGAACGAGCACGGCGCCGATCCGCGCGACCGCGAACCGGATCGCCATGAAGCTGTGGCTGTTGCGCGCGAGGATGGCGATGCGATCGCCCTTGACCACGCCCAGGTCATCGAGACCGGCGGCCAGTTCGTCGACGATGGCGTCGAACTCGGCATAGCTCCAGCTGGCACCTCCGAAAACCAGCGCAGGCTTGGTGCCATGGCGCGCAGCCGACCGCCGGAGCATGACGGACAGGGACTGGGTCTGGGGGGCAGTGGTCACGATCGTCTCTCTCCCGGTCGGCACGGCCCTCGACGCCGCATCCAGCATGCCGCCCACCATGCCGCACCTAGGCGACGAGAGGTAGCCCTTCGCTTCGATGCTGGGCCGGGGTAAACCTGCGTTGCGGGAAACCCCCGCATTTTCGCGACGTTGAACCATCATGTCGTCGGACTATGTTGAAGATCGAATCTGTCGGCGGACCGACCCCAGCAGCCAGGTGGAGTGGCGCGATGCGTAGCTTAGTAGAACCCCAATTTCATGACCGGGCGCGTTTGGCGGCGCTGTCCGAATATGAAATTCTCGACACGCCCCCCGAAGCCGATTTCGACGATATCGTGCAACTGGCGGCACAGCTGTGCGGTACGCCCATCTCGCTTGTGAGCCTGGTGGAAACCGACAGGCAATGGTTCAAGGCGCGCGTCGGGCTGGAGCAGGAGGAGACGCCGATCGATCAGTCGGTGTGCAGACTCGGCCTCGGCAGCAGTGAAATGCTGATCATTCCCGACCTGACCGCAGATCCCCGCACTGCTGAGAACAGTCTTGTCAGTATTGCGGATGGCATCCGCTTCTACGCCGGGGCGCCGCTGGTCGCACCGCGCGGCGAGGTCCTCGGTATGCTCTGCGTGATCGATCATGAACCCCGGCCCGAAGGCCTGACCCCCGTACAGCAGGGCATGCTGACCACGCTCGCGCGGCAGGTGATCGCACAGCTCGAGCTGCGCCGGGCGATGTTGCGGCAGATGGAAGAAGATATCGAACGGCGCCAACTCAACGATCTTCTGTCCGAGCGGCTGAACCAGACATTGGCGATGATCAACGGGCTGGCGAGCCAGACGCTGCGTGCTGTGCCGAGCCGGGGACCGGTCGAATCCTTTCAGAGCCGGCTCGATGCCCTAACCGAGGCGCATGAACTGCTCCAGCGCAAGAAATGGACGGAAACGGACATGCGCACGGTGGTTGCTAACAGCCTTGTCCGGCACGCCCCGCCAGAGCGTTTCACGGCAGCGGGGCCGGCCGTGCAGCTTGCACCCAAGGGGGCGATCAGCACCGCGATGTTGCTGCACGAACTCGGCAGCAATGCCGTCAAATATGGCGCGCTGTCGGTTCCCGGCGGGTCGATCGCGGTCGAGTGGAGCCTGTCGGGCGAGGGCGAAGACGCGCTGTTGTCGCTCGGCTGGGCCGAAGCGGGCGGCCCCCCGGCCGTGACGCCGACGCAGCGCAGTTTTGGGGCCAAGCTGATCGCGATGGGGCTGGGCGGTGGCGGCGCCGTCCGGGAGAGCTACGGTCCGGAGGGCTATCGCGGCTGGTTCGAGGCGCCGCTGGTCCATCTCCAGCGAGAATGATGGCCGCTTGAGGGAGCCGCGCCGCAGCCCTAGAAGGTGACCGAACCGGCCGGGGGCGCCGCGCAAGGGGGGCCAGAATACGCCGTGGGGCAGGACACGATAGCCACGACGCGCCGCGTGGGGATTCTGCCGGCGGGCCTTCCCGACCGGGACATTGTGGTGAGCGTCGCGCTCGCGATCATTGCCTTTGTCTTTGTCATCGGCCCCGCACCACTCGATCCGACCAATATCGCCTGGCTGGCGGACCACGATGCGGCCACCAATTATCTCGGCTGGGCCTTTTATCGGGCGTCGCCCTGGTCCTGGCCGATCGCCGCGAACCCCGATTATGGCATGGACATAGCGGGCAGCGTGATGATGGCGGATGCCAATCCGCTGCTGGCGATGGTCTTCAAGCTGCTCGGCCCGATCCTGCCGGAGCCCTTTCAATATTTCGGCTGGTGGCTGCTCGGCTGCTTCCTGCTGCAGGCGCTGTTCGCTCGCGCGATCGCTGTCCGGATCGGCGCCGACGACTGGCAGCGCCCCGCTATCGTGCTGCTCTTCCTCTTCGCCCCGTGCTTCCTGGCACGGGCGATCATGCCCGCCATCTTCCACCTGACCCTATGCGGCCAATGGCTCATCCTTGCGGCGATCTGGCTCTATCTGTCGCCGGACATGCATCGCAGGGCCTGGCCGTGGGGGGCACTGCTCACGCTGACGATCCTGATCCATCCCTATTTGCTGGCGATGGTCGCGGCGATCTGGGGTGCCGAGCTTTGGCGGGGGACAGTGGGGGCCAGCGGGCCGGCGCTGCGGCGCCTGCTGTTAGGAGCGGCAGCGGGCCTCGCCGCGATGGCTGCAACCGCCTGGCTGACGGGCGTGCTCTGGCTCGCGAAGACCGGCGACGGCAGTGTTCATGCGATCTCGATCGAATGGGGCTTTGGTATCTACAAGGCCAATCTGCTCTCCCCGATCGATCCGCGCGGCTGGTCCTGGCTGATCCCGAGCCAGAGCGCCACGGCGGAAGAGGTCGAGGGTTTCGCCTATCTCGGTGCTGGCGTGCTCGTCTCACTGGCAGCGTCGGTCTTCGTTGCGCGCAGCGTCCAGTGCTGGCCGCGTTGGGCTCCACATCTCGGGCTGGGGCTTGCGCTCGGCCTGCTCGGCCTGCTCGCCATTACCCCCTATGTCGCCCTCGGTTCGCATGTGGTGCATCTGCCCTGGCCAGCGCCGCTGGAAGCGCTCGGCCATATGTTCCGGAGCAGCGGTCGCTTCGCCTGGCCGCTGGTCTATTGGCTGATGGTCGCGAATTGCTGGGTCTTGCTCAGGGGCGTGGGACGCCGGAGCGCGACGATCCTGCTCTGGGCTGCCGCGATCGTGCAGATCGTCGACAGCAGCGCCGGCTGGCGAGGGGCTGCCGAAGCCTATGCCCGGCGCGGCGACGTCTGGCCGAGCGCGCTGACCTCGCCTTTCTGGAGCGAGGCGGCCGGCCGCTATCGCGCGGTGCGGATGATCGTGCCCCGGAACCGCTATCCCGCCTATCGCGATATCGACGCCTGGGCCCTGCGTCACGGCCTGAAGACCGACGTCATCTATCTCGCCCGCTACGATGCCGGATCATTTGATGCACTGGTCCGCCGGCGCGCGGCTGAGCTCAGGGAGCTGCGCCTTTCCGCAGATACACTGTGGATCACCGACGGCGTTTCCGCTTCCGATCTAGGCCGGCTGGCGCGCTCGGGGCAGGGGCGGGTAGCTAAGGTCGACGGCATCCCGGTCTTCGCGCCCGGCATGCAGGCGCGCTGAAGGCCGCAGCCGGATCCGCCTCGACGACGGACCCGGCCCCAGGTCCTTAGTCGGCGAGCTTGCCGTGGGTGTCGTCGCGGTAGATGCGGCCGGCCTTCATCACGAAGCTGATCGTGCGCAGCGCCGAGATGTCGGCGGTCGGGTCGCTGTCGACTGCGATGATATCGGCGGCCATGCCCGGGGTCAGACGGCCGACCTGGTCCTCGATGCCGAGCAGCTTCGCGGTCTGGGTCGTGCCCGACTGGAGCGCCTGGAGCGGGGTCATGCCGGCCTTCACGTACAGCTCTGCCTCCGCCACCGTGGCGGTGGTGCCGCCATTGGGCTCGAAGGGGAACTGGTCGGTGCCGAGGCCGATGTTTACGCCCAGGCGGATCGCCTTCTGCAGCATCGCCCAATGGTCCTTGCCGGTCGAATCGACCCGCTCGAGATACCAGTCGGGCGAGCCGATCTTCTTGTAGAATTCCTTGGCGCCTTCCTGGGTGACGACGGCGGTGGGCACAAGCCAGACGCCCTTCGCCTTCATCTCCTTCAGATTGTCCTCGCTCAGATGATAGCCATGCTCGAAGCAGTTGATGCCCATGGCGAGCGACTGTTTCGCCGCCTCGGCCGAGCCGTTATGCGCGGTGACCTTGATGCCGTTGCGATGCGCGACCTCGATCAGGGTCTTGAGCTCCTCGTCGGTCATCGGCGCGGCGGAGATGCTGCCATGGGTGTCGGCGATTCCGCCCGAAATGGCGATCTTGATCCAGTCGGCGCCCTGCTTGATCTGCTCGCGCACGGCATGGGCCAGCGCATAGGGGCCGTCGGCCTCGAGCGAGCCATGGCCGCCGGTGGGGACGATGATCTCGCCCGCCGTCTTGATGCGCGGGCCGATGATCTCGCCCTTTTCGATCGCGCGGCGGACGGCGAAGTCGACGCCATGGTCCTCGCCGACCAGCCGGAGCGTGGTGACGCCCGCGAGCAGCGATTTGCGCGCATTGGCGGCCATGCGCAGGGCCAGCTGCGGGTCGGTCTCGTTGGCCAGTGCTGCTCCCTCGGCGCCCGGCAGCTTGAGGCCAAGGTGGACGTGCATGTTCATCAGGCCGGGAGCGAGCCACTTGCCCCCCATCGACACGATCTCCGCGTCCTCGGGGATCTTCACCGATGCGGCGGGGCCGGCGGCCAGGATCTTGCCGTCGCGCACGACCAGCACGGCATTGCGGATCGGGGCACCGCCGTCGATCGCGACGATATTGGCGTCGGTCAGCGCGATCGTCTTGCTGCTGGCCTGGGCTTTGACCGGTTCGGCGCTCGCCGCCGCGTGCGCGACGGCGGGCATGGCGATGCCCGCCAGCAAGGCCAGTATCGCAATTCGGAAGCTCTTGGTCTTCATGATGTGATCATTCCCCTGTGGAGTGTCAGGCTGCGGCCCATTGCGCGACGGCCTTTTCGAGAACCGCCATCGGCATCGGGCCGGAGGTGAGGATGAGGTCGTGGAAGCCGCGCACGTCGAAGCGGTCGCCCATCGTCTTGCGGGCGGCCTCGCGCGCTGCGACAATGCGGTTCGCGCCAACCTTGAAGCTGCACGCCTGGCCCGGATAGACGGCGTAGCGGGTTACCTCGCGTTCGGTCGCCAGCGGCTGTTCGCCGGCATTGTCGACCATCCAGGCGACCGCCTCGTCCTTGGTCCAGCGCTCATGATGGATGCCGGTGTCGACGACGATCCGCGCGGCGCGGAACAGCTGCGACTGAAGCTCGCCGATCCGTCCGAAAGGATCATTCTCATAGATGCCCAGTTCGGCGGCGACCTGCTGCGCATAGAGCGCCCAGCCTTCGGTATAGGCCGAGAAGCGCACGACCTTGCGGAACAGCGGCAGGGCCGGGGCATGATTGAGCACGCTATATTGGAAATGGTGGCCGGGGACCGCTTCATGATGGGTCAGCGTGGGCAGGCGCCAGGTCGCATGCTCGCTCGGATGCTGAAGGTTGAGCGAATAGACGCCGGGTTCGCCGGGGGCACCCTCGCCATAGAAGGCACCGGGCGCGCCCGCCTCGATCGCGGGCGGGATGCGCCGGACGATGACCGGATCGACGGTCGAGATGCCGAAGGCCTGCGGCAGCCGTGCGGTGATGTCCTTGATATAGCCGGTGGCGAGCGCGAGCAGCTTCTCGCGCCCGGCATCGTCGTCGCTGACCTTGAAACGGGCGTCCTGGTTGAGGGCGCCGATGCGCGCGCCGACCGACCCCTGCGACATACCCTGCGCCTTCAACAGCGTGTCGATCTGCTCGATTAGCTGGCGGCATTGCTCCAGCCCCAGCTTGTGCAGATCGCCCGGCGCGATGTCGGCGGTCGTGTTCGAGCGGACCGCCGCCGCATAATAGGCATCGCCGTCGGGCAGGCGCCAGACGCCGGCGACGTCGACGGCCTTGGGGGCAATCGCCTCGAACGCCGCGATCTGCCGGTCGAGCGCGGGTACGATGCGATCGCGGAAAATCGTCTCGGCGCGGGCGTCGTCGCCCTGTCGGCCGAGGGCTGCGAGCTTCTTGAGCGCCGGGGCAATGAGCGCGGATTCGAGCGGCTTGCCGTCGCGCAGGCCCTTGATCTGGGCGATCGTCTTGGCGATCACGAAGCTCGGCGGGATGATCCCCATCGCGGCGTCATGCCTGATCCGCTCGCTCTCCTGATCGAGCGCGGTGGCGAGCGCGGCGAGGCGGCTGTACCAGGCGTCGGCATCGGCCGCGTCCTTGATCGGATGACGCCCACCGATGAAGTCGGGCAGCCAGTAATAAGCGCCGTTCATCTGGCTGACGACATAGGGGCTCGGCCGCAGGTTCATGTCCATATAGCCATAGCGGCCGAGCATGTCGTCGAGCGTCTCGTAGACATAGAGGGCGACGTCGCGGTCGAGCGCCGCGCGCGGCGACAGGCCGGCGGGCGACAGGGCGCGAAGCTGCTGCAGACCGAGCTTCACCGCCGCGCGGTCGGTCTCGCGCGCCGCGAGGGAACGGTCGTCGAGCCGCGTACGCAGATAGGCGTTGGCGCCCTTGTCATAATCATTGCCCGTCGCCTCTTCCGGCGAGCGGCGGAGGAAGGCTTCGGTGTGCCGCTGGAGGAGCGCTTCCAGCGCGGCGTCGCCCGAGCCGGTCGCGGCCGCCCAGACGCCCTGCATCGGCCCGACAAGGCCGAGGGCGGTGGTGCCGGCGGCGGCATGAAGGAAGCGGCGACGATCGATCAACACGGAAATACTCCTCGGGAAACGGAAAGCGGGGTTATCTCATTGGACCTTGTAGGTCGGAAGCACGTGCACCGCGCGCTCGCTGCCGGCGGGAGCAGGGAAGCTCTGGATGAAGGTTGCGCCGTCGCTGGTGGTTGCGGGGGATCGGTGCGCGGCGCGCAGGGTGGCGGGCGACACGTCGCGCTCCACCCAATCCTCCATCGCGGCGATATAGTCGATCGCGAAGCGGCCATCGCCGCCCCAGCAATGCTCCATGCCGGGGACCATGACGAGCCGCGCGAAGCTCTCGGTCGCCGCCTGACCGCCCATGGTGCGGGTGACGGCGCCATAATAGTCGACGCTGTTGAGCGGCGCGACGCGCGCATCGGCCCAGCCATGGTAGATCAACAGCTTCCCGCCCCGATCCCTGTAGGCGCGCAGATCCGGATTGGAAGCGGAGTAGAGCACTTCATATTCACGCAACCGGTCGGGGTCGCGGTCGAAGTCGAACGCCTTCGCTTCCCATCCGGGGCCGAAGTCGGACTGGATATAACGCGTGGTGTCAGTACCTGAGCGGGTCGCCGAGGCAGGGCCACCGATCGACAGAAAGGCGCGCCAGCCCAACTCGGATCCCGGCAGGAAACCGCCGCCCCGATAGACGGGCTGGCCCTTTGCGTTCACCGGGCCGGCATAGACTTTTCGCGCGGCTTCGATCTGTTCGGGTGTCAGGCAGTCGCCGGTCATGCCGTTGCAGGCGAGGGTGCCGGGATCGAAGCGCGCACGGGGATTGCCGATGACGCCGTCCTTGCGCCCGTCGGCGGCGTCCAGCGCCGCGACTGCGCCGCGATGGAGGATGGCGAGGCTGCGGTCGTCGAAGATCGGGCTGCCGTCGGCACGCGCGAGGCTGTTGAGCGTCCAGACGAAGCTCATCGAGGTTCCGGCTTCGCTGACGACGGGGGCGCCGGCGATGATGCCGTCGAAATCCTCGGGGAAGCGCTGGGCGGAGACGAGGCCCTGGCGCCCGCCGGTCGAACAGCCCATGAAATAGGAACGCTTGGCGGGCTGCGCGTAGAAGGCGCTGACGATGGCCTTGCCGACGAGGGCTGTCCGGTGGGTGGCGCGATAGGCGAAGTCGATCTTCGCCTCCAGGTCGCGCCAGGCCCACAGCCCGTCGCCGGGCCCGGAGCGGTGGCCCATGTCGGACAAGATGCAGGCATAGCCGCGCGCGACCGGATAGTCGCACTCGCGCGCCCACAGCGACTCCCCGGCCATCCCGCAGGAACCGGTGCAGCCGGCGTAGAAGAACTTCCCATTCCAGCCGGAGGCGGGGAGGGTGATCTGGAAATGGGTGTTGGGTGATACATAGCCGCGCACGCGGCACAGGGCCAGCGTCGATCCGCTTGTGGCGATCATGTCCGAGGACAGAATATGCGCCGGCATTTCCGGCGAAAGATCGAGCGTGATGCTGGAGAGCTGCGCGCAGGCGGCCGCGCTATCGGTTTCGGTGGCGCTCGCGGGGGAGGCTCCAAAGGCCAGGCAGGCGAGCAGGATGGTCATCAGCCAGTGCCGCATCGGCCTCTTTCCCATATCGTCATCCCCGCCCCCACGAGGATCATGTTTGCGGGGTCGATAAAGAAGGGCGGCGACCCGATGGCCGCCGCCCTTTTTTCATTGTCAGAACTTGTAGCCGACGTTCACGCCGAACTGGCGGAAGGACGGCTCCACCTGAACGCCGCTGTAGAAGGCCTTCTCATAGGCGTTCGCGTAGTACTTCTCCTTGAAGAGATTCTCCACGAACACGACGGCGCGGAACTTCTCGGTCTCGACGCCGAGACGGACGTTCACATTGTGGTAGCTCGGGCTGAGGAACGGCTCACCCGCGACGTTCTTGTAGAGATAATAGAAGGGATTGGAGACCATCTTGGCGCGATAGTTCCATTCGACGCGGGCGAAGGATTCGAGCTCGTCGGTGATCGGAACAGTGTACTGAGTCTGCGCACCCAGCGTCCATTCGGGAGCGTTGGTCAGCTCCTGGCCGCTGACGTCGATCACGTTGCCATCGATCAGCGCGTTCTTCCAATCCTTATACTTCGACTTGTTGTAACCGACCTGGCCGCTCAGCATCCAGAAGTCGGTCAGCTTGGCGTCGAAGCTGGCTTCGATGCCGTAGCTCTCAGCAGCTGCGGCATTGTCGATACCGCTGACGCCCCGGAGCAGCCCGGTGACCGGATCGATGAACTGGAAACGGATCGTCTGCTGGATCTTTTTCCAGTCCATGTAGAAACCGGTGATGTCGACACGGACGCGCTTGTCGAACAGGTCGAATTTGGTGCCGAGTTCATAGTTCCACAGCGTTTCCGGATCGAACTCGTTGCGCAGCTGCGCCGTATTTGCCGTTTGCGTGCCACCCGCCTTGAAGCCGCGCGAGGCGGTCGCGAAGATCATCCAGTCGGTCTGCGGCTTGTAGCTGATCGTGAACTTCGGCGAGACGTCGTCGAAACTGGCCGAGCGGTCGTTGATGCCGGTCAGGATGGTGTTCGAGCGGGTTTGCGAGTCGTTGGTGACCTTCTCTTTCGAATAGCGGACGCCGGCGGTCGCGGCCCACTGGTCAGAGATGTTCCAGGTGCCCTGGGCGAACAGCGCGAAATATTTTGACGTGCTGTAGCCGTCGGCACCCGTTACTTCGAGGCCGTTGCAGCGGCCACCGGTCGAGGCCGGGCAGAGCGGGCTCTGAGCGCCGTGGAAGGTCGACTGGTCGCTAAGGCCGCTGTCCTTGCCGACCACGGTGCCGATGCTCCACTCGAGCGCCTGCTTGCCGTTCGATGCGAGTCGGAGTTCGCCGCTGGTCGACTTGCGGGTGACCTT
>JAIYAJ010000459.1 GCA_027489105.1 Zymomonas sp. | reverse complement strand
TCCTTCCTGCGTCGACTGCAGTACGGCGAAGCCGCTGGATCAGCGGCCGCCGACGCTGCTTCCGACGGTGTTCTTCCAACACAACTTTCCGGTCGCCGAGATATTCCGCCCGCAGCACCGGAATGATGTCGCTGATGCACGTGAAAAGCTAAGGAGGTCGCCATAGAGTCCTGTGCTTTTGGGGACTGTATGGCGACCTCGGTTTACGTATCACTGCTGTTGAACGACTACAGGCGCAAAAAAGGCGAACTGTTGGTCGTCAAGAAGGAAATGAGGGAACTAGCGCGCAAGGCGATTGATCTCGAAGGTCATATCGTCGCCTTGGCGTCGATCATCCGTTCGAGGGATCCCGAAATTGACCTGCAGACGGCGTTGGCGATTCGTACAACGCCCCGCATCGGAGGCATGAAGCACGGCAAGCTGACTGGGAAGATCCTGGCTTACCTGCGGGTGGCGAACGGAATGCCTGTGACGAGAGAAGAAATCTTCTGCTTTCTGGTAGATGAGCAGAAAGAGGTTCCCTCGCGGCAAGAGCAGGCGTCGATCCGCATGGCAATCAGATACTGCATGAAGAGATTGGCGCGCCGAGGGAAGGTGCTGGTACATCCTCCGAACAAGAATTCAGCTTTTGGTTCGTGGTCGCTGCCGCCCGAGATTACGCCGCCATCAACCCGCGTCGGATTCGACCGCGCTGCCAATAACCCCTGAAGCTTGTGGTTCCCGCTGCCATGCAGCGGTTAAGGAGGTCGTTCCAAATCGTGTGGTCCGAACTCCGCCGTGTGTCCTCCCGGAAGGCTGTCTCCTTCGCATACCGGATCAGGTAGTCGCGGCTGAACCGGTGGTGCTCTCCATACTGGGAGCGCCGGATCCTAGCGAAGTAGGATTCGGCTTGGTTCTCGTTCACGCCATCAGGACTGGAATAGCACTCGGCATGAACTACGGTCTGGTGGTTATAAAAACGAGCGAGCTCCCGAAAAATGGGGGCCTCGTCAGAAATGATGGTCGCGCCCGGGGCAACCATTGCTCGGATTTCGTGGACGGTCTCCATGTCCGTTTCACGACGGACAACCGCCACAGCGGTTCGAACCGCGCCGGCGCCCGGTTCCCCGCGTTGCCGCATGGTGATGATTTCAGCTCGGTTCGGACTTTGATTTCTCTCGAGCCGCTGGTCGATCCGGTGCTCAATCCTGTTGGCCTTGCGGATGTGATGGTTGAACCGCGCTCCGTCGACCTCGACTTCCCCCGAGAGTGGTGTTGGATCATCGGTCAGGATGATCGCTTCCCTGATCTTGTGAAGAAGAACAAACGCGGTCTTGTACGCCACGCTTATGAGGTGAGACAGCTTCAAGGCTGCTAAACCTTTCGGCGATTGTGCAAAGTAGGCAATCGCACAGAGCAGCGTAGTCAGCGGGAGCTTCCGGTCGGCAAATGCAGTCTTGGTCGTAACCGAAAAGGAACTGCCGCAGAGCCGGCAACGCCACTGCTTCCTTGACCTGATCCAGTAGTGCTGGTCTCTCAGCCCGCAGTCGGGATCCTGGCAAACCTGGGTCCCGTCATCGCCCCAGCGCATCCGCGCAAGGACGTCGCGCGACTGGTCTTCCGTCAGGCGCGCGACAGCCAAGACCGACAGGTCTTTGGATGCAGGCGACAGTCGAAAGTGTTGAGCCAAGGTACCTCACCGCTCGATCCGCAAATGAATTGCGGCCGACGCCGCCCCAAGAGCCGCGGGCGGTTATTAAAAGTGAGGTCGAGATGTGGACCAGGGACTTACCGGCCACAGCCTTGCGGCGCAAATTGCGCTCGATGGTCATGTTTGGCAGGGTTGTAAGTTGCATGGCAGGGGTAAAATACTCAAAATCAATCCTGTGTGTCAATACAAATGATGACCATATGGCTATCCTGATCGAGCCCATTCCGGCAGAACAACGCGAGACCTGCGATCTGGCGCTGAAGTCGATGGTGCATGCCGCTAGGGAAAGACTGGCCTTCATCGAGTTGCAGGCGTTCTTCTGTGGATCACTGCGGCGCAACGACATTGAATCGCGTTTCGGGGTTGCCGAGGCGGCCGCCACCCGCGACATCCAGAACTACCGGGACCTGGCTCCGGGCAACCTGCACTACGACGGCTCGGCCAAGGTCTATGTCCCTCTCAGCCCGTTCAACCCAGTTTTTGACTTCGACCCACAACGTGTTCTCAGCTGGCTGTCGCAGGGTTTTGTCCAGGGGCTGACGCCCAACCGCGGCGGAAAGCCGGTGCCTGCCGTGCGCGTCATCGAGATGGGGTTGCCGGATCTGCGGGTTCTGGCGGCAGTGACCCGGGCGATCCATGGAAAGACGGCTGTTCGCGTGAACTACCTTTCGTTCAGCTCAGGGGAATCCACCCGCGATCTGGTGCCGCATGCGATCGTTGACAACGGTATTCGCTGGCACATGCGCGCCTACGATCGCGACAAAAAGAGGTTTAGCGACTTCGTTATTGCCAGAATGGCTGAGCCGTCAGCAGTCGCCGGCGAAATCCTTGAAGAGGAAGGGGTTCTCTTCGATCACCAATGGAACCGCATGGTCGACCTCGAATTGGTACCTCACCCAGGGCTGAAGTATCCCGAAGTAGTGATCCGCGAGTTCGGCATCACTGACGGCGTCTTGCGGAGGCAGTGCCGAGGGGCGGTCGTGGGATACCTTTTGAGGCTTTGGAGCGTGGACTGCACTGAGGGTCACACTTTGAGCCCAGAGATCCACCATTTGCGGTTGAAAAACATCGCCACTCTTTACGGCGTGGAAAGCGCTCAACTTGCTGCAGCTGGTTAGGCGTGAAAGTTTAAGTAGGTGCTGCATTAACACCTCATCCTCTTTTCCGGGCTTCGGCGGAATGATTTGCTCCCCTGCAACAGTGCCAATAGGCAGTTGGTTAGAGTGCGCCCCGAGAGAAGGAGCGGACGCAATGTGCGCGGGGCGCGATTCCAGCGGTCCAACCCAAGCAGAGGCCATTCATCAGGCCGACGAATACACTGAAGCGCTTCTCGGAATAGACCACGAAGCGCCCGACCCTAGCGCGCGCTTGGATCGGCTAACGGCATTAAATAGACACCAAACGGGAAGCTAAATGGTTAAAAAGAAGACGGTTCCGACGACCAAAATGGTCGCGCCGAAGGCGGCAACGGTGAAAGCGGTTGCAGCGAAGAAGGCGACAGCGAAGAAGGCGACACCTCAGAAGGAAACCGCAGTGCCGGTCTCAGCCAAGAAGAAGGCAACGCCAGTGGTTGCGACAAAGAAGCCAACGGCTGTTCCAGCTGTCGCTGCGAAGAAGGCGATCGTGTTGGTCGCCTTCAACGAAAACAGGAATGAGAAGGGCACGGATCAGTTCGTGCGCGACTTACTGCGGGACATCGGCATCACCAAGCCGTTCGAACAGGACGGCGGGCCCAGGTGGAAGCGAAAGGCGCTCGCGGGAGGTTCCAAGTCCGCCGCGGGCACTGGCGAGGGCAAGCCGGAGTTCGTTTTCGAGGTCGACGGATTCATCGTCGTCGTCGAGGACAAGAAGCACCCGCGCTTCACTCGGCGTCTCGACAAGGTGACTGGCGAGATCGTCCTCACCCATCCCCACCGGGAGTCGTTCGCCTTCAACGGCGCGGTCCATTACGCGACGACGATGCTCCGAAACGGAGTGCCCTACGACAAGGGGATCTTCGCGGTCGGCATCGGAGGCGACGAGCGGCATCACGAGATCGCGGTCGCCTACCTGTCGCCTGGGCAGACCAAGATCCTCGACGATCTCGCCAATCTGGACGTGTTCTCGAAAGACGCGATCTCGGAATACCACTCGGTCGCCGTGCTTGGAAACAGGCCTAAAGCCGAGATTCGCGTCGAGACGGTCAAGCTGGCCGCCTCGCGCCTGCACGAGGGGATGCGCAACTACGCGGCCATCGAGAGCCATCGCAAAGCCCCGCTCGTGTCGGCGATCTTGCTCGCCCTCGAAAAGCCTGGCTTCTCAATCGCTAGCCTCACGCACGTCTCCGACGAAAAGCTGCCGAACGATTGGGACGGCGCCAAGATCTACCAGGCCGCCCACGACTACATGGTCTCCAAAGGGTTCGGGCCCCAGCAAAAAATCGGCACATTGCTGGATCAGTTCAGCTTCATCAGGACCGCTCCGTCTCTGAACCAGAAGCACAGCGAATTGGGCATGTCCCCGCTCCGCTACTTCGCTCAAATTTTGCAGAGCGACGTGCAGAACGTGGTCAACAACCCGGAGATGCTGTCGTTTGACGTGCTCGGGAATTTCTATCACGAGTTCATCTCCTACGGCGGCGGAGACGGCAGCACGCTTGGCATCGTTCTGACGCCCGACCACATCACGACCCTGATGGCCGAGCTGATCGACGTGGGCGCGGGCGACTGGGTGTTG
>JAIYAJ010000509.1 GCA_027489105.1 Zymomonas sp. | reverse complement strand
CGTGATCGCGTGCACCATCGCCAGCAACCCGCGCATTACCGCGACAGGATCGACACCCAACGCATGCTGCGCGTCCAGATCGGCGAGCATCGCATCGGCATCGCCCGCGATCAGATGCGCGAACAGCCGCCGCATCGACCCACGATCCGACAGGCCCAGCATCGAGCGCACCTGCTCCGCGCGCACCATCGCGGCACCTGCATCATCGCTGTGCCCGCCAAGATCGGCATGCGCGATCGCCTGATCGAGGATCGATAGGCCGTCGCGCACCGATCCCTCGGCGGCGTCGGCGATCATCGCCAGCGCATCGGGCTCGGCCTCGACCGATTCCTTGACGCAGATTTCGGCGAAATGGCTGGCGAGCAGTTCGGACGGAATGCGCTTGAGGTCGAATCGCTGGCAGCGTGACAGCACCGTAATCGGCACCTTGTTGACCTCGGTGGTCGCAAACAGGAACTTCACGTGCGGCGGTGGCTCCTCCAGCGTCTTGAGCAAGCCGTTCCACGCCTGTTTCGACAGCATGTGCGCTTCGTCGATGATGTACATCTTGTAGCGCGCCGACACCGACGCATAGCGCACTGCTTCGATAATCTCGCGGACGTCGTCGATGCCGGTGTGGCTGGCTGCGTCCATTTCGACCACGTCGATATGGCGGCCCTCCGCGATCGCCACGCAGGGTTCGCAGACCCCGCAGGGATCGATCGTGGGCCCGCCCTGCCCGTCCGGGCCGACGCAGTTGAGCGCCTTGGCGATCAGCCGCGCGGTCGATGTCTTGCCGACGCCGCGAACCCCGGTCAGCAGGAAGGCATGGGCCAGCCGTTCGCGCCGGATCGCATTGGCCAGCGTCGTGACCATCGCATCCTGGCCGATGAGTTCACGGAAATTCCGCGGCCGATATTTGCGCGCGAGAACGCGATATGGCGTCGAAGAGTCGGACATGCCGAGACCTTAGCCAGCCGGGGCCGGATTGTCCCCGTGATATTTGCCGATGTGAACGAGGTGGGAGCCGGAACGACCCGATACGAAATCGTTGCGGCTGCTTCCTTCCGGACCTGACCGGGTTGGCGACGGCACCGTCCGCCCGACTCCCGCGGCGCATATGGGGGAGAAGTGGGCGCGATGCAAGCCGCCTGAAACAGCTCTGCCCGGTTGGCCAGATGCGCGCTCAGCGCCCTTGCATATTGCGCGACGCGGGCGGCATCCGCACGGTCAGGCTGTCGAGCGCGTCGGTCAGGTGGATCTGGCAGGCGAGGCGGGAATATCGGGTGACATGGCTGGCGAGGTCGAGCAGATCCTCCTCCATCTCGGACGCGCGCGGCAGTTTCGGGAAGTCCGCCGGATCGACGATCACATGGCAGGTCGAGCACGCCATCTGCCCTTCGCACGTCCCTTCGAGCGGCTGCCCATCGGCCTGCGCCACTTCCAGCAAGCGCAGCCCCGGCGCGCCGTCGACCTCGCTGCGCTGTTCGCCATCGGCCGACAGGAAAACGACCTTCGTCATGCGCTTTCTACCCCCTGGCGGCCCGCCGCCTCCGCAATCATGTCCATCGCGCGCCGCACCTCCTCTGGGGAGGTGTAGCGCCCGAAACCCAGCCTTACGCTCGACCGCGCCTCGCGATCCGTCAGGCCGATAGCCTTGAGCACATGGCTCGGTCTACCCGAGCCGCTGGCGCAGGCAGAGCCCGCCGAGAAGGCAAGGTCGCGCAGGTTCGACATCAGGCGGCCGGCGTCGAGCCCTTCTTTTCGCAGGTTGAGATTGCCAGGCCATCGCGCCTCGCCCGACCCGTTGAGCGTCCAGCCTTTGCCCAGCGTCGCCATGGCCACATCCCACAGCGCACGCACATGGCGCAGATCCGCCTCGCAATGTTCTGCCATCAGAGCCGCCGCGACGCCGAACCCTGCGCAGAGCATCGGCGCCTGGGTGCCCGAACGTCCGGCCGCCTCCTGCCGCCCGCCATGAAGCAGCGGCTCGACCTCCACCCCGTCACGCAGCCAGAGCGCACCGATGCCCTTCGGCCCATGAATCTTGTGTGCGGACACCGCCACCAGATCGCATCCTTCGGGAATATCGATCCGGCCATAGCCTTGCACCGCATCGCACAGCATCAGCGCCCCAGCCCGTTTCGCGAGCGCGGCGATCTCGGCCACCGGCTGGATCACGCCGATCTCGTTGTTCACCAGCATCGCTGCGACCAGTCCGACCCCGGGACGGATCGCCGCCTCGGCTGCCGCGAGATCGACCAGGCCATCCGCATCGACCGGCAGCTCGGTCAGCGGGCGTCCCGTCGCTCGGGCCGTATCGAGCACCGCTGCATGCTCGGTCGCCACGGTAACGATCGGGCCGCTACTGCCCTTGATCGCCCAGTTGAGCGCTTCGGTCGCGCCGCTGGTGAACGCCACCTGCCCGCCCGGCGGCATCAGCGCGGCCACCCGATCGCGCGCTACCGCCACCGCAGCCGCAGCCTCGCGGCCCGGCTTGTGCGGCGAATGCGGATTGGCGAAGCGTTCGTCGAGATATGGGAGCATCGCCGCGCGCACCTCGGGCGCCAGCGGCGTCGTGGCCTGATAGTCGAGATAGATCATGCGGCGCGGCTGTTGGCCGAGGAGGCGATACGGCGCCACTCCGTCAGGAAGCGATCGATGTCCGCCTCGCCGGTGTCGGGACCGAAGCTCACGCGGACGGTCTCGCGCGCCTCCTGCTCGCTCCAGCCCATCGCCGCCAGCACATGGCTCGGCTTCAGGCTGCCCGACGAACAGGCGCTGCCGGCCGAAACGGAAATGCCCGCCATATCGAAGCGGATCAGTTGCGCAGTCGCGGCGACTCCGGGCATGCGATAGCTGGCGATGGCAGGCGAGCGGACCGCTTCGTCGGCGACGACGATTCCGCCCTCCGCCCGGATCGCGGCATCGAGCATGTCGCGCAGCCGGGAAGCCTCTTCCATCCAGCCCGCCCCCTGCTCCAGTGCGGCGGCGAAGGCCATGATCGCCGGGACATTTTCGGTGCCGCCGCGATAGCCCTGTTCCTGCCCTCCACTGGGTTCGAGCAGGGCGAGGTCGCGGACCAGCAAGGCCCCGATGCCGGGTGGCCCGCCCAGCTTGTGCGCGGACAGGCTGATGAAATCGGCCGTAGGCAGCGGCATCTTGCCCGCCGCCTGCGCCGCATCCATCAGCAGCAGCCCGCCCTGACAGGCGATCCGCTCGTGCAAAGCCTCGATCGGCTGAACGACGCCGGTCTCGTTGTTGACCAGCTGGATCGCGTACAGCGCGCCCTCCGCTCCGATCGCATCCGCATCGACGCGGCCGAGCCGATCGACCGGCAGCGTGCCGGCATCGCGCGCCATACGGCGGACGGCGTCATGCTCGACAGCCGACACAAGCCGACCGCTCGCCTTGCCGCGCCGCAAGGCGATCTCGATCGCCTCGCTCGCCCCGCTGGTGAAGATCAGCGCGCCTTCATGCCCCAGGCCCCGCGTGATCCGGACCCGCGCGTCCTCGACCGCCGCGCGCGCTGCGCGCCCCTCGGCATGAGGCGAAGACGGGTTCGCCCAGCGCTCCATCGCCTCGATCATCGCCGCCTTGGCGGCGGGGAGCATCGGGGTCGTTGCGGCATGGTCGAGATAGAGTCTGGGAGGCGACACGCGCGAAGATGCTCCAATTGATTGCGCGAGAAGCGCCCAAGCCTATATAGGCCTTCGTTCGGCGGCGCGCCATCCGGTGCACCCGGCTCAATCCATGTCCCGAAGGATATCGATGCCAGAAGTCATTTTCCCAGGACCCGAAGGGCGCCTCGAAGGGCGTTTCAACCCCGGCCCGCGCCCGCGCGCACCCGTCGCCCTGATCCTGCACCCGCACCCGCAGGGCGGCGGCACGATGAACAACCGCATCGTCCAGTCGCTCTACCAGACCTTCGTGCGTCGCGGCTTCGCCACCCTCCGCTTCAATTTCCGTGGGGTGGGCAAGAGCCAGGGCACCTTCGACAATGGCGTGGGCGAGCTCAGCGACGCCGCCTCGGCGCTCGACTGGGTGCAATCGATCCACCCCGAGGCGCAGACGACCTGGATCGCCGGCTTCAGCTTCGGCGCCTGGATCGGCATGCAGTTGCTGATGCGCCGCCCGGAGATCAAGGGGTTCATCTCGATCGCGCCACCGGCGAACATGTACGACTTCACCTTCCTGGCGCCCTGCCCCTCATCGGGCATCATCATCCAGGGCGACAGCGACGAAGTCGTGACCCCCGGCGCAGTGCAGAAGCTGGTCGACAAGCTGCGCACCCAGCGCCACATCACGATCCATCACGACGTGATCCCCGGCGCCAACCACTTCTTCGCCGACGAAATGCCGCAGCTGATGCAGTCGGTCGACGGCTATCTGGACATGCGCCTTTCCGGCGATCGTTGAGACGAACGGCGGCCGGCCGCATGACGGGACGCCCGCTAACGGGCGCTGCGTCACGCGGTCGGCAGCGTCCAGATGGCGACGTTCAGGAACATCACCGTTCCGGCGACGATCATCAGCCAGCCGCGCTTGTAGTCCTTGCGCTTGAGGATCAGCCAGATACCGCCCCCGCCCAGCAGAAATCCTGCAAGCATCAGGATAGAAAGCGTAAAAGCGGCCGGGCCGTTCATCTTGGGTCCACCTTGGTGCGAACAATAGCCGCCCGATGGACCGCATCGCGGGAGCATGTCAATCAGGCAGGCCCGACCGATTCACGAGCAGGAGCCGATTCCGGCGCGCCGACAAGGGGGTGGTGACATGATCGTTCCGCATCTCGTCGCGCTGGTCGGCGCCGGTGCCAGTGCCGAAGTCTTCCGGATCAGCGGGGGACGGGTTCTGAAGCTCTATCGCGAAGGGCTCGACCCCGGCGTGGTCGAACGCGAGCATGACGGCGTCCGCTATGCTCAGGACCAGGGGCTTCACGTCCCGCGTACCTTCGGCATGCACGAGTGCGGCAACCGCCGCGGTATCATCCTCGAGGAAGTGCCCGGAACCACCCTGCTCCGGACGCTGCCGCTGCGCGTCCCGCAATGGCGGCCACTCCTGCGGCGTTTTGCCGATTACCACGCCATGATCCACCGGTGCAGCGGCGAAGGCCTCCGCCATGCCCAGCACGACATCGTACGCGTGAGAATCGAGCAAGCCGCCGTCAGCGAGCGCGTTCGGCGCGAAGCGCTCGAGCGATTGGAGGCGTTACCGCGCGGCGACCGCCTGTGCCATGGCGATTTCCATCCCGGCAACGCGCTGCTGACCCGGCACGGGATCGCGGCGATCGACTGGTCCAACGGCTGCTCGGGAGATCCGGCCGGCGACGTGGCCCGGACCGAGCTGCTGTTCCGCTATTCGGGCTTCGGCCGCCTGCTCAGGACCTGGCCAACTCTCAATCTGCTGCGGCCGATGGCGGCATCCTTCTATCTCGCCGAATATATGCGCCGTACCGCGACCGACGAAGCGCGGGTCGCGGCCTGGCGCATTCCGATCGCCGTGGCCGCGCTGGTCCCCGATAGCCGCGTGCACCGGCCATCGGTGCTGCAGGCGCTGGAAAGGCTCGGCGTAAGCGCCTGATCCGGCAGGCCGATGGTCGCGGTCATCGGTGACAGCCACGGTACGCCAATTGCCGACGACCTTTCCGACGCACCGCGCGTCAACGGCATGGGGGCGATGCCCGATGGCAGATGAAGAGGGTGAAGCGCTCCACACCACGATGATCATCTCGGTCGGCGTGGGACTCAACGGCTCGTGCCGATGGTCGTCCCACTACTCCTCGACCGTCCGCTGAGGTGCAGACGGCACTCGGCCGTAGCGATGATGACGGCTGGCTGCGTCGCACTATCCGCCTTTGACGGGCTCTTGGACATCGAACGGGCGATCGGGCCGGGACCGTGCGGGCGGACAATGTTCAATCGCTGAATCCACCGCAGCGCGGCTGTGGGCGAGCGCGCCTTCGACATGTGCGGCACGAACGGAGAGGCGAAGTTCGAGAGCGTCAAGCAACCGCGAAAGCGTATCCAGGGTCGGATTGCCCTGATCGCCCAATGCCTTGTAGATCGCTTCACGCGTCAATCCTGTCTCGCGCGCCAAAACGCTGACGCCATGCGCCCGCGCCACATGTTTCAGAGCACGCCGGATTTCGGCGGGATCGCCTCGCTCGAACACCGGTTCGAGACTGCTGGCAAGACTATCGGGCTGCTCCGGCGGATATGGAGGCCGTGATCTCATGATATTCAGTTCAAGCCTCCTCTCATCTCAAAATACCGATTTCCGTAACGTCAAAAGAATCATTCGCGCGGTCCGAGCAGATGGCGAGTAATGATCGGCAGGCCCTAAAAATCGATTGCGTATTTGCATCGCAGTGGGCCCGATCAGGCTTGGAAAACCATAGCCCGCCTGCGTCCTCCGGCGACCTCCGCGATCGCCTTTTCTAGATCGGCCAATGTGCAGGGCTTGCGTAATACGGTTCCGGGGACCGCTATGTCAGCGTTGCCCGTAAGAAAGATCGCATCCACATCAGGATGCAACTCCCGGATCTTACGAACGACCGTAATACCCGACATTCTCGGCATATGTATGTCCGCTATAATTAGGTCGATGTCGAAAACTTTATTCTGCGAATACAGAATCGCCTCGCAGGGATCCGACATCATCTCGACCTGGTACCCAATACCCGACAGCATCTCCCCGACAACACCGAGGAGCATCCTATCATCGTCAATAAATAATATCTTCATACGTAAAACCACGGAGCCTATGGATTACGAATCCATCCAGATGTTACAATTGGTAACAATTTATAATTCATAAATATTCATCGCAAGCCTTTTTGCAACGAATTTCTCGATTTTAATTTCATAAAACACCGCGCTATACCGCTTCACTCTTGAACCGAATGACATCTATTTAATGTTAACTATAGTTATCACCTGCCGATATTTATATTCGTCAACTATAGTCTACATATGATTGCGCGAGGTGAATGAATTGACCAATTCATTATTCGCTGAGGAAATGGACCAAACGGCCGGCGATCTGATCCTGCGCGAACCAGCGCGGCGGGAAGCAGAATTCCAGGCGCTGCATAAGCCAGGTCGCCTCGCCACCTTGCTTCGGACTCTCGAACCCAGGCGATCAGAACCCTCTGTCGACTGGGAACAGGCCGATCGCCGGGAGGCTGGGCAACACAGTTTTCCGGATCCTGCGGGTGGCCGCAGGGACCGAAGCGTCGCGACGTCTCATATCCTTAGACTGCCCGTCGCCTGTGTAGGACGGACGACCGGGATGCACCCGGTGCTGCTCATGACAGCCCGACAACGCCATACCCGCAAAATGGTTCGACTAATCGTCCGCTGGGTGCTGCTCACGATCGTGCTGGTCGGCACCGTTATGACGATGGCCTTACCTTGAGCCGCCGGGAAACCAGGCCTCCGTTGCGACGTGAGGGCAGCTGCGGCGAACAGCCGCAGTCTGAACTTGAGGAGGAGATAAGAGGTTGCAGAGTGGTGGGCGCAGCAGGGTTTGAACCTGCGACCCCTGCGGTGTGAACACAGTGCTCTACCACTGAGCTATGCGCCCACTCTGCAAGGTCGGGCGGACCATGCCCGCCGACGGCGATGCGGATAGGGTGGGACGGTCGCGCTGTCCAGCCCAAAAAGCGAAGGCCGCACGCGTGGCGAATGCCCGCGGCGGCCTTGCCCCCCGGCACGCGACCGATGGTCGCGCGCAATATCGTTCAGTTCACGGCGTCCTTCAGGCCCTTGCCGGGCTTGAACTTAGGCTGGCTCGACGCTTCGATCTGCATCGGCTCGCCAGTGCGCGGATTGCGGCCGGTCGATGCCTTGCGCTTGGTGACGGAGAAGGTTCCGAAACCGACCAGGCGGACTTCATCACCGTTCTTGAGCTGTGCCGTAATCGAGTCGAACACCGCTTCGACCGCCTTGGTGGCATCGTTCTTGGTCATGCCGGTGGCCTCGGCAACTGTGCCGATAAGCTCCTGTTTATTCATGCCTTCGTCCCCTACCTGTCTCTCTTTGATGCCAAGGCGATCCCCCGCCCCGGCGGCGGCGCCCGGCTCGACTCCGCAATTCGGATGCTGCAACAATGGCGACATCTCCGCAAGAGCCTGAAATCGCGGCAAGCTTGGCCTTTCAGGGCTTCGGCTCACGCCCCAGTTGCGCGCGCGCATAGCGCTCGAAATCGGCATCGAGCAGCGGTGGTTCGAGCGGGACGATCCTCTCCAGCCGGTCTGCGATATGCGTCAGCACGGCGATGCGCGCCGCCTTCTTGTCGTTACCGTCGAACACGCTCCACGGCGCCCAGCGCGTATCGGTTTCCCGAAACATGTCCCACATCGCGGCGAGATAATCGGCGCGCCGCGCCCGGTTGCGAAAATCGTCGGGCGTCACTTTCCAGCGCTTCCACGGATGATCGAGCCGGTCGGCGAGCCGCCGGTCTTGTTCCTCCTGCGTGACGTGCAGGAATATCTTGATGATGTTCACCCCGTCGGTTTGCTGCTGCGCCTCGAACTCGTTGATCTCGTCATAGGCACGACGCCAGGCGCGTTCGTCGGCATAAGCCTCGACGCGCTCGACCAGCACCCGGCCATACCAGCTGCGGTCGAAGATCGCGATGCGGCCTTTGCCCGGGAGCTTCTGCCAGAAGCGCCACAGGAAATGGCGCTCGCGTTCTTCATCGGTCGGCGCGGAGATCGGCCAGACGCGGAAATGGCGCGGGTCCCAGCCGCTGGTCAGGCGCTGGACCGCGCCCCCCTTGCCGGCGGCGTCCCAGCCTTCGAACAGGATCATCGTCCGCAAACTGCAGACCACGTGCGCGACATGCAGCCGACTGAGGCGCTTCTGCACCTCCGCCAGCGCGGCATCATAATCGCCGTCGAAGGGCCGGCCCTTCTCATAATCTGCAAGATCGACTGCCAAGCGCCACCACTCCACCCGGTCCGATCCCATGATCGCCGGGAAAGGATGGTTTAATCGCAGGAGTCGGTAAACAGTTTCCCTACCGTCCAGCTATGGGACAGATCACAGCATGTCGATGCGAGGGAGAGCATAGCGCCCTCCCCCGGCAATCGTCAGGACTTTTGCGGCTCGGCCACGCGGATGTTGAGCTCGCGCAGCTGCTTCAGGCTGACCTGCGACGGCGCGCCCATCATCAGGTCCTCGGCCTTCTGGTTCATCGGGAACAGCACCACCTCGCGGATGTTCGGCTCGTCCGCCAGCAGCATCACGATACGATCGATGCCGGGGGCCGAACCGCCATGCGGCGGCGCGCCGAACTTGAACGCGTTGAGCATGCCGGAGAAATTCTCCTCGACCTGCTCCTGGGTGTAGCCGGCGATCTCGAAGGCCTTGTACATGATCTCGGGGCGGTGGTTCCGGATCGCGCCCGACGACAGTTCGACGCGGTTGCAGACGATGTCATATTGGTAGGCGAGGATGTCGAGCGGATCCATCGTCTCCAGCGCGTCCATCTCGCCCTGCGGCATCGAGAAAGGATTGTGGCTGAAGTCGATCTTCTTGTTCTCCTCGTCATATTCGAACATCGGGAAGTCGACGACCCAGCAGAATTTGAAGACGCCCTGCTCGATCAGGCCCAGCTCCTCGCCCACGCGGGTGCGCGCCGCGCCCGCAAGCTTGGCGGTCGGCAGTTCCTTGCCCGCCGCGAAGAACACGCCGTCGTCCGGCCCCAGACCCAGCGCCGCGATCAGCTTCGCGGTCGCTTCCTCGCCATGGTTCTTGGCGATCGGGCCACCGGCCTCGCCGCCCTTGATGTTGATGTAGCCGAGGCCGGCATGGCCCTGCGAACGGGCCCAGTCGTTCATGTCGTCGAAGAATTTGCGGCTCTTCTCGTGGGTCGCGGGCGCGGGGATAACGCGCACCACGCCGCCCGAACCGACGATCTTCTCGAACAGGCCGAAGCCCGACTGCGTGAAGTGCGAGGACACGTCCGAAATGATAAGCGGGTTGCGCAGATCGGGCTTGTCACTGCCGTACTTGAGGATCGCCTCGTCATACGGAATGCGCGGGAATTCACCGGCGGGTGTGACGGACTTCTCTCCCGCAAACGCAGCGAAGG
>JAIYAJ010000116.1 GCA_027489105.1 Zymomonas sp. | reverse complement strand
TCCAGGCTCATCGACACGTCCGCGACCGCGACCGCCCAGGCGGCGCCGAGGAAGGTCTTGGACTGCGGGATGCCGTCATGCTCGGTCGGATCGTCGCCTGCGTGCATGCCCGAATGTCGGATTTCGCGGAACATGCGCCAGGCGACCCACAGCAGCAGCAAGCCGCCGGCGAACACCAGTCCGACGATGTTCATCAACCTGCTGACCGACACGGCGAAGATGATGCGGAGCACCAGCGCGGCGACGATACCGATCAGGATGACCTTGCGACGTTGGCCTGCAGGCAGGCCCGCAGCAAGCGCGCCAACGACAATCGCATTGTCGCCGGCCAACATGACGTCGATCATCAGCACTTGCAAAAAGGCCGACATGGCCGCCGGGCTGGTGATATTCGCGAAATCCGCGACGATATGGTTCCAGAGTTCGAGCATGTGACCTCAGTAGCCGAAACGCCATTTCTGTCGAGACTGTTCCGGCGTCCGCTTGCATAAGCCGGGCTTGCGCGCCATGGGGCGCGCTAGCTCTCTGACAGGGACCAGGATGCCGTCGATCATGGTGGCGAAGCGCGATACCCCCTTCCGCCTGTGCTTCCTGTTCAACGCGCAGCGTCATCAGATGCTGCACGGCCTGTCGACCGCCGCCTTGCTCGGCCGCCGCAGCGACATGGAGGTGACGATCCTCTCGCCGGCCCCAGGCCATCTCGACTATGCCCGCTGGCTGGTCGATCGCCTGGGCGGAAGTTCGATCCGCTATGAAGGCTTGCAGTCGTCCCTGCTCGAAGGCGCGCGGCGCCTGACCGGCGCGGCGGTTCCGCCGAAGATATTGACGCTGATGGTCCTTGCCCGCCGCTTGCGGCATTATGATGCCATCGCCCTGCCCGAGCGCACGTCGATCGTCCTGAAACGGCTGGGCGTGCGGCATCCGCGCTTCATTCATCTTGACCATGGTGCCGGCGATCGCGCCGCCGGCTTCGATCCGCGCATCCGTCTGTTCGATTTCGTTCTGATGGCGGGGTCCAAGCACCGCCGGCGGATGCTGCGCGACGGGCTGATCCGGGAAGGCGCGCATGCGGTGGTCGGCTATCCCAAGTTCGAAGCCGCCGACGCCGCGCGCGATCCGGCCTGGACACCCTTCCCCGGCGATGATCGGCCGGTGGTTCTCTACAACCCTCATTTCTCCGAGCTGGGATCCTGGCAAGTCATGGGCGCCAAGCTCATGGCTGCTTTTGCCGCGCAGGATCGCTATAATCTGATCGTCGCCCCGCATGTCAGACTGCTCGACGGGCAGCGCGCGCGCGCGCGGTGGCAGCCGCTGTTCGACCGCTATCGCGGCCATCCGCGCATCCATGTCGATCGCGGCAGCGACCGCTCGATCGACATGAGCTATACCAGCCTGGCCGACCTCTATGTCGGCGACGTCAGCAGTCAGGTCTATGAATATCTGCGCGAGCGGAGACCCTGCCTGTTCCTCGATGCGCATGGCGTCGACTGGCGCGAAGACGAGAATTACGCGCATTGGCATTTCGGCCCGGTCGCAGGTGCCGACGCCGACATCATCGCTGCCGTCGACCAGGCGTTCGCCTCGCACGAATCCTATCGGGCGGTGCAGGACCAGGCCTATGACGAAACCTTCGATGCACGGGGCGAGAGCGGTTCGCAGCGGGCGGCCGACGCCATTGCCGGCTATCTCCAGAGCCTGACCGTCGTCCGCTGAACCCCGGCTGCTAAACCCGAAACCAGCGCGCCGCCACAAAGCCAAGCCCAACAGCGAGCCCGACGAAAAGGCTGAACCCCGTCACCACCCAGAAGGAGGCGGGATGATGGGCATAGGGAATGCCGTCGACATTCATGCCGAACAGTCCGGTGACGAAGGTCAGCGGCAGGAAGATCAGCGCGACGATCGCGACGATCAGCGAGCGGCGATCGATCTTCTCGGCGCGCAGGTCGGTGATCTGCTCGTGCAACAGCGCCGACCGCTCGCGTACCGCCTCGAGCTCCTCGCTCATCCGCGCGAAACGGTCCGCTGCTTCGCGCAGGTGGACCCGGTCGTCATCTTCCAGCCAGTCCTGTGGCAGCTGCGCCATCGCCTCCAGCGCCTGCCGCTGGGGCACGATGAAGCGGCGATAGCCGATCGCCGCCGAGCGGGCGCGAGCTATGTGGCGGCGCAGGTGGAGCGTGTCGCCCGACAGGGAGAGCTCACACTCATCGACCTGGTCGCCCAGATCGGCGACGACCGGATCGAGCCGGAGGCTGATTTCGAGCGCCAGTGCGGCGATCAGGTCGCCGGGATCGCAATAGGCCCCCTGCTCCATCCGTTCGCGGAGCTCGTCGAGCCCCGCCAGCTGGCGGAAACAGACCGAGACGACGCGGCCCCGCTCCGCCCACATCCGGATCGAGACGAGCGCATCGCCGTCGTCATCGGGGTGGAGGCGCAGGCCGCGCAGGTTGATGAGAACTCCCTCGCCCATCGACTGGCAGCGGGGCCGCGTTTCCATCGCCAGCAGATTCTGGCGGACTGTGTCGGGCAACGCCATGTCCGCTCGATCGAGCGCCGCCGTCGCCTCGCTCTCGCGGCCGTCGATGTGGATCCAGCGAAAGGGCGCGACATCCTTGCCGATCGACCATCCCGGCGTCATCGCACCCTCTCCAGATCGAGCGACAGGCCGGGGCCGGGCGCGGGTGGCGGTGCATCGCAGGCCAGCCGCTCCGCATCGGCGCGGGCGCGGTGGAGGATGGCGGGCGCGATATCGGCGCGGTGGAAGATACGGTCGGCCTGCCCCAGCAACCGCGCCTCGCGCAGCGTCAGATCGTCGGGATGATCGGAACGGAGCCGGATCCGCACGAGCCGGTCACCGACCTCCTCGGCTTCGGCCACCAGCCAGTGCGACACCGAGGCTGCGGCGCCGTCGCGAAAGGGATCGATCGGGCCGCCTTCGGCCAGCCCGGCGTCGATGGCGCGCCGCCGATCGTCGGGGGCTGGCCAGCGGCGGCGGATCGCCTCACGGGCTTCGTAGAGCGCTTCGGCAAGCCGCCCTACCCCGGCGGGCAGCAGCGTCTCGAGCCGCTGGCGCAGCACCTTGCCCAGCCCGGCCGAGCGGCCGCCGGTGCCGATCGCGACGATCACCGGATCGCGGTCGACGATGGCGGGTGTGGTGAAGTCGCACAAAGCCGGCCGGTCGACGACGTTGACGAGCAGGCCGCGCGCCTTGAGCCGGGCGGCGACGGCCTCGCCCTCCGCAGCCTCTTCGCAGGCGACGAAGGCGATCCGGGCAGCACGATCCTCTTCGCCGACCGGGATCGCTCCGGCACGCTCGATAAGCCGTCGCTTGGCATCGGCGGCCCCGCCCTCGCCGACCAGGATCACGGGACGTCCTTGCAATGACAGGAAAAGCGGCAGGCTGTGCATGATCCGCTTGTCGCCCGCACAGCCTATTTTGCCAAGCTGCTTCCGCCGTGGCAGGGCAGAGCAGGTGTAGCACAAAAGGAAATCATGATGCAGGCGAAGCGCGCAGTCGGCCCCTTTTCGGTCAACCCCATGGGCCTGGGCTGCATGAGCCTGAGCGCTTCCTATGGACCGCAGCCCGACGAGGCCGGATCGGAGCGTCTGCTCCACCGTGCGCTCGATCTGGGCGTCGACTTCCTCGATACGGCAGCGATCTATGGCAACGGCCATAATGAGACGCTCGTCGGACGGACGCTGAAGGCGCGCCGCAGCGAGTTCGTCCTCGCCTCCAAATGCGGCTTCCGCGCCACGCCCGACAATCCGCGCGCGGTCGACGGATCGCCGGCCTCCATCGCCGAAACGCTCGACAAGAGCCTGCAGCGGCTCGGCCTCGACCATATCGACCTCTATTATCTCCACCGCCCCGATCCCAAGACCCCGATCGAGGAGTCGGTGGGGGCGCTGGCGAAGGCGGTCGAGGCGGGCAAGATCGGGTCGATCGGCCTGTCGGAATGTTCGGCCGACCAGCTGCGCCGAGCGCATGGCATCCACCCCATCGCTGCGCTGCAGACCGAATATTCGCTGTGGACGCGCAATCCGGAAATCGCGGTGCTCGACGCCTGCCATGCGCTCGGCACGACCTTCGTCGCCTTCTCGCCAGTCGGGCGTGGCTTCCTGGCGGGGGCGATGGCGCCGGGCTGGCAGCCGGCCGACGGCGACCTGCGCGGCACGATGCCGCGCTTCCAGGAACCCAATCTCAGCCATAATCTCGAACTTCTGCGCCAATTCGCAGATATCGCGACGCAGATCGGATGCACTCCGGCGCAATTGTCGATGGCGTGGCTCCTGCACCGTGATCCGACGCTGGTGCTGATCCCCGGCACGAGCAGCGTCGCCCATCTCGAAGAGAATATGCGCACCGTGGACGTGCGGCTCGACGCCGGGCGGATGGCCGAGCTCGACGCGCTGATCAACGAGCGGACGGTGGCGGGCAGCCGTTATGGGCCCGCCATGCAGGCGACGGTCACTACCGAAGAGTTCGCCTGAGCCCGGCTGCGGCATTCCGCCGCGCGCCCCGTCAGACCAGCGTCTTGATGAAGGCCTGGATCGACTCGCGCAGTTCGGGGCGCTCGAGCGCCAGCGCGATATTGGCCTGGATGAAACCGGCATTGTCGCCGCAGTCGTGGCGCTCGCCGTCGAAGGTCAGCGCGTGGAAGGGCTGCGTTCCGATAAGCTTGGCCATGGCATCGGTCAGCTGGATCTCCCCGCCGGCCCCACGCTCGCCCTTGTCGAGCAGCGCGAAGATTTCGGGCTGGAGGATATAACGGCCGACGATCGCAAGACGCGACGGCGCGGTCCCGGCGGCTGGCTTTTCGACCATCCGCCGGACCTCGGTCACCGCGCCTTCGCTCATGCCCGGATCGACGATGCCATAGCGGTGGGTATGCTCCTCGGGCACTTCGAGCACCGCAACGACATTGCCGCCCTTGGCTTCATAGGTCTCGACCATCTGCTGAAGGCAGGGTGAAGCCGGGTTCCACAGCAGCTCGTCCGGCAGCAGCACGGCGAACGGCTCGTCGCCGACCAGATCGCGTGCGCAGGCGACCGCATGGCCGAGGCCCAGCATCTGCTGCTGGCGGATGAAGGCGGCGTGGCCGGGCGTCAGCCGCGTGGCTTCGAGCCGGTCGAGAAACTCGGTCTTGTTCTTGGCCGCCAGATCGCTCTCGATCTCATAGGCGGAATCGAAATAGTCCTCGATCGCATATTTGTTGCGACCGGTGACGAAGATCATCTGCTCGATCCCGGCGGCGCGGGCCTCGTCGACCGCATATTGGATCAGCGGACGGTCGACCACCGGCAGCATCTCCTTGGGCACGGCCTTGGTGGCCGGCAGGAAGCGGGTGCCGAAGCCCGCGACCGGGAAGATCGCCTTGCGAACGGGTTTCATCGTCTCTCCCTCACATCCACGGCGGAAGCTGGTCGGCGGCGATCAGCGCCTCGATCGGCTGGCGCTCGCGCACCACCGCCCAGTCGTCGCCCCGAACCAGCACCTCCGGGGTCAACGCGCGGCTGTTATAGGTGTTGCCCATGGTCGCGCCATAGGCGCCTGCCGTCATGAAGCTCACCAGATCGCCCGGCTCGACCGCATCCATGACGCGCTTCTTGGCGAAAGTATCCCCGCTTTCACAGATGGGACCGACGATGTTCGCCGTCATGTCGGCACCGTTCGGCGTAACGCTGCGGATATCGTGCCAGGCGTCGTAGAGGCTCGGCCGCATCAGATCGTTCATCGCGGCGTCGACGATCACGAAAGGATCGGTCACGCCCTGCTTCACCCGGATCACCCGCGTGAGCAGCACGCCCGCATGGCCGACGATCACGCGGCCCGGCTCGAACAGCAGGCGCACGTCCCAGCCGGCCGTCACTTCGCGCACCATCGCGCCATAAGCGGCGGGGAGCGGCGGCACCGGCTTGGCGGGGTCATAGGGCACGCCGAGTCCGCCGCCGAGGTCGGCGGTGACGATCGCATGGCCGGCGGCGCGGAGGTCCGCGATCAGCGCGCCGATCTTCTCGAAGGCGGCACGAGAGGGGGCGAGGTCGGTCAGCTGGCTGCCGATATGGACCGCCACGCCCCGCACCGACAGCCCGGGCAGCTCGGCCGCGCGCGCATAGGCGGCAAGAGCGCGGTCATAGGCGACGCCGAATTTGTCCTCCGAGCCGCCGGTCGAGATCTTGGCATGGGTGCCGGCAACGACATTGGGGTTGATGCGAAAGGCGATCGGCGCCTCGACGCCCATGGCGGAGGCAACCTCCGACAGCATTTCGGCTTCGGGTTCGGACTCGATGTTGAACTGGAAAATGCCCTCGGACAATGCGAGACGCATCTCGTCGGCGGTCTTGCCGACGCCCGAGAAGACGATCTTTTCGGCGGGGATGCCGGCCGCGCGGGCGCGCAGCAGCTCGCCACCCGACACCACGTCGGCGCCCAGGCCGAGGCCGGCAAGTGTCGCCAGCACCGCCTTGTTGGGATTGGCCTTCACCGCAAAGGCGATCAGCGGGCCGTCGGGCCCCGATTCGACCTGCGCCAGCGCCTCACGGAACACCGCCACATGGCGTGCGATCGTCGCCGAGGAATAGACATAGACCGGGGTGCCCACCGCCTCCGCGATCGCCGGCAGCGGCACGCCCTCGGCATGCATCACGCCGTCCTTAAGCTCGAAATGGTCCATCTCGTCCCCGTTGTCGGGAGGGTCAGGCCCTGCCCGCAAATGGCCGCGTACCGAGTCTTTCGGCACGGGCGGCGTTGGATATCGTCTGCCGGTGTTGCGATCAGCCCGGCGGCGGCAGGTTGAAACGGTCGTCCGGCCGCTCTTCCGACCGGCGCAGCACGTCGTCGCTGCGCACCGGCCGCGACTCGACGGGAGGGGTCAGCAGATCCTGCACCGTCGGCTGGGTCGCGGCCGTTGCGGGCTTGGACGGCAGGGCCTTGCCCTCGGGCGGGCGCAGCACATCGCGCTTGCCGCACCCGGCGAGCAGCAGCAGCGCGATGGCTGCGGCGCAGGCGGCGTAGCGGCGCGCGCTCATGCCGCGATCCCCAGGCGTGCCTTGGCGTCGGCGATGCGCTGGCGCACCTGCGACGGCGCGGTGCCGCCATGGCTCGCGCGGCTTTCGACCGAGGCGTCGACCGACAGCGCCCGATAGACGCGCTCGTCGATCCGTTCGTCGATCGACTTGAGCGCCTCGATCGGCAGCTTGTCGAGCGCCAGCCCCTCGCGCTCGGCGAGCTTCACGGCGGTACCGGTAATGTGGTGCGCCTCGCGGAAGGGGATGTCGGCGACGCGGACCAGCCAGTCGGCGAGGTCGGTCGCGGTCGAGAAGCCCTGTTCGGCCGCCTGCCGCAGGCGCGGGGCGACGAAGGTCGCGGTCTCGATCATGCCGGTCATCGCCGCGATCGACAGAGCGAGCAGGTCGTGCGCCTCGAACACCGGCGGTTTGTCGTCCTGCATGTCCTTGGAATAAGCGAGCGGCAGGCCCTTCATCGTCATCACCAGCGCGGTCATGCAGCCGGCAATGCGCCCCGAATGGCCGCGTACCAGCTCGGCCGCGTCGGGGTTGCGCTTCTGCGGCATGATCGAGGAGCCGGTCGAATAGCTGTCGGGCAGCTTGACGAAGGCATAGGGCTGGCTGGCCCAGATGATGAACTCTTCGGCCAGCCGCGACAGGTGCAGACTCAGCTGGGTTGCCGCCATCAGATAGTCGAGCGCGAAATCGCGGTCGCTGACCGAATCGAGGCTGTTGTCGGTGGGGCCATCGAAGCCCAGCGCTTCGGCAGTGCTGTGACGGTCGATCGGAAAGCCGGTGCCCGCGAGCGCCGCCGCACCGAGCGGGCAGCGGTTCAGCCGCTTGCGCGCGTCGGCGAAGCGGCTGCGGTCACGGCCGATCATTTCATAATAGGCCATCAGATGATGGCCGAGGGTCACCGGCTGGGCGACCTGCAGGTGGGTGAAGCCCGGCATGACGCTCGCGGCATGTTCGTCGGCGCGCATCACCAGCGCGACCTGCAGCGCCTGCAGCCCGGCGTCGACCGCATCGATCGCGTCGCGCACCCACAGCTTGAAGTCGGTCGCGACCTGGTCGTTGCGCGACCGTGCGGTGTGAAGCCGTCCCGCCGGCGCGCCGATCAGTTCGGCCAGCCGGCCCTCGGTCGCCATGTGTATGTCCTCGAGCGCGAGGTCCACCGGCACGCCCTTCTCGGCATATTCGGCAGCGACCGCGTCCAGCCCGCGCACGATCTCGGCGGCATCGGCCTCGCTGACGATCTTCTGCGCAGCCAGCATCGCAACATGCGCCTTCGATCCGGCGATATCCTGTTGCCAAAGTCGCTTGTCGAACGGGATCGAAGCGTTAATCTCGCGCATGACTGCAGCGGGGCCTTCGGCGAAGCGCCCTCCCCACATCTTGTTGGAGTTGTTCGTGCGGCCGTTGATTGCCTGTCTCCTCGCTCTGGCGCTGGCCGCCTGCGATAGTAAACCCAAGGACGCCCCGCAAGGCGGCGTACCCGCCGAATCCGTAGGCCGCGTCGATATTTCGCAGCGCGGCAAGGAAATGCCCGCGATCCCCTTCGCCGACGAGAAGGGCGGCCCCGCGACCCTGACCCAGTTTCGCGGCAAGCCGCTGATGGTCAATCTGTGGGCGACCTGGTGCGCGCCCTGCGTCGCCGAGATGCCCGCGCTCGACCGGATGGCGCAGGAAGAAGAACGCTTCCGCCTGATCACGGTGAGCCAGGATCTCGAAGGCGCCAAGGTCATCGGCCCCTTTTTCGAGCAGAAGGGCTTCAAGGCGCTGACCCGCCATTCGGACCAGCAGAATGTCCTGATGCAGGCGCTCGGTACCGAGACGCTGCCGACCACCGTGTTCTATGACGCGCAGGGCAAGGAGCTGTGGCGCGTCTATGGTGCGATGGACTGGAATGGCGCGCCCGCGAAGAAGCTGATCGCCGACGCCGTCGCCCCGGCCAGCTGATCCGCCCCCGCGCGCAACTTTGCCCGGTCGGCGGGAAAATATGCGTCCGATGGAACCGTCACGAAAGCCGTGGCATTTTGCCTGACAGGAGCGGTCCCCGACGCTGGGGATCAGGGTGGGAGTGACGCATGGACGCGGGGGAACGGAAGCCGATTCGCTATGAGCAGGGGACTTTCCTGCTGATCGTGCTGCTGGTGAGTGTCGGTTTCGCGGTGGTCATCGCCCCGCTTTTCGCATCGATCCTGTGGGCACTGGTGCTCACCATCCTCTTCTATCCGGTCAATAAGGCGTTGCAGCGGCGCATGCCGGGCAAGGAAGGGTGGGCAGCGTTCCTTACCCTGTTGCTGATCACGGTGATCGTCGTGCTGCCGGCGCTGTTCCTCGCCTCGGCGCTGATCGACGAACTGCTGACCTTCTACGCGAAGATGCAGTCGGGGCAGGTCGACCTGGCCCAGCTGTTCGGCCAGATGACGGCGGCCTTGCCCGACTGGGCAGAAAATCTGCTGCGGCGTTCGGGCTGGACCGACTTCGATCAGGCCCGGCGCCAGCTGACCGAGGCGCTGAGCGGGAGCTTCGGTGCGCTGGCAGGACAGGCGCTGCTCGTCGGACAGCAGGCGCTGCATTTCACCCTGATCATCGGCGTGATGCTCTACCTCGCCTTTTTCCTGCTGCGCGACGGCGAAGCGCTGGGCAAGACGGTGGTCGAGTCGGTGCCGCTCGAACCGCATCAGCGCAATGCGCTGGTCCGCAACTTCATCGTGGTCACCCGCGCCACGATCAAGGGCAGCATGGTCGTCGCCATCGTCCAGGGCGCGATTGGCGGCGTGGCGATCTGGGCGCTGGGGCTGCAGGGCGCGCTCTTGCTCGGCACGATGATGGGCATTGCTTCGCTGATCCCCGCCGTGGGCGCCGGTCTCGTCTGGGTCCCGGTCGCGCTCTATCTGCTCGCTACCGGCGCGGTGGTGAAGGCGATCATCCTCGTCGGCCTCGGCGTGCTGGTGATCGGCATGGTCGACAATATCCTGCGCCCGTTGCTCGTCGGTCGCGACACGCGGCTGCCCGACTATGTCGTGCTGATCACGACGCTGGGCGGTCTCGAGGTGTTCGGGATTCATGGCCTGGTCGTGGGGCCTGTCATCGCCGCGATGTTCATCAGCGTCTGGACCATCTTCGCCGACGCCCGCGCCCGCGAAGCCTGATCCCGACATGAAGCCCCCGGCGCCGTGAAAGCGCCGGGGAACCATCGTCAGCCCATGCGGTGCAGGGCGCAGAGCTTGTTGCCGGCGGGGTCACGCAGATAGGCGAGATAGAGGTCGCCCATGCTGCTGGGACGGACGCCCGGGGGATCCTCGCAGGCGCTGCCACCTGCGGCCAGACCGGCGGCGTGCCAGGCATCGGCCTGCTCGGGGCCGGACACGGAGAAGCCGATCGTGCTGCCATTGCCGGGGCCGGCCGGCTCGCCATTGATGGGCTTGGTGATGGCGAAGATGCCGGTCGGGGTCATCCAGAACACGCGGTCATCGCCGCCCGCACCGGGGGCTACGCCCAGGACGCCGAGAATGGCGTCGTAGAATTTCTTCGATGCCGCGATGTCGTTCGCACCGAGCATGATATGGCTGAACATGGAACGTCTCTCCTTGTGCCGGCGACCCCCCGGCCGCCGCGCGGCAAGGATTGGCACGGACTTCGGGACCTGTCGATGATCCCTGCGGGGAAGATCGGGACAGCTGCCTTGCAATGCGCGACAGGCCGACCGATCTTCCGCGCATGACGATGCCCAGCCTCTACATTCCGCATGGCGGCGGCCCTTGTTTCTTCATGGACGATCCGCAAGGCATGTGGACCGGCATGGAGCGCTTCCTGCGCGACCTTGCGGGCCTGCTGCCCGAACGCCCGCGCGCGATCCTGATCGTCACCGGCCATTGGGAGACCGAGGGGTTCCGGCTGACCGGAACCGCGCGGCCCGATCTCGTCTTCGACTATTATGGCTTTCCCGAGCACACCTATCGGCTGCGTTATCCGGTACCGGGAGATCCGGCGCTGGCCGCACGCGCCGCAGCGCTGCTGGAGGGCGCCGGACTTGCAGCCGGCGTCGATCCCGATCGGGGGCTCGACCATGGCGCGTTCGTACCATTGATGGTCGCTTTTCCCGATGCCGATATACCGGTGGTCGAGATGTCGCTCGACCGGAAGCTCGATCCGCTGCTCGCGGCGCGGGCCGGTGCGGCGCTGCAGCCGCTGCGCGACGAGGGTGTGCTGATCGTCGGCGCGGGCATGAGCTTCCACAATATGAAGGCCTATCGCCAGGCCGGCGCGGCAGAGCCTTCGCGCCTGTTCGACGACTGGCTCGGCACGGCGGTAGAGGGGCCGGCCGAGGGGCGCACCGAACGGCTGGCCGGCTGGGCCGAGGCTCCGGCCGGACGCTACGCCCACCCGCGCGAGGAGCATCTGCTGCCGCTGATGGTGGCGGCGGGCGCATCGCAAGGCCCCGGGAAGAAAATCTATGGCGAGCCCGTATTGGGAACGATGATATCCGGTTTCCGCTTCGACTGAGGCTGCTGCGCGCCGCGCAGTCGAAGTTTCTCTTGCGGCGGGCGAAGAAGAACTGGCCCGCCTTTGTCTTGTCGATTAATTTGATTGAGATAAGGACGGAGACATAGCGGGGGTGGCATTCGGCCTATCGTCCGATGCTGGGGAGAAGCGTTGCCATGTTCGTGTTGCCCGAACTGACGATGGAGCAAGTCCACTCGATCCTGCCCTTCATCGGGGTCGGCTTCGTCGCGCAGCTGGTCGATGGCGCGCTGGGCATGGCGTTCGGCGTGATCACCAACACCCTCCTCGTCAGCATCATGGGCGTCGCCCCGGCGCGCGCCTCGGCCAGCGTCCATCTGGTGGAAAGCTTCACGACGGCGGCGTCGGCGATCAGCCATGTCTATCACCGCAATATCGACTGGAAGCTGTTCAGCCGGCTGGTCGTGCCGGGGATGCTCGGCGGGATCACAGGGGCCTATCTGCTCGCCAATGTCGACGCATCGGTCGCGCGGCCCTTCGTCATGGCCTATCTGACGGGCATCGGCGTCTATCTGCTGTGGCGGTCCTGGCGGATGAACCATGGCGGCGAATATAAGGCGGCCAAATTCGTCGAGCCGCTCGGGCTGACCGGCGGCTTTCTCGACGCGGCCGGCGGCGGCGGCTGGGGCCCGGTGGTGACGTCCAACCTGCTCGTGCAGGGCACCGAGCCGCGTTACACGATCGGCACGGTCAACACCGCCGAGTTCTTCCTGACGACGACGATCTCGCT
>JAIYAJ010000550.1 GCA_027489105.1 Zymomonas sp. | reverse complement strand
TCCTGGAGGCGGGCGCCGCCCGAGTCGTTGAGGCCGATGACGGGTGCGCCGACCTTCAGCGCCATGTCCATGATCTTGCAGATCTTCTGCGCGTGCCGCTCGGACAGCGCGCCGCCATAGACGGTGAAGTCCTGGCTGAAGACGAAGACGAGGCGACCGTTGATCGTGCCCGAACCGGTGACGACGCCGTCACCCGGAATATGCTCGGCCTCCATGCCGAAGTCGGTGCAATTATGCTCGACATACATGTCGAGCTCTTCGAACGAGTCGGCGTCGAGCAGCACCTCGATGCGCTCGCGCGCCGTCAGCTTGCCCTTCGCGTGCTGCGCATCGATGCGCTTCTGTCCGCCACCGAGCCGCGCCGCCGCGCGCTTTTCCTCGAGCTTCTGCAGGATCGCCAGCATTCGGGTCCAATGCTCCCTTCGGATTCATAGTGGCGCCCCCTTTCCAAGCTTTCGCCGATAAGGCAAATGTGAACTTGCGGATTTGCGAATTACCGGTTTGCAAATAGCAGTGAAGGCGTGTTTCGGGAGCAGTCATGGCACGGCGAGCCGGTACCCGCCTCTTTGCGGGCCACGAGTTGAAGCAGCTGCGACAGAAGGTCGGGCTCGGACAGGCGGCGATGGCCGCACGCGTCGGCCTGTCGGTCTCCTATCTGTCCCAGCTCGAAAATGACGACCGCCCGATCACGCCCGCCGTGAACGAGGCCTTCGCCACCGCCTTCCCGATCGATTGGGCCAACAACGCGGCCGAGGACAGCGACCGACGCCTCGCCGGCGTGCGCGAAGCACTGGCCGATCCGCTGTTCGCGGGGGCCGGGGTCGAGCCGCAGGTACTGCACAGGCTGATCGAGCAGCAGCCTCTGTTCGCCGACCAGTTCATCCGGTTGCACGATGCCAAGCGCCGCGCGGAGGAGCGCCTGCAGCTCAACGACGACCGCTTTGCCAGCGGCGTTCCCGGCGACGATCGGCTTCCCTGGGAAGAGGTGCGCGACTGGTTTCACGAGGCCGGCAATTATGTCGACAATATCGACCGAGCGGCCGAGGCGCTGGCCGACGAGTTCGCCGCAGAGCCGTTGCCCGAGGCGCTGCTCGCCCATGCGCTGAAGAAGCGCCACGGCGTCGACACGGTGATTGCCGCCGACGATGGCGGCATGCTGCGCCGCTTCGACCGGGCACGCGGGCTCCTCACCATCGGTTCGGCCCAGCCGCCCGAAACGCGGCGCTTCACCATGGCGCATCAGCTGGCCCAGCTGGAGTTCCGCTGGCAGATCGCCGCCGTCGCTGCGCAAGCGCGGCTGAGGGCGGAGGAGGCGCATCCGCTGCTGTCGGTCGGCCTCGCCAATTATGCGGCGGGCGCGCTGCTGATGCCCTATGGCCGCTTCCGCGAGACGGCGCGGGCGCTGCGCCATGACATCGACCGACTGTGCCAGCGCTTCGGGGTGAGCTTCGAGCAGGCCTGCCATCGCCTGTCGACGCTGCAGCGACCCGGCGAGCGGGGCATCCCTTTCTTCTTCTGCCGGGTCGACATGGCCGGCAACATCACCAAGCGGCACTCGGCCACGCGGCTGCAATTCGCCCGCTTCGGCGGCGCCTGTCCCTTGTGGATCGTGCACGAGGCGGTGGCGATCCCCGACCGCATATTGGTCCAGCTGGCCGAGATGCCCGATGGGGTGCGCTATGTCTCGATGGCCAAGGGTCTGGTGAAACCGTCGGGCAGCTTCACCCGTGCACCGCGTCGCTTCGCGGTGGCGCTCGGCTGCGAGGTCGAGCATGCGCGCGACTTCATCTATGCCGATGCGCTGGACGTCGCCAATCTGGGAGCAGCCACCCCGATCGGCATTTCGTGCCGGCTGTGCCCGCGGCCGCATTGCGACCAGCGAGCCTTTCCCCCGGCGGGCCAGCCGATCACGGTCGACGCCGACAATCGCGACGTCGTCCCCTATCGGCTCGCCTGACGGGCGCGACCACATAGTCGCGCCCTGTTTGTCATCAGAAGGACGGGACCGGGGTTTCGCCCGAATAATCATAGAAGCCCTTGCCGGTCTTGCGACCGAGCCAGCCGGCTTCGACCATCTTCACCAGGATCGGCGCCGGGCGGTACTTCGGATCTCCGAAATCGGCCTGGAACACCTTGAGCACTTCGACGATCGTGTCGAGGCCGACCATGTCGGCCAGCGTCAGCGGGCCCATCGGGTGACCGCAGCCGAGCTTCATGCCGGCGTCGATATCGGGGATCGAGGCCAGACGCTCGCCCGCCGCGAAGCAGGCTTCGTTGAGCAGCGGCAACAGGATGCGGTTGACCACGAAGCCGGGGCTGTCGGCGGCCAGGATCGTGGTCTTGCCGGTCTTGCGGCCGAATTCTTCGGCGATCTCGACGGCGGCCGAACCGGTGGCAAGGCCCTTGATGAGCTCGAGCAGCGGCATCAGCGGCACGGGATTGAAGAAGTGCATGCCGATGAAGCGCGCGGGATCAGGCGCGGCCTGCGCCAGACGTGTGATCGAGATCGACGAGGTGTTGGTGGCGAGGATAGCATTGGGAGCGAGCACCTTGCCGATATTGTCGAAGATGGTGCGCTTGATCGGCTCACGCTCGGTCGCGGCCTCGATGATCAGGTCGGCGGCGCGCATCGGCTCCAGATCGGCAACCGGCTCGAGCAGGGCGACGGTCGCATCGCGTTTGGCGGCGTCGAGCTTGCCGCGCTCCACGGCGCGATCGAGCTGCTTGACGATACCCGCCTTGCCCTTGGCCGCGACCTCGAGCGACACGTCGGAGAGAAGCACCTTGATTCCGGCCTGTGCGGCGATCTGCGCGATACCCGCACCCATCTGCCCCGCGCCGACGACCCCGACGATATCCACCATCATCCTGTCTCCCGATTTCACTGACTCGGCGTGGCTGTTATCTCCGCTCGGACGCCTTCGCAATCGCAACATCCCATTCGCTCAGGACCTGCTGGTCATTTTCACAGTTCCGGCGGACGCCGGCCTCGGCGGCGAGCCGGATCGGATCGATGCGGGCCAGCGCCCAGATCGCGGCGCCCCGAACCTCCGGGGCGGGGTCGGCGAGCAGCGCAGCCACCGGCTTGGCGAGCTCCCTGCCCCCGTCATTGCCCGCCGCCACCAGCGCGTTGCGCATCATCCGGTCGCGCCCGATACGCTTGATCGGCGAACCCGCGAAAACGGCGCGAAAGCCGGCGTCGTCGAGCCCGAGCAGGTCTTCCAGCGCGGGCACGGCCAGTTCCGCGCGCGCCGCAAAGGCGCGGTTGGCAGCGCCCGCCTGCGCGAACTTGTTCCAGGGGCAGACTGCCAGGCAATCGTCGCAGCCATAGATGCGGTTGCCGATGCCTTCACGCAGCTCGGGGGGGATCGGTCCCTTATGCTCGATGGTAAGATAGGAGACGCAGCGTCGCGCATCGAGAACATAGGGTCGCGGAAAAGCATCGGTCGGGCAAGCGCGCTGACAGGCGTCGCAGCTGCCGCACCGGTCGTCATGCGGCGGATCGGGGGGCAGGTCGAGGCTGGTCATGATCGCGCCGAGGAACAGCCAGCTGCCGTGGTCGCGCGAGACGAGGTTGCTGTGCTTGCCCTGCCAGCCGATTCCGGCGGCAGCTGCGAGCGGCTTTTCCATCACCGGCGCAGTGTCGACGAAAACCTTCAGTTCACCGCCGGCCTGATCGACCAGCCAGCGGGCCAGCGCCTTGAGCGCCTTCTTGACGATGTCATGATAGTCGCTGCCCTGCGCATAGACCGATATCCGACCGATCCCCGCCTCGCCGGCCAGCCGCAGCGGATCTTCCTTCGGCGCGTAGCTCATGCCGAGCATGATCAGGCTGCGCGCGCCGGGCCACAGCGCCTGCGGCCGGGCGCGCTGGTCGCGCCGGGCCTCCATCCATTCCATCGATCCATGCGCACCCGATTCGAGCCAGCGGTCCAGACGCTCTGCCGCCTCGGGTGCGGCATCCGCCCGGGCGAAGCCGCATGCAGCGAAGCCGAGCGCCTCCGCCTGGGCCCGGATCGCATCGCGCACAGTGTTCGGATCGAGGGTCATCACCGCCTCTTTAAGGGGCGAACGTAACCGGGGCCACGCTTGTCGCGTATCTTCCCTGTGCCCATATCCGGGCCCGAGCGGTTTAGCGCGCTTTCCGGATCGTCAGGTGGGCTCACCTGACGGGAAAACGCTCCAGAGGAGACAAGGTCATGATCGATCGGCGGATGATGCTCGGCGCGGGCATAGTTACTGTCATCGGCGCAGCTCTGGGCGGGCGCGCCTTCTCGGCTCCCGGCAAGCGCTTCGCGGTGACGATGAGCGAGGCGGAATGGCGCAAGAAACTCAGCCCCGCTGCCTATGCCGTGCTGCGAGAGCAGGCGACCGAACGCGCCTATACGAGCCCGCTCGACAAGGAGAAGCGCTCGGGAACCTTCCTTTGTGCAGGCTGCGATCTGCCACTCTTCTCGTCGCTCACCAAGTTCGACAGCGGGACCGGCTGGCCGAGCTTCTTCCGACCGCTGCCCGGCGCGGTCGGCACCACGACCGATTACAAGATCGGCTATCCGCGCACCGAGGTGCATTGCAGCCGCTGCGGCGGCCATCTGGGCCATGTGTTCGACGACGGGCCGCCGCCGACGGGTAAGCGCTACTGCATGAACGGCGTGGCGATGCACTTCGTGCCGAAGACGGCCTGAGGTCAGCGCGGCTGAACGGACGCGGTTTTCGCGCGAAACCGGACAAAGAAAAGCCCGGCTCCCTGGGGAAGCCGGGCCTATCTTGTCTCGCTGGTCCGAGGATCAGCTGAGCGGCGAAAGGTTCACCGCGGCATATTTGCCGCGACGATCTACCTCAAGTTCGAACTCGAGGCGGTCGCCTTCGTTGAGATTCGTCATGCCGGCACGCTCGACGGCCGAGATGTGAACGAATGCGTCGGGCTGTCCGTCGTCGCGCTGAATGAAGCCGAAGCCCTTCATTGCGTTGAAGAACTTGACCGTTCCGCTGGCCTTCTCACCCGTCAGCTGACGGGCCGGGCCGGCTCCTGCGCCGGCTGCCGGACGCGGACCGCGATCTTCGACGGCCATAGGCTCGCCATCGATCTTCAGGTCGGTTGCCGAGATACGGCCGCCGCGATCGACGAGCGTGAACTCGAGCGGCTGTCCTTCGGCAAGGCCGGTCAGGCCAGCCTGCTCGACGGCAGAGATGTGAACGAAAACGTCCTCACCGCCATCGTCACGAACGATGAAGCCGAAGCACTTCTGTCCGTTGAAGAACTTAACGATGCCCTTGCCTTCGCCGATGACCTGGGCCGGCATACCGCCGCCACCGCCGCCGCCACGGAATCCGCCGCCGCCACCGCCGCCGCGGAAACCACCGCCGCCGCCGCCGCCGTAGCCGCCGCCACCGCCGAAGCGATCACCGCCGCCACCACCGTAGCCGCCGCCACCGCCGAAACGATCACCGCCGCCACCACCGTAGCCGCCGCCACCGCCGAAACGATCGCCGCCACCATAGCCGCCGCCGCCGCCGCCGTAACCGCCGAAGCTGTCGTCACCGAAGCCATCGCGCTTGTCCCTGCCGCCGCGCGGACCGCGCCTACCTCTATCGAAACCCATGCCTTGCAATTCTTCCCGAATCTCGCCCCATTCAACGAAAGGACGTGGCGCCGGGCGTGGGCACGTCATCCTTCCGGCACGCAAAAACCATCCGCGCCATCCAACAGACATAAAGCAAAGAGGGCGATACTGCGAGCGGTTTCATGGCATGGCGCCCGTTCAGCTCACGTCAATTCGGTCCAAAAGGCCGACAGACCGAAAATGTTACCGTATTTTCGTAGATTATCCATGAAGCAGCGGCGTTCCGGCACCGCTGTCGGGGGTCTTGATCCCCCGAGTCGCAGCGGGCAGAACATTGCGGTCTTTACGTGCCCGGAACCTTCGCGACGGCGAATACGTTACCGGCCGCGAATCCCCCCGAATCCGCAAGGACATCATGTCGGACATCTTCGCCATCTTCGCCGATCCCGCCAACTGGGCCGCGCTGGCTGCGCTGGTCACGATGGAGGTGGTGCTCGGGATCGACAATCTGATCTTCATCTCGATCCTGACGAACAAGCTGCCCGACGCCTATCGCGCCAAGGCCCGGATGATCGGCATCTCGCTGGCGCTGGTTCTCCGCCTGGCGCTGCTGAGCCTGGTCGCGTTCATCGTGACACTGACCCGCCCACTGTTCGAACTGTTCGGCCAGCCGCTCTCCTGGCGCGACCTGATCCTGATCGCAGGCGGCCTCTTCCTCGTCTGGAAGGCGACCAAGGAAATTCACCACAATGTCGACCAGGACGATGAAGGCGAGATGTTCGACGGCAAAAGTGCCGCGCTCGGCTTCGGCGCGGTGATCTTCCAGATCATCCTGCTCGACCTCGTCTTCTCGATCGATTCGATCATCACGGCGGTCGGCATGACCGATCATGTCCCGATCATGTTCGTCGCGGTGATCGCCGCCGTGATCGCGATGATGACCGCCGCCGGTCCGCTGTCGCGCTTCATCGAGAAGAACCCGACGATCGTCATGCTCGCGCTCGCCTTCCTGTTCATGATCGGCATGACGCTGATCGCCGAAGGCTTCGGGGTGCATGTACCCAAGGGCTATATCTACGCCGCGATGGCCTTTTCGGCGGGCGTGGAGGGGCTCAACATGGTCCAGCGGAACCGGCGGCGGCGCAAGCGCGCGGCCGACGACGGGACCGGGAAGTAAGTTGCCCTCGGTCGCTCCGCGCCTTATGGCGACGCGATGACAGTCTATTTGCATCAGGAAGACCTGCCCGAGGGCGCGCTGGGCCCCGGCCCGGTCGCGGTGGATACCGAAACGATGGGCTTGATCACCCCGCGCGACCGGCTCTGCCTCGTCCAGATTTCGGACGGACGCGGCGACGAGCATCTCGTGCGCTTCGCCGCCGGCAGCGATTATGCGGCCCCCAATCTGCGCGCGGTGCTCGCCGATCCCGAGCGGCTGAAGCTCTACCACTTCGCCCGCTTCGACCTCGCCGCGATCAAGCATTATCTCGGCGTGATGGCGGCCCCGGTCTATTGCACCAAAACCGCGTCGCGCCTGATCCGCACCTATACCGACCGCCATGGGCTGAAGGAACTGGTCCGCGAACTGCTCGGTCAGGACGTGTCGAAGCAGCAGCAGTCTTCGGACTGGGGCGCGCCCGACCTGTCCGACGCGCAGAAGGACTATGCGGCCTCCGACGTGCGCTATCTGCACGCGATGCGGACGATTCTGGACGAACGGCTGGCCCGCGAGGGTCGCACCGCGCTGGCCCAGGCCTGTTTCGATTTCCTTCCGGCCCGCGCCGAGCTCGACCTCGCCGGTTGGCCGGAGATCGACATCTTCGCACATGTGTGATCGCCGGCGCATCCGCGCCGACGCCTGACGGAGCTCCGACGCATGTCCGAACTCGCCGATCGTGTCCGCAGCCAGCGCCAGCTCTGGGCTGCCAGCGGCAGCCGGCACGACCGGCTGATCGGGATCCTGCGTCTGGTGCTGCCCGTTGCGGTCGGAGCATTGGTGGTCCTGCTCGCCATCGCCCCTTTGACCGTAGGACGCGATATCAGCTTCGTGCTGGCAAAGGACCGCGTCGCGGTGGCGCGCGAGCGGATGCGGGTGACCACGGCAACCTATCGCGGCCAGGACGCGAAGGGGCAGGCCTTCCAGCTGACGGCCGGCTCGGCGGTACAGACCACCTCGCGCGATCCGGTGGTGCGGATGCAGAAGCTCGCAGCACAGATCCAGCTTCCCGAGGGTCCGGCCCGAATCATCGCCAATAATGGCCGCTACGACATGGACAGCGAGAAGGTCGCGATCGACGGACCTGTCCATTTCAACTCGGCCGACGGCTACACTATCGAGACACGCGACGTCGGCATCGACCTCAAGACCCGCAAGGTGGCGAGCGAGGGACCGGTCGACGGCCGGATGAATGTCGGAACCTTTTCGGGCGACCGCTTCACCGCCGATCTGAACGCCCGCGTCGTGGTGCTCGAAGGCCGAGCGCGCTTGCATATCGACCAGCGAAGCGCCACAGCAGCGCCCAAGGCTCCTGCTCGCAAGCGCGCTGGGGCGAACAACGGAGGCTGAGCGTGATCGGACGGGTGCGGATGGCGAAAAGGCTGCTGGTCGCGACGCTGTCGCTGGCCGCGCTTCCGCTCGCCGCGCAGACCGCGACCTCGCTCAAGAACCACAATGCCAACGCCCCGGTCGACTTCGCCGCAGACCGCATCGAGTTGCAGGACCGCAGCGACCGGGCGATCCTGACCGGCAATGTCGAGGTCAAGCAGGGCGACATGACGCTGCGCGCTGCCCGCGTCACGATCAATTACACCTCGGCCGACCAGACCCAGGTCAACCGGATGGATGCATCGGGCAGCGTCGTCCTGACCACCGCGACCGAAACCGCGCGTTCGCAATATGCGATCTACGACCTGCGCTCCCGCCTGGTCACGATGATCGGTGGCGTCACCGTCAGCCGTGCGGGCAAGGGCGAGACCAAGGGCAACCGGCTGGTCATCAACATGAACAGCGGCCAGGCCTCGCTCGACGGCGGCAGTTCGGGCAGCGGCGGCGGTCGCGTGACCGGCCGCTTCACGCCCCCGCCGCGGTCGCAGAACTGACGCTCGACCGGGCGATACCGTCCGGCTCGGCTCGAACCGTCGCACCCGCTCCCCCGACCGGCGCCAAAAATATCCATGCACGAAGCTTGCCAGTTTCCATGGGCAGCGGGGTCGTCTAATCAGGCGCAACGCGAAGCCTTCGCCGGGATGATCCGACAATGACCGACTCTGCCACCCTCGAACGACCTGCCGGCTCCGACGGCACCGGCGTGGTGCGCGGTCTGTCGGTCGTGTCGATCGCCAAGAGCTACGACCGGCGACAGGTGCTCAGCGACATCTCGCTCGACGTCGCGCGCGGCGAGGTGGTCGGCCTGCTCGGCCCCAATGGCGCGGGCAAGACGACCTGCTTCTATTCGGTGATGGGCCTGGTCCGGCCCGATGCAGGCCGCATCCTGCTCGATGGCGACGACATCACGACTCTGCCGATGTATCGCCGGGCGATCCTGGGGCTCGGCTATCTGCCGCAGGAAACCTCGATCTTTCGCGGCCTGTCGGTCAGCCAGAACATCATGGCGGTGCTCGAGCTGGTCGAGCCCGACAAGAAGCAGCGGGCCGAGCGACTCGATTCGCTGCTCGAAGAGTTTCACCTCACCCATTTGCGCGATTCGGCGGCGATGGCGCTGTCGGGCGGCGAACGGCGCCGCTGCGAGATCGCACGCGCGCTGGCGGCGGATCCGTCGATCATGCTGCTCGACGAGCCTTTCGCCGGCATCGACCCGATCTCGATCGCCGACATCCGCGATCTGGTGCGCGACCTCAAGAGTCGCGACATCGGCGTGCTGATCACCGATCACAATGTCCGTGAGACGCTCGACATCGTCGATCGTGCCTGCATCATCTATGACGGCAAGGTGCTGTTCCAGGGCAGCCCTGCCGCGCTCGTCGCCGATCCCAATGTCCGTCGCCTCTACCTGGGCGAGGGCTTTTCGCTCTGACGATGCCACCGGCGCTCTGAACCATGGCACTGGGGCCCCGCCTCGATCTGCGGCAGAGCCAGTCGCTCGTGATGACGCCGCAGCTGCAGCAGGCGATCAAGCTGCTGGCGCTGTCGAACCTCGAAGTCGAGGCGTTCATCGCCGAGGAGATCGAGAAGAATCCGCTGCTCGAATCGGGTGGCGAGCGCGGCGACGGCGGAGATGCCGACGACAGTTTCGAGGTGCCCGATTTCGATAGCGGCGACGGCGGGGAGGCTCCCGACGGCTTCGGCGATTTCGACGATGCGCCGACCGCAGACCGGCTGATCGAGGCCGGCAATGGCGTGACCGACGCCCCGCTGGACGCCGATTACGCGTCCGAAACCTTCCACCATGACAGCCCCAGCGATTCGATGCAGGGCATGGATGGTTCGCTCGGCGTCCAGGGCGCCTCCGGAGGACTGTCGGAGGACGCACCCGATCCCGGCGAGAGCGCCTCGGCCGGGCTGTCGCTCCACGATCACCTCCTCGCCCAGGCCGGTGAGCTGCTGTCCGGCGCGGACCTCGCCATAGCGGTCCGGCTGATCGACCTGATCGACGAGGCCGGCTATTTCGAAGGGCAGACCTTCGACATCGCCCAGGCGCTCGACGTGCCGTTGTTCGATGTCGAGCGCGTCCTCTCGGTCATCCAGACGCTCGACCCGACCGGCGTCGGCGCCCGCTCGCTCGCCGAGTGCATCGCGCTGCAGGCGCGCGAGGCCGATCGCTACGACCCCGCCATGGCCAAGCTGATCGACAATCTCGACCTGCTCGCTCGCGGCGCCATTCCGCAGCTTCGCCGCCTGTGCGGCGTCGATGAAGAAGACATGGCCGACATGATCCGCGAGCTGCGCGGCTATGACCCGAAGCCCGGTCTGCGCTTCGGCGGCGAACCGGCGGCCCCGGTGACGCCCGACATCTTCGTCCGCCGCAAAGGGGACGGCTGGGCGATCGAGCTCAACAGCGCGAGCCTGCCCCGGCTGATCGTCAACCGCAGCTATTATAGCGAACTGTCGAGCGGCCCCCAGGACAAGAGCAGCAAGGCCTGGCTGGGCGAATGCCTCGCCTCCGCCAACTGGCTGGTCAAGGCGCTCGACCAGCGCGCGCGCACGATCGTGAAGGTGACGCAGGAGATCGTCAAGCAGCAGGAAGCCTTCTTCCTGCACGGCGTCGAGCATCTGCGCCCGCTGACGCTGAAGACGATCGCCGATGCGGTCGGCATGCATGAATCGACGATCAGCCGGGTGACGTCGAACAAATATCTGGTCTGCGAGCGCGGGCTGCACGAACTCAAATATTTCTTCACCTCGGGCGTTGCCGCCGCCGATGGCGGCGATGCGGTGTCGGCCGAAGCGGTGAAGAGCCAGATCGCGAAGCTCATCGCCGCCGAGGGCGACGACATATTGTCCGACGACAAGCTGGTGGAACTGCTGCGCGAGAAGGGTTTCGACCTCGCCCGCCGCACCGTCGCCAAATATCGCGAGGCGATCGGCCTCGGCTCTTCGGTCCAGCGTCGCCGTCAACGGGCGATGAAGGCGGCGTAGCAGGCGCTACACCACCCTGTTCGACATCAGCCGGACAGACCTGCGAGCGTCGCTATGCCTTCCACGGTAACCGCGCGGACCCGTTCACCCTGAGCAGCGGAATCCGCCGTTCATCCGAGCCCCGACAGATCGAGCGCGACCCGACTGCCCCCGGGCGCCTGCGCCGGGCTCGCCGACAGGCTCATGATCGGCACCGCCACGACAACAGCCGCGCCGATCGCCAATGCGCATTTCATGTCCTTGCTCCTGCCGGAAACCTGCGTGACGATAGAGGCGTAACGGAGCAGGCGGGGTCGGGTTCAGGAGGCGATGAGAAGTCCCGCCAGCGCCGCCGACATAAGGTTCGCAAGGCTGCCGGCGACGAGCGCCTTGATACCCAGCCGCGCGATCATCGGACGCTGGTTGGGCGCGAGGCTGCCGGCCGACGCCATCTGGATCGCGATCGAGGAGAAATTGGCGAAACCGCACAAGGCGAAAGTGGTCACCGCGACGCTGTGCGGGCTCAGCGTGTCCTTGATCTGGCCGAGATGGATATAGGCGACGAATTCGTTGAGGGTCACCTTCTCGCCGAACAGGCCGCCGACGATCTGCGCCTGGTCCCAGGGAATGTTGAGCAGGACCATGATCGGCGCGAAGATGAAGCCCAATATCTGCTGGAAGCTGAGCGTCGGATGCCCGAACAGCGCCCCTGCCTGGCCGAGCAGCCCATTGGCAAGCGCCACGAGACCGACGAAGGCCAGAACCATGGCCCCGACCGAAACCGCGATCCGCACGCCGGTCTGCGCACCGAGCGCCGCCGCCATGATGATGTTGTCGGGCCGCTCGCCCTCTTCATTGGCCTCTGCGATCGCGATCGCCTCCTCCTCCAGCGCGTCGGCCGAGCGCCCCTCGGGCTGGACCGGATCGGGCATCATGATCTTGGCCATCAGCAATCCGCCCGGCGCCGCCATGAAGCTCGCCGCCAGCAGCAGGTCGACGCTGATTCCCATCGCCGCATAGGCCGCAAGGATCGTGCCCGCGACGCCGGCCATGCCGGTGACCATCACCGCGAACATCTGGTGCGGTGCGAGGCCGGCCAGATAGGGCCGGATCACGAGCGCCGATTCGCTCTGCCCGACGAAGATGTTCGCCGCCGCGCACAGCGACTCGACCTTCGACACGCCGGTCACCTTCTCGATCGCGCCGCCCCCCCAGCGGATCACGACCGGCATGATGCCGAGAAAATAGAGGATCGAGACCAACGAGGCGAAGAAGATGATCACCGGAAGAGCGGCTAGCGCGAAGCTGTTCCCGCCGATCTCGGGCTTGACCAGCGAACCGAACAGAAAGTCGGTGCCCGACTGGGCGTAGCCGAGCAGGCTCGACACGCCTGCCGCCATTCCGCCGAGCAGCGCACGGCCCCAGGGAACGTAGAGGACGAGCACGGCGATTCCCGCCTGCAGCGCGAAGGCCGATCCGACGACGCGCAGGCGGATCGCCTTCCGGTCGGACGACAGCGCCACCGCCACGAGCAGGATCAGCACGATGCCGGCCAGCCCGGTCAGCCATTTCGTCATCCGGAAACATCCCCAAAGCGCCAAGAAAGGCCCACCTTGTCGAGCGCGCAGCGCCGGTCAAGCGCTCTTTCGCCGCCGCCGCAAAGCCGTTAGCAGTGCGGCATGACCGCCCCCACCCCGCCGGCGCAGGACGCCCGCCCGCCCCGCTCGCTCTTCATCATCTCGATCTTCTATGGCGGGATGGTCTGCATCGCCGGCGTTCTCGGGGTGAAGCAGGTGGCGCTTGGCCCGCTTGCCGTAGAGGCCGGCATCTTCGCCTTCCTGCTGCTGGTCGTCATGGGCAGCGCGGTCGCCGAACTCCATGGCCGGACGGTAGCCGACTCGCTCGTCCGCTGGGGTTTCCTGCCGCTGATCATCTCTGCGCTGCTGATCCAGCTGGTCCTCGCTTTGCCGACCGATCCCGGCATGTACCCGCCGGCGGTGGAGGCTTTCCCGATCGTCGTAGGCCAGGGCGCGCGGATGATGATCGCCGGGCTGATTTCCTATGGCCTGTCGCAGACGCTCAACGTCCTGATCTTCGACCGGTTGAAGGGCAGCGGCGTCGGACGCTTCGTCTGGCTGCGCGGGATGATCGCCAGCGTCATCAGCCAGATCGCCGACACGATCATGTTCATCACCATCAGCTTTTACGGCGAGCGTGAGATATTGGGCCTGATGGGCGGGCAGATGCTGACCAAGGTGGTCCTGTCGATCGTGCTGGTGCCGCCGCTGATCACCGCCTTCGTCGTCGCCGGCCGCCGGATCGACGCACGCGGCTGACCGAACGAGCCAGTACAGGCCGAAAGCGATGCTTTATCCCGGGGCCCGCCTCCGCTAAGGGGCGCGCCATGTCGACCGATCACAGCCCCGACCCGATCCTCCTCGCCAAGGCCGAGACCCTCACCGAAGCACTGCCCTATATGCAGCGCTATGCGGGCGAGACCTTCGTGGTGAAATATGGCGGCCACGCCAAGGGCGACCCCGAGGCCGCGCGCGACTTCGCCGAGAACATCGTCCTGCTGAAGGCGGTCGGGATCAACCCGGTCGTGGTCCATGGCGGCGGCCCGCAGATCGGCCGCATGCTGAAGACTCTGGGCGTCGAGAGCAGCTTCGTCGACGGCCTGCGCGTGACCGACGCGGAGACCGCGCGCGTGGCCGAGATGGTCCTGTGCGGCTCGATCAACAAGGAGATCGTCTCCTGGATCTCCCAGGCGGGTGGCCGCGCGGTCGGTCTGTCGGGCAAGGACGGCCGCATGGTCGTGGCCGAGAAGATCAGCCGCACGCGGCGCGATCCGGACAGCAATATCGAGCAGGTCGTCGACCTCGGCTTCGTCGGCGAGCCGGCCGACATCGACCGCCGCGTGATCGACACCGTGTCCAGGGCCGGCATGATCCCGGTCATCGCGCCGATCGCGATCGGCGAGGACGGGCACACCTATAATGTCAACGCCGACACCATGGCCGGCGCGATCGCGATTGCCCTCGGTGCGGCACGCCTGTTCCTGCTCACCGACGTGGCCGGTGTGCTCGACAAGGAAAAGCAGCTGATCCGCGAACTCAACCCGCGCCGGATCGCGGAACTGCGCGAGGATGGCACGATCCAGGGCGGCATGATCCCCAAGCTCGAAACCTGCGTCGATGCGGTCGAGGGCGGGGTCGACGCCGCCGTCATCCTCGACGGACGCGTACCCCACGCGATGCTGATCGAAGCCTTCACCAAGCGCGGCGCCGGCACCCTGATCGGCATGGGCTGACAAAAAAGAATAAGCCCCTCCCTTTCAAGGGAGGGGGGAGGGGGAAGGGGTGGGTGCGAGCGACAGCGAGCTCTTCCTGCGCACCCCGCGACATCCCTCCCCCGGAAGGGAGGGACATCCCAAGCCTCAGTCGCGCAGCAGCTCGTTGATGCCGGTCTTCGACCGCGTCTTCGCGTCGACGCGCTTGACGATCACCGCGCAATAGAGGCCGGGGCCACCATCCTTGCCGGGCAAAGTGCCGGGGACGACCACCGAATAGCTCGGCACGCGGCCGATGAAGACCTCGCCGCTCGCGCGGTCGACGATCTTGGTCGAGGCGCCGAGATAGACGCCCATCGACAGCACCGCGCCCTGCTCGACCACCACGCCCTCGGCCACTTCCGAGCGGGCGCCGATGAAGCAGTCGTCCTCGATCACGACCGGGCCGGCCTGCAGCGGCTCGAGCACGCCGCCGATGCCGACGCCGCCCGACAGATGGACGTTGCGGCCGATCTGCGCGCAGCTGCCGACCGTCGTCCAGGTGTCGACCATCGTGCCTTCGCCAACGAAGGCGCCGAGATTGACGAAGCTGGGCATCAGCACCGCGCCCTTGGCGATGTGCGCGCCGCGACGGACGATCGAGCCGGGCACGGCGCGGAAGCCGGCGGAACGGAACTCGGCCTCACCCCAGCCGGCGAACTTCGAAGGGACCTTGTCCCACCAGCTGGTGCCGCCGCAGCCGCCGGGGATCAGCTCCATGTCGTTGAGGCGGAAGGACAGCAGCACCGCCTTCTTGAGCCACTGGTTGACCGTCCAGCCGCCCTCGCCCTTCTCCGCCACGCGCCGCTCACCCGAGTCGAGCAGGCCCAGCGCGGTCTCGACCGCGTCGCGGACCTCGCCCCTGGTCGAGAAGCCGATGCCCTCGCGTTCGTCCCAGGCCTTTTCGATGATCTGCTGCAGATCGGCGCTCATATCGTTTCCCCTCAAAGCGTGGCTGTCAGTTCGTCGAGCCAGTGCCCGACATCGCGAATCTCATAATCGATGAAGCTGTGGTCGGCCTCGTGGTCGCCATATTCGGAGCCGTTGTTGACCCACACGGTGGTCATGCCGATCGCCTTGGCCGGCTTCAGATTGCGGGCCATGTCCTCGACGAACAGCGACGTGCGCGGGTCGACCCCGAAGGCCTCGATCATCGACGCATAGCTCGCGGCATGGGGCTTCGGCTGATAGGCGCAGGCGTGGATGTCGTGGATCGCCTCGAAGCTCTTCGACAGGCCCAGCTTCTGCAGCACCCGGCCGGCATAATCGGCATCGCCATTGGTGAAGATCAGCTTGCGGCCGGGCAGCTTCGCGATCGCGTCGATCAGCCGGCGATCCTCCGACAGCACGTCCATCTCGATGTCGTGAACGAAGGCGAGGAATTCGTGCGGGTCGATCCCGTGGCTCTGCATCAGCCCCGACAATGTGGTGCCATGCTCGCGGAACATCTGCTTCTGGACGCGCTTGGCCTCGACCGGATCGACGCCCAGCAGCCGCTGGACATACAGGCCCATACGCACGTCGATCAGCCCGAACAGATCCACCGACGCCGGGTAAAGCGTGTTGTCCAGATCGAAGATCCAGGCGTCGATGTGGCGAAGCGCTGTGTCCATGGCCGCGCGAGTAGCCGCTTGGACAAGGGGTGGCAACCGTACAGGCACGTCGCCCCGCCTGTCGTCAGACCGCCGTGCCCACCAGTCGCCCGATGCCGGCAGTCAGCGCCATGGCGAGCGCCCCCCAGAACACCACCCGCAGCACCGGCCTGCCGATCGTCGCCCCGCCCGCGCGGGCACCGAGCGCGCCGAGCAAGGCGAGGAACAGGATAGAGCCCGTGGCCTCGCCCGCCACCATCCACGCCATCGGCAGGACCGCCGCCAGCAGAACCGGCAGCAGCGCCCCGGCGGTGAAAGTCGCGGCCGACGCCAGCGCGGCGAGGACGGGCCGCGCGGCGGTCACCTCGGTGATGTTGAGCTCGTCGCGCGCATGGGCGCCGATCGCGTCGTGCGCCATCATCTGCGCCGCCACCCTGTCGGCGGTTTCCGGATCGACCCCGCGACCGACATAGATGGCCGCGAGTTCGCGCTGCTCCATCAGCGGATCGGTTGCCAGCTCGACCCGCTCGCGCCCGAGATCGGCGGCTTCGGTATCGGCCTGCGAACTCACCGAGACATATTCGCCCGCAGCCATGGACATGGCGCCGGCCACGAGACCGGCCGTCGCGGCAACCAGCAGCGCCGGTCGCTCGGCTCCGGAAGCCGCCACCCCGAGGATCAGGCTCGCCGTCGAGACGATGCCGTCATTCGCCCCGAGAACGGCGGCGCGCAGCCAGCCGATCCGCGAAACGAGATGCGATTCCTTGTGCCGCCTCATGCGATCTCGTCCTTCCCGGCAGTGTTAGGCCCCGGGTCGAGCAGGTCATCCAGGAACGATGCAACCAGCGCCGACTGACCTCCGACCCCGGCCTTAGCATAGATACGCGACAGTTGAGCCCGCACCGTTCCTTCGGCCGCCCCGCGCAGCCGCGCAATTTCGGCGACGTCGGCACCTTTCAGCGCAAACAGCGCGACATCGGCCTCGGCAGGCGTGAGTCGCCATTCCGTGAAGCGCAGCTGCACCAACGCGGCGACAGTGCCGCGCGCGAGCGCCACGGCGAGGTCGTCCTGCCGCGCCTGCTCGATCAGCGCGCGAATCTGCAGCGCTCCGGCTACCACTCCGACGAGCAGCGCTACCGCAGCGGCGGCTTCCACCGCCAGATGGGCGCTCCAGCCCTCCGCAGCGATGTCGCCGAGCAAGTCCAGCAGGAACAGCATCGTCGCGAGTGCCTGAAGCGCCACCACCAGCGTCGTCGCGAAGGTCCTGCGGTGCAGCTGTGCTTGTCTGGCGCTCGGCATGGCGACAGCCTAGCCCCGCCCCGGTAGCATCGCCAGCGCCAGGTTCCGGCCCTGCCGGCGGCTTTCGAACAGGACGCCGCCAATATGCAGCAGGATCAATCCGTAGAGCAGCGTCACGGCTGCCTCGTGAACCTCGCCGAGCGCGCCCTCCTCCCGCTCTTCGCCAGTTTCGTCCTCATCCTCGGACTCGTCGCTGAGCGCGCTTGCTGCGGTGGACGGGATCGCTTGGGCCGTCGCCGCCGGACTGAAGAGGCGCGGTTCAGTCATGATGGCGCCGCTCGCAATGATCACCAGCAGGGTCGCCCAGATGGCATAGACCATCAGCGCCCCGAGCGGATTGTGCGAGGGATGAGGCCTGCGATCCCCGCTGGCGATTTCACGGATATGCGCGATCGCGCGGCGGGGGCTTGGCGGGAAGGCCGTGAACCGGGCCTCGGCCGGCCCCACCAGGCCCCAGACGAGCCGCAGGGCTAATAGGGCCGCCAGGCCGTAGCCAACCAGCACATGGGCGTAGCTGCCTTCCCCGGTGAAGAGGGCATTGGCGACGATCGCTGCGACGATCGACCAGTGGGTGAGCTTGACCAATGGATCCCAGCGGCGCGGTCGCAGCGCTACTTCGCGGGTCTCGTCATGATGGTTCGTCGTCATCGGCGGTCTCCTGTACATCGTGGGAGACCATCTCTGTCGGGGCACGGGTCCGCGCCATCCGCAAGGAGCTTACGGGAGGGGGTATAAGCAGCCGCTTACCGGCGCATTCTGGTGAAGCGCGGCTATCCGGGCCACCCTCGCCCCGAGCCGTATCGAGTCAGACGGTGAAGCTCTCGCCGCAGCCGCACATGCCCTTGGCATTGGGGTTCTGGAAGACGAAGCCTGCGGAGAAATCGTCCTCGACCCAGTCCATCGTCGAGCCGACCAGATAAAGCAGCGAACCGCCATCGACATAGAAGTCGCCACCGGATGTCTCGATCTTCTCGTCGAACGGATCGGCCGCGGTCACATAGTCGACCGAATAGGCAAGCCCCGAGCAGCCGCGACGCGGGGTCGACAGCTTGACGCCGATGGCATCCTCCGGCGCCGTCTCCATCAGCTTGGCGATGCGCGCCTCTGCCGATGGCGTCAGGATCAGCGCGGCGGGGCGGGCGCGGGTCGTGGTGGTGGTCGCGGTCATTTCAGTCTCCATCCCCAGCGGGGCGTTCAGAGCATTCCCAGTTCGAGCTTCGCTTCATCGGACATCTTCTGCGGGTCCCAGGGCGGATCCCAGATCAGGTTGACCTCGGCCGACCCGACTCCCGGCACCGCGCCGACGCGCAGTTCGACCTCGCCCGGCATCGACTCGGCCACCGGGCAGTGCGGCGTGGTCAGCGTCATCGTGACGACGACATGGGCATTGTCGGCGACTTCGACGCCATAGACGAGCCCGAGGTCGTAGATGTTCACCGGTATCTCGGGATCGAAGATCTCCTTGAGCGCCGTGATGACACCCTCGTAGATTTCGCCGCCCGGCTCACCCGCCGGCGCATCGGCCTGCGGCCGCTGCGCGAGGAAGCCATCGAGATAGTCGGGCTTGCGGGCGGGCTGTGCCGCCGGCGCCTCGGCCTCGAGTGCGTCGAGATCGACCCGTGCCCGGGGCGGTGGCGTCACCGATTCGACCTCCTCGGTCAGGATCTTGCCGCTGTCGTTGGTCTGTTCGTCCATCATCCGAATATCCGCGTCACACGTTCGATCCCGCGCGCCAGAGCGGCCACGTCATCCTCGTCATTATAGATACCGAAGCTCGCCCGCGCCGTCGCCGGCAGATCGAGATGGTCCATCAGCGGCTGAGCACAATGATGCCCCGCGCGGATCGCCACGCCTTCCTCGTCCAATATGGTGCCGATGTCGTGGGGATGCACCCCCTCGATCGCGAAGCTGACGATACCGGCCGAATCGGCGGGGCCGAACAGCCGCACGCTGTTGATCGCCGACAGCGCATCGCGCGCCTTCGCGACCAGCGCCTTTTCATGCGCCTCGATCGCGTCGAGCCCGATCGCGGCGACATAGTCGATCGCGGCGTGCAGCCCGAGCGCGCCGACGATGTGCGGCGTCCCTGCCTCGAAACGCTGTGGTGGCGGCGCCCAGCTGGTCGCAGCAAAGGTCACGCGGTCGATCATCGATCCGCCGCCCTGATAAGGCGGCATCGCCTCGAGCAGCTCGCCCCGCGCCCACAGCGCGCCGATGCCGGTCGGGCCGTAAAGCTTGTGCCCGGAAAAGACATAGAAGTCGCAATCGAGCGCCTGCACGTCGACCGTCATGCGCGGCACGGCCTGGCAACCGTCGATCAGTATCTTGGCGCCGACGCGGTGCGCCAGATCGGCCGCCCGACGCGCATCGAGGGTCGAGCCCAGCACGTTGGAGACATGGGCCAGCGCCACCAGCCGGTGCCGATCGGTCAGCATCGCCTCGGCCGCGTCGAGGTCGATCCGGCCGTCGGCGGTCAGCGGGCAGACGTCGATCTCCACACCGGTGCGCTCGCGCAGCAGCTGCCAGGGGACGATGTTCGAATGATGCTCGAGCTGCGACAGCAGGATGCGGTCGCCGGCCTTGAGCGTGGACACGCCCCAGCTTTGCGCCACCAGGTTGATCGCCTCGGTGGCACCGCGCACGAAGACGATCTCATCGCTGCTGCGCGCGTTGAGGAAGCGGGCGACCCGCTGGCGCGCCGCCTCATAGGCGATCGTCATGTCGGCCGAGCGGCGGTAGACGCCGCGATGGACGGTCGCATAGTCCTCGCCATAACCGCGCGCGATGGCATCGATCACCGCCTGCGGCTTCTGCGCCGTGGCAGCGGTGTCAAGATAGTGCCAGCCATCGGGGATTCCCGGAAAGTCCGCCCGGCGGCTCGTCTTGGCGATGTCGGCGATCGCGTTCATGCTCTCTCCTCCAGCCAGGCCTCGGCATCCGCCTGGAACGCCTCGCGCACGGCCTCGTCGCCGATCCGCGACAGCGCGTCGGCGATGAAGGCCTGGGTCAGCAGCGCGCGGGCGCGATCGGGCGTGATCCCACGCGACGTCATGTAGAACAGCGCCTGTGCATCGAGCTCGCCGACCGTGGCGCCATGCGCGCATTTCACGTCGTCGGCGAAAATCTCCAGCTCGGGCTTGAGGTTCAGCGTGGCGGTGCGCTTGAGCATCAACCCGCGCAGACTCTGTTCGCCGTCGGTCTTCTGCGCATCACGCGCCACTTCGACCCGCGCCGCCATGCTCGTCGTCGCGCGATCGTCGGCGACCGCTCGCCACAGCTGGCGGCTCGTGCCCTCGGCGGCGGCATGGTGGACCATGACAGCAGCGTCATGACGCTGCTCGCCGCGCGCCAGCAGCGCACCGCCATGTTCGGCGAAGGCGCCCGGCCCCTCGATGCGAATCTCGGCGTCGAGCCGGGTTCCCGCTCCGCCGGCACCGAGCAGCGTGGTCACGATGCTGGCCCCTGCATCCAGCCGCGCTTCATCGCGCAGCGAGACGAAGCCGCTTTCCTGCACGATCCGGATCGCCCGCATCAGCCGCGCCGAGCGGCCCAGCGCGATGCGCGTCAGCCGGTTCGCCCAGCCGTCGCCGACATGGGTTTCGACGATCGAGGCCTGGGCATTCTCGGCGAGCTCTATGCTGGCCGGAACATGGTTAGCCCCGCCGGTCGCCACATGGACGATCTCGATCGACGGCGCGCCCGCGACAGCATCCCTGGCGAGGGCCAGCGTCCAGCCGGCGCCCTGCGCGAGACGGCCGAGCGGATGGGCGGACGCCGCATCGACCACGCCGATCATGACCGGGCCTGGGCTGCTGCCTTCGGCGTCATAGCGCCCGTCGACGAACAGCAGGCGCGGCCCACTGCCGATCCACAGACCGGCGACGTCCACCGCAAGCCCGCGCGCAGGCGAGGAGGCCAGCGCTTCGAGCCCCGAAAGATCGGACCAGCGCCACGCCTCGTCACGAGCAGAGGGAAGGCTCAGCGTCATGCCCATTCCTCCCCGGAACGGGGAGGGGGACCGGCAAAGCCGGTGGAGGGGCAGCGCAGAACCGCGCAGAAAGCGATGGACGGGAGGTCGGACGCCCCCTCCACCATCCTGCGGATGGTCCCCCTCCCCGTGCCGGGGAGGATCTGGATCGTCGTCGTCACGCCGCGATCGCTCCATAGCCTTCGCGTTCGAGTTCGAGCGCGAGGTCGGCGCCGCCGGTGCGGACGATCCGTCCCGCTGCGAGGACATGGACGAAGTCGGGTTTCACATAGTCGAGCAGGCGCTGATAATGGGTGATCAGCAGCACCGCCTTGTCGGGCTTGCGCATGATCATGTTGATGCCCTCGCCGACGGTGCGCAACGCGTCGATGTCGAGGCCCGAATCGGTCTCGTCGAGGATCGCCAGCGCCGGGTCGATGATGCCCATCTGCACCATCTCGTTGCGCTTCTTCTCGCCACCCGAGAAGCCGACGTTCACCGCCCGCTTGAGCATGTCCATGTTCAGCCCCAGCGCATCGGCCTGGGCGCGCGCGCGCTTGAGGAAGTCAGCGCCCGAAAGCGGCTCCTCACCGCGCAGCCGCCGCTGCGCATTGAGCGCCTCGCGCAGGAACTGGACGTTCGACACGCCCGGAATCTCGACCGGATATTGGAAGCCGAGGAACAGCCCCGCGGCGGCCCGCTCGTGCGGCGCCTTCTCCAGCAGGTCCTCGCCCCGGAACGACACGCTGCCCTCGGTCACCTCATAGCCGGGGCGACCGGCGAGGACATAGGACAGGGTCGACTTGCCCGCGCCGTTCGGACCCATGATCGCATGGATCTCGCCCGGCCCGATCGACAGGGTCAGCCCCTTGAGGATCGGCTTGCCGTCGACTTCGGCGTGGAGGTTTTCAATCTTCAGCATGGTCATCTCTCTAGCCCCTCTCCTTCAGGGGAGGGGTTGGGGTGGGGACGGCGATCGATCATCCGACGCTGCCTTCGAGCGAAATGCCGAGCAGCTTCTGCGCCTCGACCGCGAATTCCATCGGCAGCTGCTGGAGCACTTCCTTGGCGAAGCCGTTGACGATCAGCGCGACAGAGGCTTCCTGATCGAGCCCGCGCGACATCGCGTAGAAGAGCTGGTCGTCGCTGATCTTCGAGGTCGTCGCCTCATGCTCGATCTGCGCCGAGGGGTTCTTGACCTCGATATAGGGCACGGTGTGCGCGCCGCAGCGGTCGCCCAGCAGCAGGCTGTCGCACTGGGTGAAGTTGCGCGCGCCCTCGGCGGTGGGCGCCACGCGAACGAGCCCGCGATAGGTGTTGTCGCTGCGGCCGGCGGAGATGCCCTTCGACACGATCGTCGACTTCGATCCCTTGCCGAGATGGATCATCTTGGTGCCGGTGTCGGCCTGCTGGCGGTTGTTGGTGACCGCGACCGAGTAGAATTCGCCGACGCTGTTCTCGCCCGCGAGAACGCAGCTCGGATATTTCCAGGTGATCGCGCTGCCGGTCTCGACCTGGGTCCAGCTGACCTTGCTGTTCCGCCCCTGGCACAAGGCGCGCTTGGTGACGAAATTATAGATGCCGCCCTTCCCCTCGGCATCGCCGGGGTACCAGTTCTGCACGGTCGAATATTTGATCTCGGCATCGTCGAGCGCGACCAGTTCGACCACGGCGGCGTGGAGCTGGTTCTCGTCGCGCATCGGCGCGGTGCAGCCTTCGAGGTAAGACACGTACGACCCCTTGTCGGCGACGATCAGCGTGCGTTCGAACTGGCCGGTGTTTTCGGCGTTGATGCGGAAATAGGTCGACAAATCCATCGGGCAACGCACGCCCTCCGGAATGTACACGAAGGTCCCGTCGCTGAAGACCGCGCAGTTGAGCGCCGCAAAGTAATTGTCATGCGGCGGCACGACTTTGCCGAGCCATTTGCGCACCAGATCGGGATATTCCTTGATCGCCTCGGAGATCGACCGGAAGATCACGCCCGCGCTTTCCAGTTCCTTGCGGAAGGTGGTCGCGACCGAGACGCTGTCAAACACGGCATCGACCGCAACGCGGCGTTTGGGCTGGCCGTCTTCGCCCAGTTCCTCGACGCCGGCGAGCATCTTCTGCTCGGCGATCGGGATGCCGAGTTTCTCATACACGCGCAGGATTTCGGGATCGACCTCGTCGAGCGAGCCGAGCTTGGGCTTGGGCTTGGGCTCGGCGTAATAATAGGCGTCCTGATAGTCGATCGGGTCCATCTGGAGCTTGGACCAATCGGGCGTCTCCATCGTCAGCCACAGCCGATACGCCTTCAGCCGCCAGTCGAGCATCCACTCCGGCTCGCCCTTCTTGGCCGAGATGAAGCGGACGGTGTCCTCGCTCAAACCCTTGGGCGCGAATTCCTGTTCGATGTCGGAATGGAAGCCCCATTCATAGGACTTGTTCGCGGCCTCATAGGCTTCGGCGTTCTTGAGGTCTTCCATCATGCAGGTATCCTAGACAGGCTGGCGAGCGAGACGCCGCCAAGCGCACCGCGCACAGCCCCGTTCACGACATTCCAATGCGGCTTTACCCGGCAATCGCCCTCCAGCGCGCAATCGTGGCGGCCTTCATCGACACAGGTGGTGAGCGCGATTGGCCCCTCGACTGCTTCGATGATATCGGCGAGCGAAATCGCGGCGGCCGGGCGCGACAGGCGGAAGCCGCCGCCGGTGCCGCGCGTGCTCTCGATCAAGCCACCCGCCGACAAGCGGCTACCAGTTTCTGCACCGTCGGCAGCGGCAGACCGGTTTCCTCGGCCAGCGTCGTCGCGTTCAGCTTCGCCGCGCCACCGCAATGCCGCGCGGCGGCGGACATCATAACGACAGCATAGTCGGCAAGGCTGGAAAGACGCATGAAATCCAATCGGAGTAGTTCGGTCCGATTGCAAATGGCCCTCCGCGTGAGTCGGGTCAAGTCCTTCGCGCCGCTTCGCCGCAGATCGAACGCCCTTTGACCTTCGCCCAGACCGATGCCATCAGCGCGCGCGATGCTGTTCTCGCTCCTCCGCCCTGCCTTGTTCGCGCTCGATGCGGAGCGCGCGCATGGGCTGACGATCGCTCTGCTCGGGATGGCACCTCTGCCCGCACCCCGGAGCACACCCGTCAGCTTACAGACGACCGTCGCGGGTCTGGATTTCGCCAACCCGGTCGGGCTGGCGGCAGGGGTCGACAAGGACGGCCGCGCGATCAACGGCTTCTTCGCGCTCGGGTTCGGCAGCGTCGAGATCGGCACGCTCACGCCCCTGCCCCAGGGGGGCAATCCAAAGCCCCGACTGTTCCGGCTGGTCGAGGACAAGGCCGTCATCAACCGCATGGGTTTCAACAATGGCGGCCTCGCGGCTGCGTTGCCGCGCGCCGATCGGCGCCGGTTTGGCGGGGTGCTCGGGGTCAATGTCGGTGCCAACAAAGAAACGACCGATCGTATTGCTGACTATCACACCGGAGTGCTCCACGCTTCGGACGTCGCGGACTATGTCACGATCAACATCAGCTCCCCCAACACCCCCGGGTTGCGCGACTTGCAGCATGGCAGCGACCTGATCGACTTGCTCGCGGCGTGTGACGAGGCACGAATGGGCGGATCTCGGACCCCGCTCTTTCTGAAGGTCGCCCCCGATCTCGATTCCGCAGCGATCGACGCGATCGCGCGCGCCGCCGCCGACCACCATATCGACGCGCTGATCGTCAGCAACACGACCATCTCGCGCCCCGCCCTGCGCTCGTCCAATGCCGGGGAAAGCGGCGGTCTGTCGGGCGCGCCGCTCGCCGCGCTCGCCCGCCAGCGGCTCGCCGATTTCCGCGCAGCCACCGGCGGCGCGATGCCGCTGATCTCGGTCGGCGGGATCGACGGACCGGCCGAAGCCTATGCCCGCATCCGCGGCGGCGCGAGCCTGGTGCAGCTCTACACGGCGTTGGTCTATCGCGGGCCGGGTCTCGCCCGACGGATCGCGGACGGCGTGGCTGATCTGCTGCAGCGCGACGGCTTCGCCTCGGTTGCCGAGGCGGTCGGCACCGGTTGACGTAGCGGCCCCGACCGTTACCGTTCAGGCCCATGAACAAGCTGCTCCTCGCCCTGCCGTTGCTCTTCCTCGCGCCCGCCGTAGCGGAAGCGAAGCGCACCCCGCCCAAGGCGACCGCCAGCCAGGGCATGATCAGCGCCGCCGACCCGCGCGCCGCGGCCGCCGGGGTCGAAATCCTGCGCAAGGGCGGTAGCGCGACCGACGCGGCGATCGCGACGATGCTGGCGCTCAACGTGGTCGAGCCGCAAAGCAGCGGGATCGGCGGCGGTAGCTTCATGGTCTATCACGACGCGACGACGGGCAAGCTCGCCAGCTTTGACGGGCGCGAGCAGGCACCGGCCGCCGCCGACGAGAAATGGTTCTATGGGCCGGACGGCAAGCCGCTCCCCGTCTTCACGGCCATTCCGGGCGGGCGGAGCGTCGGGGTTCCCGGCAACATCCGGATGATGGCGCTGGCGCATCAGCGCTATGGCAAGCTCGCTTGGGCGACCCTATTCGGCCCGGCGATCAAGCTCGCGCGCGACGGCTTCGCGGTCAGCCCGCGGCTGCATGGCGGGATCGGCAATTACGGCCGGCACATCGATCCGTGGGCGAAGGCGCATTTCTTCGGGCCTGACGGGAAAGCAGTCGCGGCGGGGACGATCCTGAAGAACCCTGAACAGGCCGCATTGTTCAGCGCGATTGCCACTAAGGGGCCGAACGCCTTCTACACCGGTCCGGTCGCCGCGAAGATCGTCGCGACCGTCAATGGTGCGAGCCAGAATCCGTCGAAGATGACACTCGCCGATCTCGCCGGCTATCGCGCCAAGGAGCGCGCGCCGGTGTGCGGCACGTACCGCGTCTATAAGATTTGCGGCATGGGCCCGCCCTCCTCGGGCGGGATCGCGGTGCTGATGATCCTCAAGCAGCTCGAACGCTTCGACATGGCGGCGTTGGGCAAGGATTCGCCGGTCGCGTGGCACCTGTTCGCAGAATCCTCGCGGCTCGCCTATGCCGATCGCGATCTGTACCTCGGCGATCCGGATCATGTGACGGTGCCGGTCAAGGGCCTGCTCGACCCGACTTATCTCGCGTTGCGATCGGCACTGATTTCGACCGAGCGCAGCATGACGGCGATCGCGCCCGGTACGCCGCCCGGCGCCCCGGCGCGCACGCCCGCCCCCAATGCCGATCTGCCCGGCACGACCGATCTGGTCGCGGTTGACCGTCGCGGCAATGTCGCCGAAGTCACTACCACGATCGAGAGCTCGTTCGGCTCCGGCCTTTCGGTCAACGGCACGATGCTCAACAATCAGCTCACCGATTTCGATTTCGTGCCCGCCAAGGATGGCTACCTCGTCGCCAACCGCGTCCAGGGGGGCAAGCGTCCGCGCAGCTCGATGTCGCCGACGATCGTCTATGGCCCCGACGGCAAGGTCCGCATCGCGCTCGGCGCGGCGGGCGGATCGACGATCATCGCGCAGATCGCCAAGGCGTTGGTCGGCGTGCTCGACTGGAAGCTGTCGGCGCAGGACGCGATCGGGCTCGGGCTGCTCTACGCGCCGCAGCGCAATGCCATCGCCGAAAAGGGCACGCAGCTCGATGCGATGGTCCCGGCGCTGCAAGGCCTGGGCGAGCAGATCGTCAGCGCGCCGCTCGGGCTGAAGGCCAATGCGATCGAGCGCGTCGGCGGCCAATGGGTCGGCGCCGCCGATCCGCGCAGCGAGGGCGTGGCGATCAGCGAGGATGGCCAGACCACGCAGATCGTCCGATCGATCGCGGTGCGCCCGCCCGAATAACATCATCCGTAGCCGAACACGGCACGTGTCCTCGGGGAGAGACTCTTGACCAAATCCGTCCGTATGCTCGAACATTTTCCGAACCTCGTCGCCATGTTCCTGGCGCGCGCGGCGGAGAAAGGCGATGCGCCGTTCCTGTGGCACAAGGCCGGCGGCATGTGGGTGTCGCGCAGCTGGGCCGAGACCGCGCGGCAGGTCGCCAGCATCGCCGCCGCGCTGAAGGCAATGGGGTTGCAACCCGGCGACCGCGTCATGCTGGTCAGCGAGAACCGCCCCGAATGGTGCATCGCCGATCTCGCGATCATGGCGGCGGGGTGCATCACCGTGCCGACCTACACCACCAATACCGAGCGCGACCACACACACATCATCGAGAATTCGGGGGCGAGGGCGGTGATCGTCTCGACCGCGAAGCTCGCCAAGACGCTGCTCCCTGCCGCGATCCGCGCGAGCGCGGCGAAGATCGTCATCAGCATCGAGGAATTGCGATCGACCCAATCGGGCGCGCTCGAATTCCACCAGTGGAACACGCTGCTTGCCGAGCATGCCGCCGAGCCATCGAGCATCGCCGCCACCGCGCAGCGCGACGACACCGCCTGCATCATCTACACCAGCGGCACCGGCGGCGCCCCGCGCGGGGTCATGCAGCATCACGGCGCGATCCTGCACAACGTCAACGGCTGCTGCACCGTCATCTCGGAGGATTTCGGCTGGGACGACGAGGTGTTCCTGTCTTTCCTGCCGCTCAGCCACGCGTACGAACATACCGGCGGGCAGTTCTTCCCGATCGGGCTAGGCGCGCAAATCTACTATAGCGAGGGCCTCGACAAGCTCGCCAGCAATATGGAGGAAGTGCGCCCGACGCTGATGGTCGTGGTGCCGCGCCTGTTCGAAGTGCTGCGCACGCGCATTTCCAAGGCGGTCGAGAAACAGGGCAAGCTCTCGCGCTTCCTGCTCGGCCGGGCGCAGACGCTGGGCGCCAAGAAAGCCGCGGGCACGGCCGGGCTGCTCGACAAGCCGATGGACTTGCTGCTCGGTGCGACGCTGCGGCCCAAGGTCGGCAAGCGCTTTGGCGGGCGGATCAAGGCGCTGGTCGCGGGCGGGGCACCGCTGACGCCCGAAATCGGCACCTTCTTCGAGGCGATCGGTGTCACCGTGCTGCAGGGCTATGGCCAGACCGAAGCCGCGCCGGTCATCTCGTGCAACCGCCCCAAGGTCGGGCTCAAGATGGACACGGTCGGCCCGCCGCTCGCCGATACCGAAGTGCGCATCGCCGAGGATGGCGAGATTCTGGTGCGCGGCGAGCTCGTCATGCACGGTTACTGGCGCAACGACGCCGAGACGGCGCGCGTGCTGAAGGACGGGTGGCTCCACACCGGCGACATCGGGCTGATCGATGCGGCCGGGCGGATCAAGATCACCGATCGCAAGAAGGACATCATCGTCAACGACAAGGGCGAGAATGTCGCGCCGCAAAAGGTCGAGGGGATGCTGACGCTCCAGCCCGAGATCGCGCAGGCGATGATCTTCGGCGACCGGCGACCGTATATGGTGGCGGTGCTGGTGCCCGATCCCGAGTGGACTCAGGAATATTGCGCGAAGGGCGGCGCGCGCTGCGACTTCGAGCGGCTGGCGGAGAATAGCGAATACCGCGCCGCCCTCGGCCTCGCGGTCGAGCGGGTGAATGCCGATCTCTCGGTCACCGAACGCATCCGTCGCTTTGTGCTGGCGGATGAGCCGTTCGGCATCGAGAATGAGCAACTCACGCCGTCGCTGAAGATCCGGCGACATGTGCTGAAAGAGGTGTACGGCGCGCGGCTGGAGGCGTTGTACAAGGCCTGAGGCGCGGAAGGTTAGGCTAAGGTTAGGGATAAAACGGTTTGCGCGCGGGGCGCTCGGCGCTTGCCAGATGGTGTTGCGGCGATGGGAAAGAGCGTGGGGCTTGGTGGCCCTATCGCGAGGATGACAGGATTGCGGTGTGTAGGACAGCGCTTGGTTTGGCGATGTCGCCGAAGCGGCCGTCCGGATCCGACCAGATTCCGTGGTTCGGCCGTTTCAGCACGGCTCGCGCACGCCGCAAGGTACCTTTTGGTGGTTTCACGGAATTACACCGCCGCCATCGAACGGCTTGGTTTGGTGGGGAGCGGCCGTTCGCAGGCCGTATTACTTCGCGGGTGTCGATGCCACCTCAAACTTTCTCGAGAACGCAAGCCCGGGGTCGATATAAAATGAGACCCCATACTTCCCGACCGGAAAAGCGTCGGCGTTAAACGTTGGACCCGTCTTGACATTATCGAACAAGCCAAAGTCTTTCGGAAGGTCAAACTTCAGGTTAGGCGGGAGACTTTTACGTATGTTTCCAACGAAATAAGGCTCAGCAACTCCATTAGCGTTGTCTTGCGTCACTAGGATATACTGAGACGGCGGAGCACCCGCGAGATGAACGGCCACGTGAGACGCATCCGATACACGGACACTCAAAGAACCGTTATCTTGGCAGCTTGCGACGGTGAAGATTAAGATTGCTGCGAGAATCTTCTTCAGCATTTGCACGTCCTAATCACTGATGCAAAAGCCACTGTGATACATGCGCCTGATGTCTGCAACTGGGCGAATGCCGTCGGGCCGCTTCCGAAAAGGGGCAGATGGCGCTCAGAAACCACATCTGATAACCGAACCACCCCCACACCAATCCCCCGCTTGAGTTCGCCCGCGCTCTTCTGTCATGATGCGGCTGCGCCAACGATCGCGCGCTCGGGGGGAAATGCGTGCCGAACCAGAAAACGCAGATCGTGGTGGTGGGCGGCGGTGCCGGTGGCCTGGAACTCGTCCGCAAGCTTGGCGCGCGCTATGGGCGCAAGCGGCACGACATCATTCTGATCGACCGCAACCTCACCCATATCTGGAAACCGCTGCTGCACGAGGTCGCGGCGGGATCGCTCGATGCCAATCTCGACGAGGTCGGCTATGGCGGGCACGCGGTGCGCTGGGGGTATCGCTTTTTCAACGGCAGCATCGAAAGCATCGATCGCGCCGCGCGGACGATCACCACCGTCCCGATGCTCGACGAACGCGGCGACGAGATCATCGGGCGGCACAGCATCCGCTACGATTACCTCGTGATGGCGATCGGCGGGATTTCGAACGATTTCGGCGTCCCCGGCGTACGCTAGCATGCGATGTTTCTGGAGGACCGTCCGCAAGCCGACCGTTTCCGCCAGAAATTGCTCAACGCGTGCCTGCGCACCAACCATGCGCACCAGACGGGTGATCCGTTGGCGCGGGTGCGCGTCAGCATCGTCGGCGGTGGCGCGACCGGGGTGGAGCTTGCGGCTGAACTCTACAACGCGGCCAAGGCGCTGCGGCATTACGGGCTCGAGGTGTTCGACGAGAGCAAGCTTGAGGTCTCGCTGATGGAGGCCGGGCCGCGCATCTTGCCTGCACTCGACGAGACGCTCGCCGCGACCGCGAAGCATGAGCTCGAAAAGCTCGGCGTGCGCGTGCTCGACAACACGCAAGTCGTCCGGCTGGAGGATCGCGCGGTGCATACCGGCGATGGCGGCGTGATCGACGCTGACCTGATCGTGTGGGCGGCGGGCGTGAAGGGGGCCGAAGAGATCAAGACGATGAGCGATCTGGAGCTCACGCGCGGCAACCAGATCGTCGTGCGCCCGACACTGCAATCGGTGACCGACGACCGCATCTACGCGCTCGGCGATTGCGCGTCATGCCTGTTACCGGGGCGCGACCGCCCGATCCCGCCGCGCGCGCAATCGGCGCACCAGATGGCGAGCCTGGTGTTCACCAATCTCGTGCGCGCGCAGGCCGGGGAACCGCTCAAGGATTTCGTCTATCAGGACCATGGGTCTTTGGTGTCGCTCAGCCGGTTTTCGACGGTGGGGAGCCTGATGGGGAACCTTGTCGGCGGGCGGATGCGGGTCGAGGGGTGGATCGCGCGGACGGTGTATATGTCGCTGTACCGGATGCACCTGATCGCGATCCACGGCTGGTGGCGGGGCGTGGCGCTGATCGTCATCGGACATGTGAACCAGATCGTGCGGCCGAAGTTGAAGCTGCACTGAGGGGGGGGAGATACACTCTTCCCGTCACCCCAGCGAAGGCTGGGGTCTCCCGGTAACTAGGCGAGACTGTCGTACAAATCCCGCCACTCGGGATTGCTCTCTTCGATCAGCCTGATTTTCCAGGCGCGCTTCCATGCCTTCAACGCCTTTTCCCGTGCGATCGCGCTTTCAATGTCGTCGTGCCATTCGGCAAGAACGAGCATGTGGATGCCGTAGCGTCGGCAAAACGCGGAGCCGACGTCGCGGCGATGTTGATCGACCCGCGCGGCGAGATACGCGGTTACGCCGATGTAGAGCATACCGTGCGGCTTGCTCGCCATGATGTAGGTCCAGCCGCCGCGCGCCATGGGCGGATGGTAGCGCGAAAACCGGGAGATGCCAGCCTTCGCTGGCATGACGGCTGGGGGACAGCGGATTAGACGAAGCACCCCGTCGCGGCAAAGCCGCGACGTCGGTCGGGGCCAAAGGCCCCGCCGGCCGCGGCTCGCCGCGCGAGAACGCGCGCCCGCGAAATAGCTGCGCTATTTCTTGGGTTGGCTCGCCGCCGGCACCACCTCCAGCGTCCAATCACGATCCGGCCGCAGATATTTCGCCGCCGTCTCCTGCAGCTCCGCCGCAGTCATGTTCGAAATGTCGCTGTAGAGCCGCTTCAGCGCCTCGATCCGCGCCGGATCGTAGACCGCGCCGTCGAGCTGGTTCATCCAGAACTGGTTGCCGGTCGATTGGCGCATGATCGATTGCTGCATCGGCCCGATCGTGCGCTTCAGCTCGTCATCGTCGATCGGCTTGGCGACCAGTTCGGCGGCGATTTCGCGCGAGAGTTTGAAGAACAAGGGGATGTTCTCCGGCGCGACCTGGCCGATCGCGAGCATCCGTCCGCCGCTTGGCATACCGGTCGGCCAGGAGCTGCCGACATTGGGACTGTAGCTCGCGCCCGCCTGCGACCGCAGCCGATCGAACAGCCGGTCGCTGAAGATCGCCGCGAGCACGTCGAGCCGCCGCGATTCGGTGGCGCCTTCGACGCCGCCGCCGGTCGGCCAGGCGATCACCGCCGCCGCCTGATTATCGGGGCCGTTGTGCGTGAGCACGACCGGGGTCGCATTGTGCGCGGGGAAGCGCACCGGCGGGGGCACGAAACCCGTCGGCGCAGCGCGCGGCGGGATCGCCCCGAGCGTCTTCTGCACAGCGGCAATCGCGACATCGGCCTTGATGTCGCCGAACACCATCACTTCGACCGGGCCGGTCTTGAGCAGCGGTTCCCACAGCGCGCGGAACGATTCCGGCGTGGTCGCTTCGATCGCCTTCAGGCTCGGCGTGCCCCAGCGCGGATCGCCGTCGTGGAGCAGGCGTTCGAGATCGCGACTGAGCACGCCGGTCGGCGAGGAATCGAACGCGGCATAACCGGCCTGTGCCGCGACGCGCGTGCGGTTGACCGGGGCCGGGTCCCAACCCGGCGCGGTGATCGCGGCGGCGATCAGCCGCAACTGATCAGGCAGATCGGTCGGCGAGGTCAGCGCGTTATAGACGAAGGCATCCTCGTCGATCCCGAAATCGAGCCCGATCCGGCGGCCCTGCACCAGCGCCTCGATATCGCCTTGCTTGAGCGTGCCGATGCCGCCTGCGGTGAGCGTGCCGTCGGCCGCCCAGGCCGGGGTCTCGCGATCGGCGGGGAGCGCGTTGTAGCCGCCGCCGAAGCGCACGCGGACATAGACGCGGCTGTCCTCCGACGTGGTCGGATAGATCAGCACGCGGATGCCGTTGGAGAGATTATACTCCTGCATGTCGAATTCGCGGATCGGCGTGTTCGAGACGATCGTCGCGGGGGCACCGAGCTTGGGCAGCTTGGCGAAGGTGACATTGGCTTGCGACGTGCGCTTGCCCGCGAGGCCCTTCACATCGGCCTTGAGCGCAGTGGCGAGGCTCGCTTCGATCCCGGCTTCGGGGGCAGGCGTCGAGATGAGCGCGCGCATCGTGCCCTGGAAAACGCGGCGGGTGGAAGCGAGGATCTTGTCGGGGGCGAAGAAGCCTTTCTTCTCGGCGTCGGCGAAGACCTTCTGGATGACGTACGGCGCGGTCGTCGTCTCGCGAATGTCGAGCGCCTGGACCATGTCGTCGGCTTCCTTCGACCCGGCCTCGGCGCGATACGTGTCGACCAGCGTCTTGAACTGCACGCGCTGCTCGGCGAGTTCGCGCTCGATTTCGACCTTGGTCGGGGGCGAGGCCTGCGCATCGGCAATGACCGCGCGCACATCCTTCAGCGCCTGTGCCCAGGCGGTGCCGACCGGCAGGATCGAGATTGAGGTGAGGTTGGCGGAACGCGACGGATCGTCAAGCCGGACGCCCGCTTGCAAATAGCTGCCGCCGGTGCGCGCGCGGGTTTCGAGGCGGCGGTTGATGACCGCGAGCGCGACGAAATCGGCGAGGCGCTTCTGGTTGAACAGCACCGTATCATCATTGTACTGCCACGGTCGCACGATCGCGACCTGGATCAGCGTGGGAATGCTGGGTTCGACCACCGCCTTGGTCGTCTGTTGCTTGGGGTCGGGCTTGCCGAAATCGGGGTCGGCCGGGGCCGGGCCGACGCCTTTCCAATCGGCGAAGTGGCGCGCGATCATCGTCTCGAGCTTTTCGGGGTCGAAGTCGCCGGCGATGATGACGACGGCGCGTTCCGGGCGATACCAGCGATCGTGGAAGGCGCGGACGGTGTCGGCGGTCGCGGCCTGCAGTTCCTTGACATGGCCGATCGGCGAGCGATCGGCGAGCGGCTGCCCGGCGAAGAAGGTCGATTGCACGGCATCGCCCAGCCGCACTTGCGGCCCCGGTGCCTCACGCTGTTCGGCGAGCACGGCGGGGCGTTCGGCATTGAGCGCGACCGGGTTGATGTTGGGCTTCGACACCATGCCCGACAGGATTTTCAGGCTCTCGTCGATCCCGGCCTCGGTCGCGCTGGGCAAATCGAGCTTATAGACGGTCTGGGTCGGCGTGGTCTGGGCATTGGTGTCGGAGCCGAAGGTCGTCCCCATCCGCTGCCACACGCGCTTGGCTTCGCCATCCGCGACATATTCGGAACCGCGGAAAGTGAGATGTTCGATCAGATGCGCATAGCCGCGCTCGGGATCGGTCTCCATCAGCGAGCCGACATCCATCCTCACGCGCACCGAAATCTGCCCCGGCGGGACGCCATTCTTGCGCACCGCATAGCGCACGCCGTTCTTCAGCGTGCCGAAATGCCATGCCGGATCGGGCGTGATGTCGCTGCCCTTATAGAGCCAGGCGGCGCGGCTGACGATCGCGGCATCGGCGCTGTCGGCGGTTTTTGCGGCTGGCGCGGCGGCTGGCGCGGCGGGGGGCGCGGCCTGCTCGGGCGCGGCACCGATGACGAGGAAGGACAGGAGGGCGAGGCGCGTCGAACGCAGGAACACGGTCATATTTGCAACGATAGCGACGGAAACCGCCGACCGCCAGCCACACACATCACTCTTGCACTCGCCTGCCCTCAGCGCCACATGCCGTGCATGTTGATCGAGACCGAAACCACGCCAAACCCGGCGACCCTGAAATTCCTGCCTAATCGCACGGTGATGCCGACCGGCACGCGCGATTTCGTGACGCCGGAGGAGGCCGATGCCTCGCCGCTCGCCGAAGCCCTATTCGCATTGGGTGACGTGACCGGCGTGTTTTTCGGACGCGATTTCGTATCCGTTACGGTCGCATCGGGCGTCGCATGGAGCGATTTGAAGCCCGAAATTCTCGGCGTGATGGTCGATCATTTCAGCGCAGGGACCCCGCTGTTCAAACCCGCCAGCGCCGGCGGCATCGCGATCGCGCCAGAGGAAAGCTTCAACGATGATCCGGCCGACGCCGACATCGTCGCGAAGATCAAGGACCTGATCGAAACCCGCATCCGCCCGGCGGTGGCCAATGATGGCGGCGACATCGTCTATCGCGGCTTCGACAAGGGCAAGGTGTTCCTGGCGATGCAGGGCGCGTGCGCGGGATGCCCGTCGTCGAGCGCGACGCTGAAGAACGGGATCGAACAGCTCCTGAAATATTATGTCCCCGAAGTTACCGAAGTGAGAGCCGTTTGATGACCGTCCTGCCCGATACCGCCCTGGACCAACTGTTCCGCACCGCGCGCAGCTATAACGGCTATACCGACGCGCCGGTGGCCGAGAGCGACCTGCACGCGATCTGGGACCTGATGAAGTTTGGCCCGACCTCGGCCAACCAGCTGCCCGCGCGGTTGATCTGGTGCACCAGCGATGCGGCCAAGGCGAAGCTCGCCGATTGCTGCTCGGCGCAGAACGCGCCCAAGATCCTGAACGCGCCGGTCTCGGTCGTCATCGGGATGGACCGCGATTTCCACGAATATCTGCCGCAGCTCTTCCCGCACGCCAATGCCAAGGCCTGGTTCGAGGGCAATATCGCGTTGCGCGCGGAATCGGCGATGCGCAATTCGTCGCTGCAGGGCGCCTATTTCATTCTGGCGGCGCGCGCGCTCGGGCTGGACACCGGGCCGATGTCGGGCTTCGATGCGGCCAAGGTCAATGCGGCGTTCTTCGCCGACACGCCTTCGGTGACGGTTAATTTCATCTCGACGCTCGGCCACGGCGACCCGGCGACGATCTACGACCGCTCGCCGCGGCCCGATTTCGACATGTTCAACACCGTCGCCTGACGCGGTTTGAGCCCGATCTCCGTGCGCACGCTCGTGATCGAAACCGCCACGGCGGCGTGTTCGGTCGCGCTGATCGAGGATGGCTTGGTCATTGCCCGGGCGCATGAGACGGTCGGGCGCGGCCATGCCGAACATCTGATCCCGATGATTGCGCGCCTGCCCGACGGCGGCCGGGCGGGGCACATCCTGGTCGATTGCGGGCCTGGGAGCTTTACCGGCATCCGAGTCGGCGTGGCGGCGGCGCGCGGGCTGGCGCTCGGCTGGGGCGCGACGCTGGCGGGCTATTCCTCGCTCGCGGCGATCGCCGCGCGCGGCTTTGCCGACCGAGTCGCGGAGCGCGATCTTGTCGTCGTGCTGGAAGGCGGGCATGGCGAGGTATTCATGCAGGGCTTCGCCACGCCGCTTCGCGCCACGCAGGATCTGGTCTCGCTTCGGCCCGACGGTGCGCTCGCCGCGCTCGGCGGGCGGGTCGCAATGGGCAATGGGGTGCGCTTCCTGACCGCGCTCGATGCCGCTCTGACGGTGCACGATCGCCTGCCCGATGCCGCCGATGCGGCGTTGCTCCCCCCCGCTTTTGCGGCGCTGGAGCCCAAGCCGATCTATGGTCGCGCGCCCGACGCAAAGCCGATGGCGGCGGCGTGAGCACGATAGTGCGGATCGATTTACGCCGCGGCGCGGTCGCCGATCTGGCGCTGGTCGATCGCGTGATGCGCGATGCTTTCGACCCGCGCTTCGGCGAAGCTTGGACCCATAATCAAGTACTTGGTTTAATGGCTATGCCAGGCGTCTGGCTGACTATAGCCGAGATCAACGGTAATCCTGCAGGCTTCGCTTTATCGCGCCGCGTACTCGACGAAGCAGAATTATTGCTGCTTGCGACCGGGCAGATGTTCCGGCGGCGCGGCGTTGGAGCGGCGCTACTGCGCGCGGTGATCAGCGATGCGGGAATGCAAGGTGCGCGGACGTTGCACCTGGAGGTGCGCGACGGCAATGAAGCGATCAAACTCTATCGCGCATCGGGCTTCGTCAAAGTCGGACAGCGCCGCCATTACTATCGGGGTGTTGATGGCCAGGCATTCGATGCTTTGACCTATCGCCGATCGCTTTCATGAAACTCTTTTCATCTGCAACATTACCTATTGCCTAAATCGCTCTAAAAGATGATAGGCACGGCACCGATGGTGTGTAATTGCCGTCCGAATTGGAGTGAAAGGATTTTTATGGAAACCATGAACGAGCTTCAGGAGACGCTGATCGCGCTGACCGCGGATATCGTCGCCGCCCATGTCAGTAACAACAGCGTCGCAGTTTCGGATCTTCCGGTCCTGATTGCGCACGTTCATGGCGCGCTGAGCGGTCTTGGCGGCCCGGCACCCGTCGAAGTCGTCAAGCAGGAACCGGCGGTTTCGGTGCGGTCCTCGATCAAGCCCGACTTCATCGTCTGCCTGGAAGACGGCAAGAAGCTGAAGATGCTCAAGCGTCATCTGATGACCCATTATCAAATGACCCCCGAGCAATATCGCGCGAAGTGGAATCTGCCCGCGGATTACCCGATGGTCGCGCCGAATTACGCCGAACAGCGCCGCACCCTCGCCAAGAAGATCGGCCTGGGCACCAAGCGCCGCAAGACGGTCCGCTAAGCCAGCACCACATCCCCTCCCCTTTTTCGGGGGAGGGCGATGCGGGGCGCATTATTGCGAGTCACTCTCCTCTTTCGCAACAAGCGCGAAGCGCCTACACCGGTGGCCATGGCGCGAAAGATCGATCTCGAAGCTCTCTGTGCGGAAAAAGGCCTGCGCATCACCGATCAGCGCAAGGTCATCGCGCGCGTCCTATCCGATGCCGACGATCATCCCGATGTCGAGAAGGTGTATGAGCGCGCCTCTGCGATCGACCCCGGCATTTCGATCGCCACCGTCTATCGCACCGTCCGCCTGTTTGAAGAGGCGGGCATCCTCGACCGCCACGATTTCGGTGACGGCCGCTCGCGCTACGAGCCCGCGCCCGAGGCGCATCACGATCATTTGATCGACGTCGAAACCGGCAAGGTCATCGAATTCGTCGACCCCGAACTCGAACAGCTGCAAAAGGCCATTGCCGAGCGCCTGGGCTTTCGCCTGGTCGACCACCGGATGGAACTCTACGGCGTAGCGCTCGACCGCAAGGCGTAAGCGCGGTGCCGATCAGCCCGCAAGCGCGCGCGGCCGCTGCGGCGGGCACGCCTCCCCCCCTGAGCTGGATCGCCTTTGCGCGGCTGTGGACGCGGATCGTGCTGCTGGCGCTGCTGCTGATCGTGCTGGTCCCGCCGCATTATCTGTGGCGGATTCTGCACATCTCCTCGCCCTTCCCGCGCTATTATCTCGGCACGGCAGCGCGCATTTGCGGCGCGCGCGTCAAGGTGAAGGGCACCGCGCTCCGGCGCGACGCCTTCTACATCTCGAACCATGTCAGTTGGGTCGATATCCTCGCGATTGCCGGGGCAAGCGGCACGGCGTTCGTCGCCAAGGCGGAAATCCGCGATGCGCCGGTGGTCGGCTGGCTCGCCACGCTCAACCGCACTGTGTTCGTCGAACGCGAGGATCGACTGGGGGTGGCCGAGCAGATCAACCGCCTGCGCGAGGCGCTGGCCGAGACCTGGTCGGTGACGGTCTTCCCCGAGGGCACGACGACCGATGGCCGCTCGCTGTTTCCGTTCAAGACGCCGATGCTCAAGGTGCTCGAACCGCCGCCGCCGGGCGTGCTGGTCCAGCCGGTGCTGCTCGATTATGGCGCGGTGAGCGAGGAGATCGCCTGGATCGGGGTCGAATCGGGCAAGGACAATGCCGTCCGCGTGCTGGCCCGGCCGGGTAATTTCCGGGTGACGGTGACCTTCCTCGAACCCTTTCACCCGCGCGATTTTCCGGGCCGCAAGGCGATCGCCGCCGAAAGCCGCCGTCGGATCGAAGAGGCGCTGGTCGCCGCGATCGGGCGGCCGCTGGTGCCCTTTACGGGGCACGCACAGCCTTGAGCGGTTTTTAAGAAGGGGGTTCACGCACCACGAGAGGGTTCTTTCCCCCGCAACACCCGCTATAGCGCCCACATCATGAAACCCGCGCCCAAGACCTATGCCGTCAAATCGTTCGGCTGCCAGATGAACGTCTATGACGGCGATCGCATGGCCGAATTGATGGCTGCGCAAGGCCTGACTCAGGCCGAACCCGGCGAGGCCGATCTCGTCGTGCTCAATACCTGCCACATTCGCGAACGCGCGACCGAGAAGGTCTATTCGGACATCGGGCGCCTGCGCAAGGATGCCGCCAAGCAGGGCCGCGCGCCGATGATTGCGGTCGCCGGGTGCGTCGCGCAGGCAGAAGGCGCGGAGATCGTGCGCCGCGCCAAGGTCGACGTCGTGGTCGGCCCGCAAGCCTATCACAATCTGCCCGAACTCGTCGCGCAAGCCGCGCGCGGCGAGGCGGCGCTCGACACCGACATGCCGGTCGACATGAAGTTCGGCCACCTCCCCGCGCGCCGCCGCGTGCCGCCGAGCGCCTTCCTGACGGTGCAGGAGGGATGCGATAAATTCTGTACCTATTGCGTCGTGCCGTACACGCGCGGGGCCGAAGTCTCGCGCGGCTGGGGACAGATCGTCGATGAAGCCAAAGCGCTCGTTGCGGCTGGAGCGCGCGAAATCACGCTGCTCGGGCAGAATGTGAATGCGTGGGAAGATGCGGGCAAAGGTCTGCACGATCTGATCGCCGAGCTCGACCGAATCGAGGGCCTTGCGCGCATCCGTTACACGACCAGCCACCCCAACGACATGACGCAAGGGCTGATCGACGCGCACGCGAGCGTCGAAAAGCTGATGCCGTTCCTGCATTTGCCGGTGCAGGCGGGCAGCGATCGTATCCTGAAGGCGATGAACCGCAGCCATTCGCGCGACTCCTACCTGCGCATCCTCGACCGCGTCCGCGCCGCGCGGCCTGACATTGCGCTGTCGGGCGACTTCATCGTCGGCTTCCCCGGCGAGACGGAGGCCGATTTTGAGGAGACGTTATCGCTGGTCGATGCGGTTGGGTACGCACAGGCGTACAGCTTCAAATACTCCCCCCGCCCCGGCACCCCCGCCGCGACGATGGGCGATCAAGTGCCCGAAGACGTGATGGACGAGCGCCTGCAGCGTCTGCAAGCCGCGCTCAACCGCGATCAGGCGGCGTTCAACGCGGCGACGGTGGGGCGCTCCTGCCAGGTACTGCTCGAACGCAAGGGCAAATTGCCCGGGCAGTTGATCGGCAAGTCGCCCTGGCTGCAATCGGTCCATCTGGTCAGCGATGCGGCGATCGGCGATCTGGTCGAGGTTACGCTCGCCGAGGCAGGTGCGAATTCGATGCTGGGGGTGCGCGCGTCCGCCTGATCCTCCTCCCCTCCCTTCCAGGGAGGGGAGAAGCCAAAACTCTCGACACTGACCCCAAAAAAGCGCAAAACCAGTCTATGTCGAAACCCGCCCCGACCGATCTCGTGCCGCCGCAATGGAAGCGCAATCCGATCGGCCTGTGGGTCTATATCGCGGCGGGCGTGGTGATGATCCTGTGGTCGGGCGCGCGGATCGTGCTCGAACGGATCGGGCTGGGGCGCTGAGCGCGTCGCCGCACGAAACCGTACCCAACCCGCACTTTTCGCTATTCTATCGACGGTCGCTCTGCCAAACTCGTGTGCGGATGCAGTCCCCCATCTCTCGCCGCGCCCAGCGCCGCCGACTCATCCTCCCGCTAACGCCGTCGCGCCCTCTTTCGCCTGAAGGAATTGCATGAGCCGCAAGCCCGTCCCCGCACAAACCGGCGACCGCAGCCGGACCGAATTGGTGTTCGATCGCCCGCAACTGATGGCGCAGCTGTTCGGTGAGTTCGACAAGAATCTGCTCGCGCTGGAAAGCCGCCTCGGCGTCTACATCACCGCGCGCGGCAACAAGGTCGGGCTGGAGGGCACCGCCGAATCGGTCGCGCAGGCGCGTGACGTGCTGCACGGGCTCTACAACCGCATCGTGCGCGGCGAAGTGGTCGATACCGGGCTGATTGAGGCGGTGATCGCGATGTCGGCCGAACCGACGCTCGCCGGGATCATCCAGGCCGATAGCGGCGGCGGTGCGCCGCAGATCATGATCCGCACGCGCAAGAAGACGATCGTCCCGCGCACGATGGCGCAAGCGCATTACATGCGGCAATTGCTCAACAACGACATCATCTTCGCGCTCGGGCCGGCCGGCACGGGCAAGACCTATATCGCGGTCGCGCAGGCCGTCGCGCAGCTCATCACC
>JAIYAJ010000261.1 GCA_027489105.1 Zymomonas sp. | reverse complement strand
TGTGCCGAGTGGGAGCGTATTCTCGGGGAAGCTGATCGGGTCCTTGAGGCCGGATTGAGCAATGTAGAGAAGGAAGTTGCGGAAGCGCTGCTCAATGCTTCCTTCCTTACCTTGGGTGGCGAGCACATGCGCCATGATGAGCTCGATCGCGAACGACTTGAGCGGCTTAATCTCCGCGTAGTTGCGCCACTTCTTGGCCATCCGGACGAGCGTTCGGAAATCGCTGTCTTGATTTTTGCGATCCCGGACGAACTGGATCTGGCATGGCGCGCAGGTTTGGATTTTCGAGCCGTCGTGAATGTCGAACTGCCATCCATAACCCAGGCGGCTCTCGTCCTCGATCACCGGCACGATATCGACGCTCAACCCGGTGCCCACGAAGGTCACCGTGGCGGCCTTGCGCTGGATTTCGAAATCCTCGACGGATTTGTTCGGGTAGATCTTGATCAACAGGGCGTAGATCGTCTCACTCAGGCTATCGAGGGTCTCCTTGGTTACGTCGCGACCCGAGATGTAGAAGACCACGTCCACGTCGACCGGATCATAGGTCGTCTTGCGGAGGATCGTGAATTTTGCGAACGACCCAGCCTTCACAACCTTGGTAATCTTGATCTCGGTCCTGTCCCTGACGCTCTTGCGCAACTCGTCGATCAGGCGATCGACCTGGGCGTGATACTCCTTACGCTTATCCGCCGGCAGACGGAGCACATTGCTATCGTAGTAGCGCAGCTCGGTGTTGGTGAGAGCCATCAAATTTCTCGTAAGCTTGGCAATGATCGAAGCCTACGGGGCGGGCACCCCGTAGCGGCGAATTCAGTTTACAAAACTCGCTAGAGCGTCGGACAGTTTCGCTAAAGTGGGCGCAAATTTCGGCATTTCAAGAGGTTTTGGTTGACAAAAATGATCACATATCATAGAAATGGAAACCGAACAGCGCAAGGAGGCGGCCATGATCGGCAACAAGCTCAAGATCGCGCGGTCGGCATCGGGATTGGCGCTACGCGCTTTGGCCGAGGCGATGGGCGGGATCGTATCGGCTCAGGCCATTGGCAAGTACGAGCGGAACGAGGATATGCCGAGCTCGCGGGTCCTGATCGCGCTGGCAAAGGCTCTCAACGTCTCTGAAGAATATCTCCTGAGCGAGGACGAGCTGTCGCTGGAAGGAGTGGATTTCAGAAAGCGGGTCGGCACGTCGGCGCGAGAGGAGGCGGTATTGGAGGCGCAAGCCATCCATATGCTTGAGCGTTATCTCGCGGTTGAGGACCTTCTTCATCTGCGCAGCGTCGACTGGGAGCAGCCACGAAGCGCGCCGCATCCAGTCGCCGACCTTCGAGATGCGGAAGACGCGGCTCGTTCGGTGCGCGACGACTGGGGACTGGGAAATGATCCGATCCCGCAGTTGGCGGAATTGCTCGAAGAGCGCGGCATCAAAGTTCTGTCCCTGGATCTCAACGATATCGATGGCCTTGCCGCGAAAGTCAGACGCAAGGATCGCGACGCTGCGCGCGTCATTGTCGTCAAGCGAAGCACGTGGTCTGAGCGGAAGCGCTTCAACCTTGCTCACGAGCTGGGCCATATGGTCATTGCGGCTGGCGCCGGCGTTAACGAGGAAAAGGCGGCGCATCGATTTGCAGGCGCCTTTCTGATGCCAGCCGATGTCATACGTGCGGAGGTTGGAGCTCATCGCTCTTCGATCAGTCTTGGGGAGCTGGTCGCTCTGAAGAAGCGGTTCGGCGTTAGTGTTCAGGCGCTCGCCTATCGATGCAAGGACCTGGGGATAATCAGTCAGGCATCCTTCGCTGTCTTGTTTCAGGTATTTGCGGACCGAGGGTGGCGAGATGCTCCATTTGAGGAGCCGGAAACGTTGGCCCCAGAAGTGGAAGAGCCGAAGCGCTTTGAAAGGCTGTGCTATCGAGCGTTAGCCGAAGGCGTAATTGGTGAGTCCCGGGCTGCCGAGCTACTTGGTATTTCAGTCCGAGAATTGGACAAGCGATTGGATCAGGCAGCTGCGTAAGCCGTGTCGATACTCGTCTCCGACACATCAGTGCTCATAGACCTGGAGCGGGCGCAGCTCCTCGAGGAGATGCTTGGTCTGCCGTTTGAATTTGCTGTTCCGGACCTTCTCTACGAGAAGGAGCTGCAAGGGGAGCTTGGGGACCGCCTCATAGCGCTGGGGCTGCGCGTTGAAGGTCTCACTCCCGCCGAGGTGACTCGGGCGACGCGGGTGCGTCGGGAAAATGCACGCCTCTCCGTTCCCGATACATTCGCGTTCGCCATTGCGGAATCCCGTGAGTGGACCCTGCTCACTGGCGACGGTGCTCTTCGGGAATTGGCCGCCAGTGAGGAAGTGGAAATGCATGGCGTGCTGTGGTTGTTCGACCAAGCGGCAGACGGCAACCATATAGCCGCGAACCGGCTTCATGGCGGACTGAGCACGCTGTGCTCACACCCAAGGTGTCGGTTGCCGGCGAGGGATGTCCGCGATCGATTAGCGCGGCTCGAGAGGTTACTGTAAGGCCTCTGACTAACATGTTGAGGAACTGGGCGGCGGTTCTCGGCAACGTCTGCTGTCGGGCGGTTCACGGTGTTCAGGATGGTAGTGACTCGGTCGCTGTCAGGGCGGTAAGTGGGCACGGCCGATTTCTGAGCGGATGCCGACCGACTAGCGCTCGTTGTTGTCGTCGTCGAAGTCCTGATACTCATCGTGAACCGCGTAGTATGCCGACGCGTCGAAATTCGATTTGTGCTTGTAGCGATCGGCGAGCTTCACTACGGCGAGCTTTGAAAGCCCAGAAATCTTCAGACCACAGGCGACGCATTCGAATTTGTCGGGCAGATAATCCTGCGTCTCGGTAACGTCGCCGTTCGCAACTCGAATAATCGGCGGCGCAACAGGCTCGCCCTTGACCAGTGCAGTCGACCCGCAGGCTGGACATTCTACGCGGTGACCGATGTGACGGAGGGCCCAGTTTGTAGCGATAGCTGCTTGAGCTGCCTTCGCCATAGGAACGACATCAGCCCAAGCTTTTTTATGAGCATCGACGTCTCCGAGAACCGCTTTCGCGCTTTCATCTGCATAGGCGGCCATGACTTTCGCCGCGGCCTCCGCTTCTTCCTCGCCGAAATAGTCGGCGGCAGAAATGCCCATAGAATTGAGGAGAACGTGGCAAATCCGGTAGTATTTTGGCTGCCAGACCGACAGCTTAAGGCCTTCGAACGCCAATTCACCAGAGTGCAACTCGGCGTTTCGGCGGCCGGTGTGCTCAATGCCGAAGTTCTCAAGCTCTTTGGGCAGTTCGGTAGAGAGGATACCGCCGAGCCTCTTGAAAACCTCGCTGATCGCAATCGATCGCGGCGAGAATTTCTCGTCCAAGGGCTGAAAACCGAGAGAGTGGTATAAATTGCTCCACTTCGGGCTGTTGGCGTTTACGCCACCATGCTCGGCCAGTAGCGCCGGGCTGACATTCGCCAGGGCTGCGCGCGCGAGCAGCTCCAGCGACAGGCTGCTCCAAAGGGCATATTCCCACCCATCGCTGTCCAGAGCGGCCATCTGCTGAACATATCGCTGCGCTTTGTCGTAGAGCGCTTGTGCGCTCCAGGCAGATGGCGTGTCGCCAGGGACGATGGTCCTTTTCAATGGATGTCCCCCAAATATGTGCGTTCGATCCGGCGCTCTTCGCGGCCCGCTGGCACCGGGGCGCGGGCGTGGAGCATGCGCCAGTTGTCGACGATCATCGTGTCGCCCTGTTGGGCGAGGGCGTGTGCCTGCGGCTCTCGTCTCGCGATCTCCACCAGCATTTCCGCCATCGCCACTTCGCCTAGCTTGCTAGCCGGCTTCAGATAGATCTCATCCCATCGTATGAGCGCCGGCCGGTCTCCCTCGGGCTCGCGCAATGTGAGCAGCGTGTACCTACCGTTCTGCGGCCGCCTCGGCTTTACAAGAGCCCGATTGAGCCGATGGGCAGAGACGGCGGCGACGAGTTCATTTCCGTCGATCACAAGCGTCGGAACGTCCGAAAAGCCTTTGACGCACCGAAGCATCAGGTAGCGGGGCGGATTTCGCCAGTGCGCCAGATCAGTGTGGAATGGAAAGCGATCACGCCCAAAGATGCCGCTATAGGTATTTGGCGCGGCTGCGCTCTTCTCAATTGGCACCAGGTTCTGCACTGGATCATCGTCGTCCCAAACCGACAGCACCTCTCCGAACATCAAGGCAACCTCGGCGGACGGTCGGCCAGGCTCATACCCTTCGATGAATACGTACCCGTCGCGATCTACGACCTCTTTGGTTGAAATCACCATTTCCAGCCCTTGCGCACTTGATGTGCACCTGCCCCAGGTGCTGACG
>JAIYAJ010000306.1 GCA_027489105.1 Zymomonas sp. | reverse complement strand
TCACGATTGCCCGGATATCCTTCTCCAGCTTGCGCAGATCGTCCTCGGTGACGCCGAGCGCTTCCAGCTCCTTCTTGAGATGGTCGATCGGATCGGACTTGTCTCGCACCGACTGGACTTCCTCGCGCGAGCGATATTTGGCCGGGTCGGACATGGAATGGCCGCGATAGCGGTAGGTCTTGAGCTCGAGCAGGATCGGGCCCTTCCCGTCGCGGGCCCACTTCACGGCTTCCTCCGCCGCGCCGCGCACGGCGAGCACGTCCATGCCGTCGACCTGGATGCCGGGAATGCGGAAGCTCTCGCCGCGGCGATAGAGCTGGTCTTCCGACGAGGCGCGGTTGACGCTGGTGCCCATGGCGTACTGGTTGTTCTCGATCACGAAGATGATCGGGAGCTTCCACAGCTCGGCCATGTTGAAGCTTTCGTAGACCTGGCCCTGGTTCGCGGCACCGTCGCCGAAATAGGCCATGGCAACGCCGCCATCGCCCGAATATTTATGCTTGAAGGCGAGGCCGGCACCCAGGCTGACCTGCGCGCCTACGATACCGTGGCCGCCATAGAAACGGTGCTCGACCGAGAACATGTGCATCGAACCGCCCTTGCCGCGGCTGATGCCGGCGGCGCGTCCGGTAAGCTCGGCCATGATCACCTTCGGATCGATGCCATAGGCAAGCATATGTCCATGGTCTCGATAGCCGGTGATCACCGAGTCCTTGCCAACTTCGAGCGCCGACTGGAGCCCGACGGCGACCGCTTCCTGGCCGATATAGAGGTGGCAGAAGCCACCGATCAGGCCGAGGCCGTAGAGCTGGCCCGCCTTTTCCTCGAAGCGACGGATAAGCAACATCTGCCGGTAGAATTCGAGCATCTCCTCCTTGGTCGCTTCATAGCGCTCCGGTTCGGCCGGTCGTTCGCGATTAGGCACCGGCGGCATGGCCGCAGCGGCCTTGGCGGTGGAGGATGCGGGGGCGCGCGCCGTCGTCTTCTTCGCGGCGGCGCGGGGCTGTGCTGGTTTCGCCAAGCTTATGGCTCCTTGGTGTCCCGGGGAGGGGTGACTTCGCGCATATAGGCCCGCGCGCGCTGCGATTTCAACGCAATCGAACGGCAGGCACGTTAAAATATTGTCGCCTCCCGCAATCAAATTGCCTGCCGCTATGGATCGCGGCGGCTATCGGCGAAGGTCAGTTGCGCGGAATGATGATCTCGTCGGGGCGGACCTGACCGGTGGATTTGCGCACGAGTTCCTCGCCGAAATCAGGGTCCACGCGCGACGGGTCGAGCAGGCGGGCATGATGGCTCAGCTTCGCCCTGACCGTCTCCATCCGGTGGAGTTCCTGAGACTTGCGCGCGAGCTCCGACCGATAACCGCCGAGCGCAAGCAGTCCATTGGGACCGACCAGCGCCGAACCGGCGAAATAGCCGATGATGAGAATCGCCACCGCCGGCAGTGCGGCGCTGCGTGCAGCCTGGATGAGGGGGGCGCGATTCATCCAAAGACAGAATCACCTCTGAGTCCCCGGATCAAGCCTTTTTCGTGTCGTTTCGCCCTGATTCCATGGCAAATTTCGTCGAGCCGAGGCGGGCGCGACAGTCCGTGCAGGCGGTGGTTGAACCGTACTTACACAAGATGTGGTGGGTGCAGGCGTGGAATGGGTTCGATGGCTACGAGTGGTGGTGGTCGGGCTTGTCGATAGGACATGGCAGCTTGTCCCGCCACGCCGATGGAATGGTTTCGGCGACGCGCCTATAGGCTCGGCCATGGTGCTTCATCTTTATGCGATCGGACTGGGATCGAACCGGTGGCATGGGCGGTTCGGCGCGCCATCCGACGTGCTGCGTGGCGCGATCGCTGCGCTGGCCGCTGCCGGACTGTCGATCGAGGCCCGCTCCGCGATCCTGGCCACCCCGCCGCTGGGCCCTTCCGCCCGCCGCTTCGCCAATGCCGCGATCCTCGTCCGCACACCGCTCGATCCTTCAGCCCTGCTCGACCTGCTGAAAGATGTTGAGGTCCGGTTCGGCCGGCGTCGGGGGCGTCGCTGGGGAAGCCGTGTGATCGACCTCGACATATTGCTTTGGTCGGGTGGCCGCTGGAGTCGCAAACGCGGGCGGGCGCTGCACATTCCCCACCGCGAAATCGAGCGCCGCGATTTCGTCCTGCGTCCGCTCGAACATATCGTGCCGGGGTGGCGGGTGGGCCGATCGGCCCGCACAGTTCGCCACGCGCGGCATCGTCTGAACCGCTATAGCCTGAGCTGACGTTCTGGTTGACCCGGAGGCGCGCGGCTCATAGGGAGGCGGCTTCGGTGGGTCCGTAGCTCAGTCGGTAGAGCAAGCGACTTTTAATCGAGAGGTCCCGGGTTCGAATCCCGGCGGACCCACCAGATTTTTCCCAGAGCATATCGGCGCGACGCGCCATCGAACCCCGGCATGCCGTCCGGTCATGGCCGTTTGGAACGCCGTGCTCGTGATATCCGCAATCGAATTCGCAGCCCGCCGACGCTACCGATGTCGGCGACACCTCTTCTTCCCTTTTTGCCTTTCTCTTGGTTGTCGGGCGCTTAACCCTAGCCCGTTACAGGCGTTTAAGGGCTCCGCGCTAATCCTCATCACGATCGGGTCGGAAGGGAATAGAGAATGCGGAAAATCTTCAAGCTTGCGCGGGACAATCGCGGCGCGACGGCGATCGAATATGGTCTGATCGCGGCGCTGATCGCGGTTGCGGCGATCACGGCGATGTCGGCGCTGGGCAACCAGCTGACCACGACCTTCACCAACGTCAGCAACAACATGAAGGCGTCCTGAGCCTTCTTCTTTTCTGAGCTTCCGCTGCCCCGGCCGGTGCGTATCTGCCGGCCGGGGAAACCCTGGGCAGCGGTACGACCGGAGGCGGAGGGGCCTTGCTCCTCCGCTTTTCGTTCCCTAACTGTTCGCGGGTGACCCAGGATTCCCCCGCTTTGGAGCCGCCCTATCTGCGCGGTCTCAACGAGCCGCAGCGCGAGGCCGTTCTCACCACCGAAGGGCCCGTCCTGGTCCTCGCTGGGGCGGGAACCGGCAAGACCGCGGCGCTGACCGCACGGCTTGCCCATCTCGTCGCCACCCGTCGGGCTTTCCCGTCGGAGATATTGGCGGTCACCTTCACCAACAAGGCTGCGCGCGAGATGCGCGATCGGGTCGGACGCATGCTCGGCGAGGCGGTCGAGGGAATGCCCTGGCTCGGCACTTTCCACGCAGTCGCTGCGCGGATGCTGCGCCGACATGCCGAGCTTGTCGGCCTGACCTCCAGCTTCACCATCCTCGACACCGACGACCAGCTGCGCCTGCTCAAGCAGTTGCTGGTAGCAGCCGACCTCGACGAGAAACGCTGGCCCGCGCGGCAGCTGGCCGGGCTGATCGATCGCTGGAAGAATCGCGGGCTGACCCCGGCCGACATCGACGCAGGGGAAGCCGAGCAGTTCGCCAACGGGCGCGGCGGAGAGCTATATGAGCAATATCAGGAGCGGCTGCGCGCGGTGAACGCCTGCGACTTCGGCGACCTGCTGCTCCACATGCTGACGATCCTGAAGACGCATCGCGACGTGCTGGCCTTTTACCAGGACCGGTTCCGCTATGTGATGGTCGACGAATATCAGGACACCAACAGCTCCCAATATCTGT
>JAIYAJ010000335.1 GCA_027489105.1 Zymomonas sp. | reverse complement strand
CAAGGCCTTCGGCGACCGGACCATCATCCGCGACCTGACTTTCCGCATCACGCGCGGCGACCGCATCGGTGTCGTCGGCGCGAACGGCGCGGGCAAGTCGACCCTGCTGAAGCTGCTGACCGGCGAACTGGCGCCCGACAGCGGCCGGGTGAAGCTGTCCAAGACGCTCGACGGCATCGTCATCGATCAGCAGCGCAAGCTGATGGCGCCCGAAAAGCGCGTCCGCGACGTGCTTGCGGATGGCGGCGACTGGATCGAGGTGCAGGGTAACAAGAAGCATATCCACGGCTATCTGAAGGAATTCCTGTTCGAGCCGTCTATGGCCGACGCCAAGGTGGGCACGCTGTCGGGTGGCGAGCGGTCGCGCGTCCTGCTGGCGCGCGAGTTCGCCCGGCCGTCCAACCTGCTGGTGCTCGACGAGCCGACCAACGACCTCGACCTGGAGACGCTCGACCTGCTGCAGGAGGTGATCGCCGACTATGAGGGCACCGTCCTGATCGTCAGCCACGATCGCGACTTTCTCGACCGGACGGTGACGGTCACGCTCGGCCTCGACGGCAGCGGCAAGGTCGACATCGTCGCGGGTGGCTATGAGGATTGGGAGAAGCAGCGCGCGGCCGATGCGGCGGCGCGCAACCGTCCGTCTGCGGCCAAGACGGCTCCGCAGGTCGCGGCCGCGACCAAGGCAAAGACCAAGCTCAGCTACAAGGACCAGCGCGAACTGGACCTGCTGCCGGGCGAGATCGAAAAGCTCGAAGCCGCGATCGCCCGCGACGAGGCGGCGCTGGCCGACCCCGATCTCTATGCCAGCAACCCGGCCCGCTTCGACGCGCTGACCAGGGCGATCGACGCCGCCCGCGCGAAGAAGGAAGAGGCCGAGCTGCGCTGGCTCGAACTGGCGGAAATGGCCGAGCAGCTGGGCTGACGCCCAGCAGCCATCTTCGGCTCAGGCCGTAACGAGCGGTCGCATCAGCTCGATGCGGACGCCGTCCGGGTCGGCGCCGTGCATCAGCTCGATCACCGGGGTGCGGACATGCGCCGCCTCGACAAAATGGCCGCCGCGCGCGGTGAGCTCGGCCGCCGTCTTCTCGGGCTTGTCGTCCCAGAAGGCGATGTGGGTCAGGCCGAAGCGGTTGAGCGGGCGGCGCGTCCGCTGACCCTTGCTGCCGGGCTCGAACACCTTGAGCAGTTCGAGCGTATTGCCCTCGGCATCGCGGATCATCTGGGCGCGCAGCTTGATACCGGGCACCTCGTTGATCACGCCGAGCCAGTCGAGGCCCTGGTCGAGGACATAATCCTCGGCCCGCTCGAAGCCGAGCGTGCGATAATAAGCGAGCGATATGTCGACATCGTCGACGCAGATGCCGCTGTGCGAGAAGCGCGCGGCGACGCCGGGCGCCTTCATCAGCTCGATCCGCACCCCGTCGGGGTCGGTGCAGTAGAGCATCGTCGTATCGTTCTCGGCATAATGCGCGCGGGTGCTTTCATGGACGTGGCCGCCCGCCGCCGCGATCCGCGCCGCCGCCGCGTCGATGTCGTCGACATAGAAGGACAGGTGGACAAGGCCATAGTCGAGCGTCGACCGGCGCTCGCGCGGGCCGGATGCCTCGGGTGCGAGGAAGTGCAGCAGTTCGATGACCGGGCCATCGGGGTGGCGGAGCATCTTTGCCCGCAGGCGGACGCCGGGAAGCTCCATGGTCTTATCCATGTCGGGACCCTCGATGATCCCATAGTCCTGATGGTCCTCGAACCCCAGGCCCTCCCGATAGAAGCGCTCGGAGGCCTCCATGTCGCTGATGCAGATTCCGCGATGCGACAGCCTGACCATATCGTCCCCTCCTCATCGGTTATGTCGTTGGCGCAAACGTGCCGCATGGGAGCTTGGGCCGCATAGTCCGATTGGACGATGCCGCGCATTTCCGCGCCACATAGTCTCTCACCCGGATGCAGCCGGCGATACGAAGACCGGCCAGGTTTAAGGAGAGCGGACATCATGAAATTCTCGATCATCTACGAAGCGCAGATGGCGGACCCCTCACCCGAATCGGAGGTGCGCTGCTTCAACGAGATCGTCGAGCAGGTGCTGCTCGCCGAGCAGATGGACTTCGACACGGTCTGGTGCGTCGAGCACACGGCGCTCACCCAATATGCCCATATGTCCGCGCCCGAGACGATGCTGGCCTATCTTGCCGGTAAGACTTCGCGCATCGGCATCGGCCATGGCGTCGTCTGCCTGCCGCCCGCGATGAACCACCCGGTGAAGGTGGCGGAGCGGATCGCGACGCTGGACATCCTGTCGGGCGGCCGCGTCCATTTCGGCATGGGCAAGGGCGGCACCCAGCAGGAAGCCGGCACCTTCGGCTATGACCTGACCCAGCTGCAGCCGATGATCGACGAGTCGATGTATCTGATCCCGAAGATCATGACGCAGGACGAGATCGAGCATGATGGCCAGTACATCCAGATTCCGCGCCGTCCGATCCACCCGAAGCCGCTGCAGAAGCCGCATCCGCCGCTCTATTATGCCTGCACGCGCGAGGCCACGCTGGAGCTGGCCGGCCGTCGCGGCATCGGCGCGCTTGTTCTGGGCTTCTCCGGCCCCGAGGAAATCGCCCGCAAAAATGCGGTCTATCGCGAGAATTTCCGCAACCGGAAGGTCGAGGACCAGGTCGGCGTCGTGCCGACCGAGCATCTCGCCGCCTTCTGTGCCGCCTGCGTGCTCGACGACCGCGAGGAGGCCCGTCGCATCGGCCTGCGCGGTCAGCGCTTCTTCGCCGAGGCGATCGCCCACTGGTATCAGGGTGGCCCCAAGCCTTCGATCGACGACCTGTCAGCCGAGGAGCAGGAAGCTGCGCTGAGCAAGGGCAAGGAAGCGATCGTCACCTATCTGTCCGAAGAGAAGATCGAGATCGGCGACGAGCACACCAGCAACTATTCGGTCGCGCAGGATGCCTATGGCAATGCCGACGACTGCATCCGCTATGTGACGCGGCTGCAGGAAGCGGGCGCGGACGAGGTGCTGTTCCTGTTCCAGATGGGGACGATCCCGCACGAATCGATCCTCGAGACGATCCGCAACATCGGCAACAAGGTCATCCCCCACTTCCGCGACCAGCAGAAGACCGCGATCGCAGCGGAGTGACCGGGTCCATGTTCGCGAACAAGGTCGCCATCGTCACCGGTGGCGGGTCGGGGATCGGTCGTGCCGCGTCCCGGCGTCTCGCGGCGGAGGGCGCATCGGTCGTCGTCGCCGACCTGAACGGGGAGAGCGCGGATGCTACCGCGTCGCTCATCGTCCAGGCCGGCGGCAACGCCATCGCGGTCAAGGCCGATATCTCCAGCGATGCCGACAATGAGGCGATGTTCGACGCTGCCGAGCGCACGTTCGGCGGGGTCGACCTGACCTTCCTCAATGCCGGGATGCTGCAGCCCTATATCCCGTTCGATCAGGTCACCCCCGCGCTGTTCGACAAGATCATCGCGGTCAATCTGCGCGGGACCTTCCTCGGCCTGCAGCTGGCGCTGGCACGCTCGCGTGCCGGCGGCGCCTGCGTCGTCACGGCGTCGGCGGCCGGGGTGATCGGCTTCTCCGAAGCGGCGGCCTATGCCACGTCGAAGCACGGCATGGTCGGGCTGGTCCGCTCGGCGGCACGGGCCTTCGCGGAGAAGCGACTGCGGGTGAACGCGATCTGCCCCGGCATGGTGCTGACACCCATGAACGGGCTGGAGCAGGACGACTCGATCCAGGCCGAACTGACCGATCCCGACTATCGCGGCGGCCTGTCGGCGCAGCACATCGCCGAGGTGGCGCTGTTCCTGCTGTCGCGCAACGCAGCCGGGGTGAACGGTCAGGCGCAGCTGGTCGATGCGGCGCTGCTGTCGTCCTTCCCGCCGCTCGATCTCTAGGGATCAACCGGCGGGCCGCGACAGGCTGGGCAGGCTCTGATGCACCAGCTGCACCAACTGGCTCTGCCGCTTGACCCCGGTCTTGCCGAAGATCGATCGAAGATGGGCGCGCACGGTGTTGGCCGAAATGCCGAGCCGTGCCGCCACTTCGGCCGGCGCCAGGCCTTCCGCCAGATGCGCGGCGACGGCGGCTTCTCCCTGAGTCAGGCCGAGCAGATCGCGGATCGCCTCGGCCGAGATGCGCGGACCATGGGTCGGGTCGGTCAGGAACAGCACCAGCGCGGGGCCGCCGCCGGCCGAGATGAAGTCGGGGGCAGGCGCCTGTCCGGCGACCAGCAACAGATCGCCGGTGCCCGAGGGGCGCTCGATCCGAATCGTCATGGGCGCGCCGTCTTCGCCGCGCGCGAGGCGGTCCTGCAATTGCCGGCCGAGCGCGGCATCGTCGAAAGTCAGCGCGCCGTTGCGCAGCGCGATCCCGTCCTGCTCCGCCAATATGGTCGAGGCGGGCGCATTGAGCCGCAGAACCTTGCCCTTGCGGTCGAGGATGATCAACCCGACCGCCATCTGCGCGACCGCGCCCGCATAGATGCGCTGCTCGGTCTCGCCGGAAGCAATCCGCTCGAACAGCGCCAGCGCGATGCGCAGATGGGGTACGATCTTCTCGAGCTTTCGGCGATCCTCGAGGGTGAAGCGCGGCTGGTCGGCTGCGCGGGTGAGGCGCAGGCGCAGTTCGAGCCGGCTCGCCTCGCCGATGTCGACGCCGAGAATCTCGTCGCTGGTATGCTCGACGAACTCGCGGAAGGCGCTCTTGCGGTCGAGCATCGTCGCCGAGACGAAGTCGCGGAAATGCTCGACCTTGCCGTCGGGCAGGCCGATGAAGGGATCGTCGGCGAACAGGCGGCTGCTATAGTCGGCGCCGACACCGGGATCGGCATTGGGCGTCAGGATCATGCCGGGCTGCTCGGCCGATCGCGGAGTCAGGATCAGCGTGACCCAGGTCGCGCCCGACGCCTTCGACAGGCGGCCGAGAAAGGCAGCCCATGGTTCTTCGTCCAGCAGGCTCGCGAACAGCGCGGCGAGCACGCCGGGCATGTCGTCATATTCTTCGGGCATCAGGTCCAGCATCAGGAGAGGGAATAGAATGATCGATCCAGCCTTGCAGCAAATGATTGATGCCATGGCCGCCAGCGGCTTCGCTTTGCCGGATCCGCTCGAGGCGAACGCGATGCGGGCGATGATGGACAATCCCATGCCCATGCCGCCGGTCGAGGTTGCCGAGGTCCGCGACGTCGAGGTCGACGGTGCCGCCGGGCCGTTGCCCGCCCGCCTCTATCACCCGAAGCCGGGCGAGACGCTGCCGGTCGCGGTCCTGTTCCATGGCGGCGGCTGGGTCGTCGGAACGCTGGAGACGCATGACGGGCTGGCGCGCAAGATCGCGCAGGAGGCCGGCTGCGCCGTGCTGTCGGTCGGCTATCGCCTGGCGCCCGAGCATCCCTTTCCCGCGCCGCTGCTCGATTGCGTCGCGGCGGTCGAAGGCCTGCCCGCGCGCGCCGCGAGCTTCGGGGTCGATCGCAGCCGCTATGCGGTGATCGGTGACAGTGCCGGGGGCAATCTCGCTGCGGCGACCGCCCTGTCGCTGCGCGGCAAGCCGCATGCCCCGCTGGCACAGGTGCTGTTCTATCCGGTGATCGACAATGATTTCGACAATGGCTCCTACCGCGCCAATGCGGCGGGCGGCTTCCTGTCGAACGAGATGATGGCCTTCTTCTGGAGGGCCTATATCGGCGACGCGCAGCCGAGCGAACTCGCCGCGCCGATCCGGGCAAAGGATCTGTCGGGCCTGCCGCCCGCCACGATCGTGCTGGCCGGCAACGAT
>JAIYAJ010000129.1 GCA_027489105.1 Zymomonas sp. | reverse complement strand
CTGCCATCCGCCCGATCGGCATGGCGGCGACAGCCTATAAGGCCTCAATGACCGACCTGACATCGTCGGTTTATGCCGGCATGGACAATCTGAAGGTCCCGGCTGCGCAGGTCTCGCGCCAGCTCGATATCATGGCGGCAACGGGCAAGGCCGGCTCCTTCGAGATGCGCGATATGGCGACGCATTTCCCGATGTTGACCGCCTCGATGCAGGCGCTTGGTCAAAAGGGTCTCGGGGCAGTGGCCGACATGGGCGCCGCTTTGCAGATCGTCCGCAAGGGCACCGGTGACAGCGGCACCGCAGCGAACAACCTCCAGAACCTCCTCGCCAAGATCAACACCGAGGACACGATCAAGAACTTCAGGCAGTTCGGCGTCGATCTGCCGGCCGAGCTGAAGCGCGCTGCCGCCGCCGGCAAGTCCCCGATCGAGGCAATCGCCGAGCTGACCAACCGCGCCCTTGGCGGCGACCAGTCGCGCATCTCCTTCCTGTTCGGCGACATGCAGGTCCAGCAGGCCCTGCGGCCGCTGATCGCCAACATGGACATGTATCGGAAGATTCGCAGCGACGCGCTAGCCGCCTCGGGGACTGTGGAAGGCGACTTCACCGAGCGCATGCGGGACGGAGCCGCCAGTCAGGCCCGGTTCGCCGCGTCGATGGATGTACTTTCGATCACGGTAGGGCAACGCCTTTCACCCGGGCTGAGCCTGCTTCAGGATATGGTCGCGGGTGTCGCGCTGCGCTTCACAGCCTGGGCAAACGCAAATCCTCGTCTTTCGTCCGCTGTGATCACGCTCGCCGCTGGCCTGGCGGCCCTGCTGGTGGCCTGTGGGACCTTGGCCATTGCCGGCGGCACGCTCATCACGACTTGGGCCTATTTCACCAAATCAATTGGCATGGTCCGAATAGGACTCAGAATGTTGTGGGCTGGCATGACTGCCTCGCCCTTCACCCTGTTGGTCCTCCTCCTCATCGCGGCCGTCGTGGCGATCTATGCCAATTGGGACAAGATCAAAGCCGTCTTCACCCGGGCCAAAGCATGGCTCGCTTCGCTCGACTTCCGCAAGATCGGGACCGACATGCTGACCGGCCTGATCAACGGCCTCAACCCGATGAACCTGGTGCGGCACATCATGAAGCTCGGCACGAAGGCTGTCGCCGCGCTCAAGAACGTCCTCGGCATCCGGTCGCCGAGCCGCGTCTTCGCGGCCCTCGGCGGCTATATGGCCGATGGCCTGGCGGTCGGCGTCGATCGCGGCGCGCCCCGCCCGGTCGACCGCGTCCGCCGCCTGGCGCGCACCGTTGCGGCCGCCGGCGCGATCTCGGCCGCGCCGATCGCCGCTACGCCAGCCTTCACCCGTCTCGCCATCCCCAACCTGGCGGCACAACCCGCGCGGCCGGCGCCGGCCGCCGGCGGCAACACCTACCATCTCCATCTTGCCATGCCGTCGACCGCGCAGGATCCCGAGGCCTTCGCGCGCCGCGTCCTGGAAGAGATCCGCCGCCTCGAGCGCGTCGAGGCTCGCTCGCACTATCGGGACGACTGACCATGCTAATGGCCCTTGGCATGTTCGTCTTCGAAATGGGCACCCTGCCCTATGAAGAGATCCGTCGCCGCATCGCGTGGCGCCACGAAGGCGCGCCGCGCCTCGGTGCCCTGCCCGAAAACCAGTTCCTCGGACCCGATAGCGACGAGGTATCGATCCAGGGCACGCTCGTCCCGCAGATCGCCGGCAAGGCCTCCTCGATCGCGCGGATCGAGGAAATGGGCGCGCAGGGCGATGAATATGCGCTGGTCGACGGCCTGGGCAACGTCATCGGCCATTATGTCATTCGGGGCCTCGACACCCGCTCGAGCCACTTCATCGACAATGGCATCGCGCGGAAGATCGACTTCACCATCGATCTCGGCCGGGTCGACTGATGGCGCGCGCGGATCTCCTCTCGGCCGCCTCGGCGCGCGATACGAACGTCCCCGCCTGGCGCGTCACCCTCGACGGCGCGGATCTCACCGATCGCATTCGGCCCCGCCTGATCATGCTGTCCCTCTCGCAGCGTCGCGAAGGCGAGGCCGACGAGCTGCGCCTCGAGCTGCAGGACGAAGACGGCCGCCTCGATCTGCCGAAGGAGGGGGCGCTGCTCTCGGTCGAGCTGGGCTGGTCGCGCGGCCGCGACGTAGCGCTCGGCCTCGTCCGCATGGGCAGCTTCAAGGTCGACGAGGTCGGCCATAGCGGCCCGCCCGACAAGGTCACCGTCCGGGCGCGGTCGGCCGACCTGACCGGCGACTATCGGATCCGCCGCGAGGAAAGCTGGCGCGATACCACCCTCGGCAGGATCCTCGAGAACATCGCCGGCCGCAACGGCCTGCAGCTCGGCATTGCCCCCGAACTGGCCTCGCAGGCCATCCCCCTGCTCTCGCAGGCGGGCAAGAGCGACATGGCGCTCGTCCGCGAACTCGGCCGCCGCTTCGACGCCGTCGCCACGGTCAAGGAAAGCCGGCTGATCTTCTCGGCGATCGGGCGCGGTACCAGCATCGCCGGCGCCGACTTCGGCACTGTCACCCTCGCCCGCCGGCACTGCTCGGACCACAGCTATAGCG